>CAYPOZ010000009.1:0-15532 GCA_964412415.1 uncultured Isosphaeraceae bacterium | reverse complement strand
GCGACGACGGGGCCATCCTCGAGATCGACTCCAAGGTCGTCATTTATTTTTTTAGCGAACCGGCGACCACCGAGAAGACAGGCGACATTGCGCTGGGCTCAGGCCGGCACCGCATCTCGATCAGGTTCTTCGAGGCCACGGGGAGCGAGGCCCTTGCGCTGCGATGGCGGCCGCCAGGTGCGGCGGAGCTCTCTCCAGTCCCCGCAAGCAGGCTGACCCACTGAATGCCGCGCACAGGCGGAACGGCGCGTCCACCGTCCGCCGCTGCCGGCGCGTCAGCCCCCGGCCGCTGCGGGCAGCGCATCCGCTGCGCGGAACGCCGCTGAGAGCTGCGAGAACGAGTGGCGGCCGACCAGCGTGCTCGCAATGCGGCCCTCTCGATCGATGACGAAGATCGTCGGGATGCTCCGCACCGTTCGGAACTGGTAGGGCATGCCCGGAAGCGGGCCCGCCACGCAGGGGTACGGAATGTCCTTGCCCTCGATGAACGACGTAACCGTCGATGCGGGCTCCTTGCTCACGCCGATCACCACGACATCGTCAGGGAACGCGCGGGCAAGGCGTGCGAGCTCTGGAATCGTGGCCCTGCACGGGCCGCACCAGGTGGCCCAGAAGTCCACGAAGACGACCTTCCCGCGCAGCGCCTCCGATGACCACTCGCGTCCGTCGATGGACGTGAACCGGTACTCGACCGTCTGAGACGGATCGTCTGCACGGGGCTTTGCGGCGGTCGTGGCGCCGGACTTGGATGCGCCGGGCTTGGGTGCGCCGGACTTGGGTGCGCCGGACTTGGGTGCGCCCGACTTCGTCGCTGCCGGCGCGCTGGCCTTCGGCTCCGCCGGCGCACGTGCTGCGCGCTCGCCTGCAGGCACAGTGGGCGCCCGCGCCGATGCCGCCTGGTCCGGCTGCATCGGCGTGCGCACCGTCGATGCCTCTGGCGGCACGCTCATCATCACCACGACCAGGATGCCCAGCGCCGCGACTGCGCCGAGCGGGAGAATGACCCGTGACCAGTGCTTCGGAACGCCTTGCGCCATGCGCACCGTTCTACCACGCGCCTCGCTCCTTACGATCCCGCTCATGGCAGACCGAGATCCAGCTTCCGCCGACCCGCGTCGATGGTGGACGCTGGTCGCGATGACCGGGTCGCTCTCGATGATCATGCTGGACTCGACGGTGGTCGGCGTGTCGCTGCCCACGATCCAGGCTGACGTCGGCCTTGGCGCGGAGGGACGGGGATGGGTCGTCAACGGCTACCTGCTGGCGCTCGCATCGTGCCTTGCGCTCGGTGGGCGGATCGGGGACGTCATCGGCAGGCCAAGCGCGTTCCGCGTGGGCATGGTCGGCTTCCTGCTTGCGTCAATCGGGTGCGGGGTGTCGCAGGAGCCGTGGCAGCTCGTCGTCGGCCGGATCGCCCAGGGAGCCTTCGCCGCAATCATGCAGCCCGCGAGCGCAGCCATCGTCACGGACAGCTTCGCGCCGGGCGAGCGCGGAAGGGCGATGGCCGCATATGGAGGCATCTCACTCCTGTTCCTTGCTGCAGGCCCGGTGATCGGTGGCGCCATCGTCGAGGCAGCATCGTGGCGCTGGGTGTTCTGGCTGAACTTGCCGATCGCGGCGGCGTCGCTCGCGCTCGCATCGAGGATCGGGCTGCCGGCGGTGAAGCGCGCGCGGCGGCCAGTCGACGCGCTGTCGGTCGCGCTCATCCTGTGCGGCATGCCGCTTCTTGTCGGTGGGCTGCAGTCGGTCGCATGGCGTGGATGGGATGCGCCGGCGCCGTGGATCATCGCGGGAACCGGCGCACTGCTCATGCTCACCTTCGTGCGCAGGCAGTGGCGCCTCTCGCCGCACGGCCGTGCCCTCATCGACCTCCCGATGCTGCGTGACCGCGGACTGCTCGGGGACTGCCTCACGCTCTTCTTCATCCAGTTTGCGACGATCGGGCAGACGATCTTCCTCTCGATCTACTTCCAGGATGCGCTCGGGTTCGATCCGCTGCACGCGGGAATGGCGACGCTCCCGCTGCTGATCCCCGTGCTCTTTGTCATCCATTTCGCTGGCCGCATGTACGACCGTGTAGGCGTGCGCAGGCCGGTGCTGATAGGGCTCACGCTCGCGGTCGCTGGCGTTGCCATCGAGGTGACTGGGATCGCCGTCGGCAACTATGCGGTGATTGCGGGCGGCATGGCGCTGCTGGGCGCTGGGCTTGGCTTTGCGATGACGCCCACGAACACCGACGCGCTGAGCCGCGTCGATCCGTCACGGCGAGGCGAGGCAAGCGGCATCCTGAACTCGTTCCGGCAGATGGGCAGCTCGCTGGGGCTCGCCTTCATGGTGGTGATCGTGGGCATCCTCACGCAAGCGTCGTTCTCGGGGCTCGTGGGCGAGCGCAACCTCTCAAGCCACCAGGAGCGGTCATCGGAACTGGTGGCACGCGCGCTCGGCGGCGACCTTGCCTCCGCAGGGGAACTGGCCACACGCGCGCCCGAGCTTGCGCAGGCGGCAGCGGATGCGCGCAGGCGTGGCATGGTCACCGGATTCGCGGCACAGGGCGCCTCGATGGGTCTTGCGCTTGCGGTGGCGGTGCTTCTCGTGCGCCCGCCGAAGCAAGGTCACGGCGTGCCGGCTACGCCAACGACCTGATCCGGGGCAACGGCCAGCCGCACGCTCTCCCCCGAGCGAGCCGGGACACGCGGGTTCGTCTCGAGCACGCGCAGCGAGATGCCGCCTACGGCAACCTCGTGATGCGCCACAGCGCCGAGGTATGTGGTCGACGTGATGGTGGCGCTGATCACGTCTGCGCCCGTGGAGGCGCTCGCGTCGCCGCGCATCAGGGCCATCGCCTCCGGCCGGATCGACAGCGTCACCGTGCCGCTGCGCGCGAGCGACTCGGGCACGTAGGCGCGAAGCGTGCCGATCGGCGTACGCACCTGCACCATCGCGTCGGCACCTGGCGCGCCATCGATCGTGCCCTCGACCAGGTTCGTCTCGCCGAGGAACCCGGCGATGAACCGCGAGTTGGGGCGCTCGTAGAGCTCCCGCGGCGTGCCACGCTGCACCACATCGCCCGACCGCATCACCACGATCGAGTCCGCAAGCGAGAGCGCCTCGTCGCGGTCATGCGTCACGTAGATCGTGGTCATGCGCAGCTCGTCGACGATGCGCCGGATCTCCGCGCGCATGTCGATGCGCAGCTTCGCGTCAAGGTTCGACAGCGGCTCGTCGAGCAGGAGCACGTCTGGACGGAACGCGATCGCCCGCGCAAGCGCCACGCGCTGCTGCTGCCCCCCTGAGAGCTGGTTTGGGGTGCGCAACGCGTACTCGCCCATGCGCACGAGACTGAGGCACTCGTCCACGCGGCGCGCGATGTCGGGCTTTGGCATCTTGCGCACCTCGAGGCCGAACGCCACGTTCTGCGCAACGGTCATGTGCGGCCACAGCGCATAGTTCTGGAAGACGAGCCCCGCGTTGCGGCGCTCGGGCACCATCTGCGTGACGTCGCGGTCGCCGAACCGGATCGAGCCCGCGTTCGGCTCGACGAAGCCCGCGATCATGCGAAGCATCGTGCTCTTGCCGCAGCCCGAGGGCCCAAGCAGGAACGTCAGCGCTCCTGGCGGCACGTCGAGATCGACGCTGCGCACCGCCGGCACGCCGTCGTAGCTCTTGCTGAGCCCTCTGATGGTGATGCCGACCATGGGCGCAGAGGGTAGCGCGGTGGAAGGAGCGCACGCACCGCACGTCAGCGCGCGTCAGGGTCCGGATCCGGATCCTGGCCGATGCGCCCGATGCGGCTTCGCACGCGCTGCAGACGGCCGCCAGTTGCGCTCTGGAGCGCTGCCTCGAGCCCCGCGCGCATCTCGCGGTCGAGCGCATAGATCGTGGCCGAAGACTCCGCAGTCACCGTCAGCGTGCCTCGCTCGAAGGACTCGACCCGTGTCGCATCGCGGAGCGAGGCAGGCACAAGGTCGTCCCACGCCTCCATGATCCCGCCGAGCCGCTTCGCGGACCTGCGCAGCTCGTCGCCGATGGCGCGGAAGGCCGCGCCCGTGTCGGCGACCTGCTTCTCGCTCGGGCGCGATCCGCCCTTTGCGCGCTGAAGCGCAATGAGGCGCCGCAATGCAGGATCCGCAACTTGCTCGCGCGGCTGCCCTCTGGTGCGTCGTGCCATGCCGGTTCGCTCACCCGTTGAACTGCAGCGATGCGGGCAGCGCGCGCGGCTTGCCGTCGCGGTCGAGGCACGCGAGCGTGGTGGCGCCAGTCGCGAGCAGCTCGCCGTCGCGCATCAGCCGGTAGCTGTGCTCGATCTTGACATGACCGACATCGACAAGCGACGTCTCGAGGTCAAGCGACTCGTCGTAGCGCGCGGGCCTGCGGTAGCTCACCTCGAGCCGCGTGACGGCCAGGAACGCGCCCTCGCGCTCCACGTCCGCGTACGAGTGGCCGCACGCACGAAGGAGTTCCGTGCGGCCGATCTCGAACCAGACTGGGTACGCGCTATGGTGCGCAACGCCCATCGGGTCGCACTCGCAGTACCTCGGCCTCATCGGCATTCGGTGCGTCATCAGCGGCTGTCGGGACATGCGCTCCAAGGTAGTGCTCGAGGTCACTTGCCGATGCAGAACCTGGAGAAGACGAGCCCGAGCACGTCATCGGGCGTCACCTCGCCTGTCACCTCGCCGAGCGCATCAAGCGCACCGCGCAGCGCATCGGCTACCAGCTCAGGATGCTCGATCGCGGGACCTGTCCCGTCTCCCGCAGCCTCCATGCACCGCGCGAGCCACTCCCCAGCGAGCGCCATCGCCTGCCGGTGCCGCGCCAGGACCCCGATGCGGTGCGACGTCCCGGTGCCGCCCTCGCGCGACGCGAGCGCTGCAGCGATCGCCGACGCGAGCGACCCCACGCCCTCGCCAGTGACTGCGCTGGTGCACGCCACTCCTGGCGGCGCACGGCGCGCCTCATGAGGCACCTCATCCGATCGCGTCGCCACACGGATGACGCTCGCGGCGAGCGGCTGAGCCATATCGCCGAGCGCATCTTCTCCTGCTGCGTCCGCGCTGCGCTCCTGCGTGCCATGCGACGTGGCGGCCATGACCGCTGCGAGAGGCTCGCAGAGCAGGATGATGTCGGCGCGGTCGGTGGCGCGCGCCTGCTCCTGCATCAGCGCATCGATCGCGCTACGCGGGTCCTCGATGCCTGGCGTGTCCACGAGCATCGCGCGGATCCCGGTCCCCGACGCGACCCCAGGCGCCGTGCGGAACTCCGTCTCCTCGGCGATCGCATCGCGTGTGGTGCCGGCCACCGGACTCGCCACTGCGCGTGCCCTGCCAAGCAGCGCATTGAAGAGGCTCGACTTTCCGGCGTTGGGCGCGCCGCGCATCGCGACCAGCGCCACCGGCCGCAACGACTCGATCGGCGCTGATCCGTCGATCCAGCGCGCGATCTCGCTGCCCACAGCGCCGGCGCAGCTGCGCAGGTCCTCGCGTGCGATCGCGACCACATCCTCGGCATCGGTGAAGTCGATGCCTGCCTCTACCCGCGCGAGCAGTTCCGCGAGTCCCTCCGATGCACGGTGCGCGGCCTGCACCAGCGGGTTGTCCTGAGCGTGGCGCGCCGCCTCCAGCTCGTGTGCGTGCCCAGCGCCGATCTCAAGCGCGATGCGCTCCGCGTCGTCGAGCGCGATTCGTCCCGCGGCGTGCGCGCGCGCCATGAATGCGCCGGGTGCCGCCGCCACCACGCCGGGCACGGCGAGCAGCGCGTCCGTCACTGCATCCGCAAGCGCAGGATTTCCGGGCACGAGAAGCTCAATGCAGTCCTCGCCGGTGAACGACCGCGGTCCAGGCGTCACGAGCGCCAGCGCAGGGCACTCGCATGGCACGCCGCATATGGACAGCCTCATCCTGATCCGGTGCACGCCGCGCGCCGGGGGCCCGACAGCTTGGCCCGAAAGCGAACCGAGCGCTACGCGCGCGTCAGGTTTTGTTTTTAATGAGATTGTGCGCACCGAGTGCCCCGCCCCACTCGCGCGCGCCACGATTGTGCCGCCGAGGGGCGAGGCCATCCCTGGTCAGCGGTCCTTGTCCTTGAACGTGCGGGCGCGCCGCGCCTGCTCCTTCGCACGGGTGCGCTCCATCGCGGACTCGTAGAGGCGCGCAAGCGCATCCTTCCTCTTCTTTGGCGCCGTGCCCGGCGCGGGCTTCGGCTTAGCGTCCTCGCGAGCGATGAACCTGCGGATCTGCATCGACTCGAAGACGCCCACGAGCGTCGACGTCATGATGTAGAGCGTGAGTCCGCTTGGCGCCGCGTAGAGCATGAGCGGGAACATGACCACCGTCATGACCTTCATGATCTTCTGCTGCTGCTCCTGCTCGGGCGAGAGCTTCATCGCGGTGGGCGGAGCCATGTACTTCTGCTGCAGCCAGAAGACGCCGCCCATCAGCAGCGGCACCAGGTTGATGCCCGAGACCTTGAAGAGGTACAGGTCGAACGTGCGCCCGAAGCTGATGAAGTGGTCAGGGGAGCTCAGGTCGCCGAGGAACTCCCATCCTCCCGCGAGCTGGAACACGCCGAAGAACGCGGGCTGCTGCCGCAGCTCGTAGGCGAGGTAGAGCACCGCGTAGAGCGCGATCCACACCGGCATCTGCAGGAACGTCGGCGCGAGGCCACCGACGCATCCTGCGGGCGACACGCCCTTCTCCTTGTAGAGGCGCATCTGCTCCTGGCGCATGCGGGCCTGGTCATCCCCGAAGCGCTTCTGAAGCGCCTCGAGCTCCGGCTTCATCTCGCCCATCGCCTTCGAGAAGCGCGTCATGCTGACCTGCGCCTTCTTGGTGATCGGGTGGAGCAGGAAGCGCACCACCACGACGAGCACGATGATGGCGAGCCCCCAGTCGAAGACCACATAGTCGTGCAGCAGCGCGAGGAACTCCACAAGGACGTTCGCGAGCCACGCGAAGGTGCACCACGAGCAGCACCCGCCGATCTGGTACATGATCAGGCCGACCATGCCGAGCGCGCTGTACGGCTCTGTGCCCTTGAGCATCGACCGCTCAAGCGGTCCCGCAAACGCGCCAAGCGTCCACTCGCCGGTGGCGCCGGGCTCGATGCGCTGCGACGGCGAGTACACGTAGGTGAAGACAACGGGACCGGTTCCCATGCCTTCGGGGTGCGCATCGCCGAGCCGTGCGCGGATCTCTCCGATGGCGCTGGCTGCCGACTTCGAGCCCGCCGGCGCGCCAGGCGCTGCGCTCAAGGGCGCGTGGATGGCCAGCGAGAAGTAGCGGTTGGTGCTGCCGAACCACGAGATGCGGTCGCCGCTCTCGCGCTGCGCCGGTCCAGGCCACAGCGTGAACTGGTCCGCCTGAACGCGCTTCACGGCGTCCGCGTGCTCGATGACGGCATCGTGCGTGATGACTGCGCTCTCGGCCGGATCGCGCTTGGCGCTGAGCAGGTAGCCGATCTGGAAACGGCGTACGTCCATCAGCGCACCGGACTCGAGGCTCAGGTCGCCGGGGCCAAAGTGCACGAGCGATGCGGACACCGGTGCGGTGCCGAGATTCTCGACGCGCTGCGCCACCGACAGGTCGAAGCCCTCACCGCCCTCCGCGATCGCAAATGACCGCGTGATGCGCAGGCGCACCGAGCCGTCCTCGCTCGAAACCTCGCTGGTGAAGGTGCCAGGCGCCGTCTGGCTCCATACCTTGCCGAAGAGGCTCACTCGAACGCCGTCGACCTCGATGGAATGGGTCGCCAGCAGGGGGACCTCGATCCCTCCAAGCGTCGAGAGCGGCTCGATCGAGTACCGCGCACTCTCGGGCGGCATCGGCTGCGGGTTCGCCGAGCCGGCCTTCACGGCCGCCCGGTGGACACGCGCGGCACGCCAGTCGGCCGCGCTGTCCCAGATGTCGGCAAACACGACACGTGAGATGCCTGCGGCGTTGGGCGAGAAGTCAACCCGCATCTGCGCCTGCCCTGCCTCTAGCGAGCCGATGCTTGCCGGGCTCTCGGTCGCCTCGGCAGGTGCGCGCGCCGTCAGCGTGCGCGCCACGGTGGCGACCGGAGCGGCCGGCTGCGATGCGGAAGGCGGAGCGTCAGATGGCGTCACCGCACCCGAACCGGCCGCACGCGCATCTTGCGCCGTTGCCGCCGCTGCAGTCGCGCCGGCTGGCGATGCTTCGGCCTGAGTCGCCTTTCCCTCGGCACCAGGTGCGCGCTCGGCGTCTGCCGACGATGCCTGCGCCTTCGCGTCGGGCGCGTCTGCGGTGGGTGCCGCAGCGTCGCGCTGCTTGCCTGGCCCAACAGCAATGATGATCGCCACAGCGAGCGCCACTCCCACAACGAGGAAGGTGATGAGAGAGCGTCTGGCCTGTGGCTGCATGGGCTGTCGATTCCTCCGAAGTCTGTGCTGCGTCGCCGGCGTGCGGTCAGCGACCCTCGCGAAGCCGCTCGCCAAGCCAGTTGGAGAGCTCCGGGATCGCGAGGATGCGGCCAACCGTCCGCTCGATGTCGTACGGCACGCGCATGAACTGGACCTTCACCGCACGCCCGCTCTCGTCCGACTCGAGCATCGCGTAGCTGGCGCGCGGATCGAGATCGCGTGGCTGCCCAACGGATCCCGGATTGACGATCACCCGCTCCTCCGCCGAAAAGGCGTATGTGGCGTCGGTCATGTCATCGGGGCGCACGAAGTCGGGCTCGTCGACGAACACGCCCGGAACATGCGTGTGCCCGACCATGATGTGGCGCGACGGCTGCGCGCGGTCGAAGATCTGCTCGAGCTTGCGGGGGTCCTTCTGCGCGTCCTCGGGGAAGAGGTACTCGTTGATGGGGCGGCGCGGCGTGCCGTGTACCGCGAGGAACTCGTCCATCGCCACCCGCACCCGGAGTCGCCCAAGGAAGTCCCAGCGGCGCTGCGCGCCCTCGCGGTCGTTGCCCGCATCTGCCTCGAGCTGGCCGCGCGTCCAGTAGGCCGCCTTCTCGGCCGCCGCATTGAAGTGCGTGGGCTCGTAGAGGACCCCGAAGTCGTGGTTGCCCATCAGGCTCCACTCGCAGTGCTGCGCGACAAGGTCCACGCACTCGCGCGGATCGGGCCCGTAGCCCACGATGTCGCCCAGGCACACCTTGCGGTCGCAGCCCTTGGACGCAATATCAGCCAGCACCGCCTCGAGGGCGGAGAGATTGCCATGGATGTCGCTGAGGAGAGCTGTTCGCACGCAGGTGTCCGAATTGACGGTGAAGGGCTGCAGATCGTAGCAGGACCGGGGCGATGGTCCCTACCATGCCACGCCCTCCACGGAGCATGCACATGGCAGATGCAAAGCACTACGACCTCATCGTGATCGGCGGCGGACCTGGCGGCTATGTGGGCGCGATCCGCGCCACGCAGATGGGCATGAAGGTGGCCTGCATCGAGCGCGACAAGCTCGGCGGCGTCTGCCTCAACTGGGGCTGCATCCCCACCAAGGCGCTCCTGCACAACGCGGAGCTCTACATGGAGGCGATCCGCCACGGCGAGCACTGGGGCTTCGACATGAAGCCGGATGCAGTGAAGGTCAACTGGGAGAAGGTCATCGGCCGCAGCCGCGGAGTGACCACGCAGCTCAACTCCGGCATCGCGTTCCTCCTCAAGCCGTGCACCGTCGAGGTGCGCACGTCCGCCGGCGGCTACTACGACGGCTCGGCCGCATCGGGTGCACCCACGCAGGTGCTCACGGCCGACCGCGTGCTCGTGGCCACCGGCGCAAAGCCGCGCCAGCTCCCCTTCGCGCCATGCGACGGCAAGGTGATCGTGTCGAGCTACGACGCGATGACGCTGCCAAAGCGTCCCGAGTCGATGATCGTGATCGGGTCCGGCGCGATCGGCATGGAGTTCGCCTACTTCTACAACGCCTTCGGCACCAAGGTCACGGTCATCGAGATGCAGGACCGCATCCTGCCCGTCGAGGACGACGACATCTCGGCGGCTGCGCTCAAGTCGTTCACCGCGCAGGGCATGTCCTTCAAGCTCGGGATGAGCGTCAAGTCGGTCGAGAAGGGCAAGTCAGGCGCCACCGTCACCGTCTTCAACGTCAAGGACGAGACCAAGGTCGAGAAGCTCGACGCCGAGGTCGTGCTGGTGGCGATCGGCGTTCAGCCGCGCATCGACGGGCTCTTTGCGCCGTCGCTCGGCATCAGGCTGTGGGACTCGGGCCCCGCGAAGGGCCACATCTGGACCGACTACCGCGACAAGACCGAGCCCACGTACCAGACGAACGTGCCCGGCATCTATGCGATCGGCGACGTGGTCGGGCCGCCGTGGCTTGCGCACATCTCGAGCGAGGAGGCCGTGGCGTGCGTCGAGCGCATGAAGGGCCACCACACGCTCGGCGTCGACTACGCAGCGTTCCCGGGCTGCACCTACTGCAACCCGCAGGTCGCGTCGATCGGCATGACCGAGCGCGAGGCGAAGCAGAAGGGCCTCAAGATCAAGGTCGGCAAGTACCCGCTGAAGAACCACGGCAAGGCGATCGCCGTTGGCGCCACCGATGGTCTCGTGAAGATCATCACGAGCGAGCCATACGGCGAGATCCTCGGCGCGCACATCTTTGGCGAGGACGCGAGCGAGCTCATCGGCGAGATGGGCCTGGCGAAGCGCCTCGAGGCCACCGCCGAGGACATCATCAGCACTGTGCACGCGCACCCGACGATGCACGAGTCGATCCACGAGGCCGCGCTGGCCACCGAAGGCCGCCTCATCCACGGATGACCGAAGGCGCTGCACGGCAGCGCCACCGGCATGCGCCAGACGCTGGCACACGCCAGCCACCGGCACGGCAGCGCCGAAGCGCCGCCGCACCGGTGGCATCGCTGCGTCCCTGCAGTCCGCTCACGCCGGCTCGAGCAGCCGGGCGGTGGCCAGGATCTCCATTCCGATGTCCCTGAACGCGGGGAACCGTCCCACTGCGCCCGCGATCATCCTCATCTCGTCGCGGTCGAGGATCCACTCTGGCTCGATGCCGGCCTCGTCGCTCGCTCGCCCGCGACGGATGTGCTCGAACGAGAACGCCCGCTCACGGAGCGGCCAGCTGTCGACGCGCTCGGCGACTTCCGCGGACTTGTTCGTGAGGATCGCCATCGCGCGCTGCAGCGGCGCCGCCGACAGGCTGCGCAGCGCGATAGCGCACCCGAACACGGCCCACCACCCGTGACTCTCGAGCCACTCGCCTGCCGGATACTCGTCCACATCGACTACGGAACCGAGCGCGTCCTCGATTCGCCTGATGGCGTCCTGCGGGGCGATGATGCCGAGCGCCGACTCGCACTCCACGATCGCACCCGCGCACCTGTGCGCCATCGCGCTCGCGGTGAGGCCCGGAGCACCGGTCGCCATGCCCTCGTAGGCGGCCATGGCGGCATGCAGGTCTGCGCTCGCGTCGGCCGCATGCCGCTGCGCGAGGGCCGCATCGGTGTCGATCCGCCGGCGCGACGCGTTGCCCCTTATCCAGAACGCGTACGCCTGGCACTCCCTCGCGGCGGGGTCCGCCGGGGAGGCGCCGATCCTCGTGATGAGCTGAGTCGCGACCGCGCCCGACTCCACAAGGTGGCCAAGCGCATCGTGTGCGCATGCGAGGTCCCTCATGAGCAGGAGCTGCGTCCGTGCTGGGACATCGCTCTCGAGGAGTCCCGACTGCGCGTGGCGCAGCGTGTCCGCGAACCGCCCATCGCCGGTGCAGGCGATCGCATGCATGTGCGATGCGGCGGCGCGGCTGGCGCCATCGCTTGCGCACGCCCGCATGGCGCGCGCAAGCCGACCGAGACGGAGCCACTGCCCCGCACGCTCCGTCATGATGGCTTCGGCCTCGAGATCCTCGAAGCCTCGCCCCGCGGTCGCGGCGTCATCGGCAGACCCATGACCGTGCCAGACGCACTGCGCGATGTGGCCCGGTTCCCAGTCCATGGCGGCTGAGAGCGCCATCACCAGGTCGAGCTTGGGGTTGCCGCTCTCCGGCACCACCTTTGAAGCCTCCCGGCCAAGCGCCTCGGCCACCTGCTGCCTGCTCCAGCGCCTGTACACGCGCGCCAGGTCCACCAGCCGCCTGAGGCGATCCCTCGGCGGCACGCTCATCCACGTCTTCCGGATGCCCATTGTGTCTCCTTGCTTCCCCCAACTGTGGCGGGCCATGTGATCCCGTTCACGCATGCGGCGCCCACCGTTCGCCGCACCGCCAAGAGTCCCGACCCGACTGGGTTCATTCCGAATACTTCGGACAACTTTCCGATCACTAGACTCGCGCGGGAATGATGGCTGCAGAGAGAGCGCAACCAGGAGGAACGTCCGACGGCGCACGCGCTGGCCTGCTGCTTGTCATCAGCGGACCCAGCGGCGTCGGCAAGACATCGATCGTGCGAGAGGTGCTCGCGCGCTTCGGCGGGGACTTCAGCGTCAGCGCCACAACGCGGTCGCCTGGGCCCGGCGAGGTCAACGGCCGCGACTACCTCTTCATCGACGAGCGCACGTTTCAGCGCATGATCGACGCCGACCTCTTCCTGGTGCACGCGCAGGTGTTCGGACGCAACTGGTACGGCACGCCGCGCGAGCCGGTGGAGCGCGCCATCGCGCAGGGCCGGATCGTGGCGCTCGACATCGACGTGCAGGGCGCCGAGCAGGTTCGCGTGCGGCACCCCGACGCGTTCTGCATATTCGTGCTGCCGCCCTCCGAGGAGGAGCTGCTTCGCAGGCTGCGCGCGCGCGGTCGCGAGGACGAGTCCGCAATCATGCGCCGATACGCCGAGAGCACCCGCGAGATCGCCCGCGCAAGGGCAGGCACCACCTACGACGCGTTCGTGACCAACGACGACCTGCGCTCGGCCACCGAGTCCGTCTGCACGCTCATTGCCGCGCGCATTGGGCGGCCTTGACCGCGCCGAGCCGCGACGCGAGCCCCGCAAACAGGGACTCCGTCACCGCATCGACATCCTGCGACGCGTCCACCACGAGATGCGCGTCAGGATGTGCGCGCACCTGCGCGAGATATCCATCACGAACGCGGCGGTGGAACTCAAGGCCCTTCTGCTCCATGCGGTCGAGCAGCGGCGAGAGCCTGCGCGATGCCGTGATCTCATCCACATCGAAGATCACCGTGAGGTCAGGCCATGTTCCGCCGACCGCAGTCGCCGCCACAGCCATGATCTCGGGCTGGGCGAGGCCGCCTGCGGTGCCCTGGTAGGCGAGCGTGCTCGACACGAAGCGGTCTGCGACGACCGTGGCGCCGCGCGCGACCGCAGGCCGGATGACCCGCTCGACCAGCTGCGCGCGGCTTGCCATGTACAGCAGCATCTCGCACCGCACGGTCATGTCGCCGTGGATGGGGTCAAGGAGCACATCGCGGATCCGCTCCCCCACCGCGGTGCCGCCAGGTTCGCGCGTCTCGACCACCTCGAGACCCGCGCTGCGGAGCGTGTCGCACAGCCTCCTGAACTGCGTGCTCTTGCCGCTCCCGTCGGGGCCGTCGAGCACGATGAAGGTGCCGCGGAGCGCGTCGCGGAGCGTGCCGGCACGCGCTGAGCCAGTCTCGTGCGGTCCAGGATCCGGCATGCCGCAATCGTACGATGACCGCGTGATTGCAGACCTCCGCGATGCCTCGCGCCGGCGGATCGGGCGCGTCACGATCGATCCCGCGCAACGCCCCGTGCGCGTGCGAATCGGTTCGGGACCGCGGACCGGCGAGACGGTGTATGTCGACTGGGAGGGAGCGCTCGATGACGCCGGACACCTCCGCCGCTGCGTCGCATGCGGCGGCTCCCTCTACAGGGCGAAGCGCCTTCCGCAGGTGACCCCGTTCCTCTCGGGACTTCTTGTCGTTGCCATTGTTGTCGCCGCGCTCGGCCACTCCACGAGCGAATGGCTGGTGGCAGGAATCATCGGGCTGGCCGCCGTCGACCTGGCCATCCTCCTGCTCGCGCGCCCGCGGCTGGTGTGCTACTCGTGCGGGAGCGCATCCGGGCAGACCCCCATCGCCCGCTACATCACGCGCTGGGACTCGCGCGCTGCCCGCGCGGCGCGGCCGAGGGATGCCGTTCAGGCGTCCTCTGGGTCCTCGACCTGAGGCGGCCCGACCACTGCGCCACCCACGCGCACAACGTTGGCGCCACACTCGACCGCGATCTCGTAGTCGCCCGACATGCCCATCGATAGCAGGTCGAAGTGGGACCCGCCCGCGCCCGACTTGCGCACGTCGTCGAAGATCTCCTTCGCGCGCGCGAACACGCTGCGCACCTCGTCAGGTCCCGCGCCGAGCGGCCCCATGCACATCATCCCTCGGGCGCGCACGTTCATCATCGTGTCGAGCTGGTCCACGAAGTGCCGCAGCGCAGGCGGCGCGATGCCGTGCTTGCTCGCCTCGCCGCTCACGTTCACCTCGACGAGCACGTCGACGGGCCGCTCGCGACGGAGGCCCTGCGAATGGATCTCCTCGGCAAGGCGCAGGTTGTCCACCGAGTGGATGAGGCGGCACGCCTCGATCGCCTTGCGCACCTTGTTGCGCTGCAGCGATCCCACCATGTGCCAGCGCAGCTCAGGCGCCGTGCCCCCGGAGAGCTCGTGCTTCCGGGCAAGGTGCTCGCCCACCTGCGCCGCGCGCTGCACGAGCTGCTGCACGCGGTTCTCGCCGAAGTCTCGGCATCCGAGCTGGATCAGCTCGTGTATCTGGTCAAGCGATGCGGTCTTGCTCACCACCACCAGGAGCACCTGCGCTGGCGTGCGGCCCGAACGCACTGCCGCCTCAGCGACTCGCGTGCGCACCAGCTCGTAGCGCTCCCGAAGCGTTCCCGGAACAGTCTGGGCATCCGTGCCTGTCATGGGCAATCTCTCCTCGTTGCAGCGAGACTACCCGCGCCGGGCACCGGGCATGGGAGGCATATCCTGCGACCATGCCGCAAGCGCCGCTCGCCAACGTGCCGTGCGTGCTCGTCATCCGGGACGGATGGGGCGAAAACCCGCACCATGCGCACGATGCCTTCAATGCCGTGCGCCGCGCGAACACCCCCGTCGACGATGCGCTTGCCGAGCGCTGGCCACGGACGCTGATCCGCACCAGCGGCGAGGACGTGGGACTGCCCGTCGGGCCCGGCGGCCCGGTGATGGGCAACTCCGAAGTCGGCCACCAGAACATCGGGGCTGGGCGCATCGTCGACCAGGAGCTGATGCGCATCACTCGGGCGATCCGGGACGGGCGCTTTGCGAGCAACCCCGCACTGCGGCGCGCGTTCGACCGCGCGCGTCACGGGCACCGCGTGCACCTCATGGGGCTCGTCTCGGACGGGCAGGTGCACAGCGACATCACCCATCTCGAGTCGCTGCTCGAGCTCGCGGCGGCGGATGGGGTCCCGGGCGAGCGCGTCTTCGTGCATGCGTTCACCGACGGCCGCGACACTGCGCCGCGCTCCGGCGCGGGCTACCTGCGAAGGCTTGAGCCGCTGCTTGTGCGCACCGGGGCGCGAATTGCGACAGTCATCGGCCGGTACTGGGCGATGGACCGCGACCACAGGTGGGACCGTG
>CAYPOZ010000008.1:26110-31122 GCA_964412415.1 uncultured Isosphaeraceae bacterium | reverse complement strand
GAGGCGCTCTTGGAGCTTCTCGCGGTCGTAGTCGGAATCGGTGCGCTCGATCTCCTGGCGGATCTGCTCGCAGCGGCCCTGGATCGCCTTCGTGCTGCCGGCACCCTCGACGATCGTGGTGTTGTCGGCGTCAATGATGACCTTCTTGGCCTGGCCGAGCTGGCGCAGCTCGACCTTGTCGAGCTCAATGCCGAGGTCCTTCATCACGGCGGTGCTTCCGGTGAGGATGGCGAGGTCCTCGAGCATCGCCTTGCGACGGTCGCCGTAGCCGGGGGCCTTCACGGCGCAGACGTTGAGCACGCCGCGGAGCTTGTTCACGACGAGCGTGCTGAGTGCCTCGCTCGTGACGTCCTCGGCGATGATGAGCAGGGGCTTCTTGGCATCGAGCGCCTTCTCGAGGAAGGGCACGAGCTTGGCGATCGAGTCGATCTTGTCCTCATGGATGAGGATGAGGGGCTTGTCGAGCTCGACGGTCATCTCCTCGGCGTTAGTGACGAAGTTCGGGCTGAGGTAGCCGCGGTCGAAGCGCATGCCCTCGACGACGTCGACGATCGTGTCGCGTCCCTTGCCCTCCTCGACCGTGATCACGCCATCCTTGCCGACCTTCTCGAAGGCCTCGGCCATGATCGTGCCGACCTCGGGGTCGTTGTTGGCGGAGATGGTGGCGACGTTCTCGATGCCGCCGGTCACGTTCGCGACGGGCTTGGCCCCTGCGGCGATCGACTTGACGACGGCCTCGACGCCCTTGCGCATGCCGCGCACCAGCGCGTTGGGCTCGGCACCGGCGGCGACGTGCTTGAGACCGGCGCGGAAGAGCGCCTCAGCGAGGACTGTGGCGGTGGTGGTGCCGTCGCCCGCATCGTCGGAGGTCTTGCTTGCGGCCTCCTTCACGAGCTTGGCGCCCATGTTCTCCGCCTTGTTGCGGAGCTCGATCTCCTCGGCGACCGTGACGCCATCCTTGGTGACGCTCGGTCCGCCCCAGCTCTTGTCGAGCACCGCGTTGCGGCCGCGCGGGCCGAGCGTGCTCTTGACTGCTGAGGCGAGCTTCTCCACGCCGGCGAGCAGCAGCTTGCGGGCGTCCGTATCGAAAGCGAGATTCTTGACGGCCATGTATGGATCTCCAGTGGTCGGTTGTGAAGCCAGACATGTATGCAAACCGCGTGCCAGCCGACTGGCGTGGCTAGGTGCGAATCAGCCATGATTTTGGGTACCCCGCAGGGCTCACGCTGCCGAATCGGCAGAGGGGCGCTGGCGCCCACGGGCCACCTGCCAGCACCCCACAAAGCCCCAGATCGCCGCGAGCGCCAGAACCAGTCCGGAGAGGCTCATCAGCGCCCGGACCAGCGGCGTCCACGCGCTCCATCCGAAGGAGGGCAGAATGAGGGAGAACAGCCGGCTCCCAAGGACCACGGTGGCGGCCACGACCGCGAACTCAAGCGATCCCGCCGCGGAGCGCGCCTCGACGATGGTGTCCGAGCGCACCCCAAGCGCCCGCAGGCCCGGCCGCACACCCTGCACCGTCAGTGATGCGCCAAGCACCTGAACTGCACCGAGCGCGAGCGACGCGCCGGTGGGGGTGATCCATGTGGATGGGCCGACCCGGAACGCGCTCGTCACGCCTGACATCGCCATCCAGGCGAGGAAGCCGGTGGCGATGCACCACATGACCCCTCCCGAAAGCACCATCGTTCTCGTGCGCGGTGACGTGGCGCTCGATCGTGCGCGCCACCAGACGACCGTTCCCGAGGCAACCACCAGCGTCGCGAGGAACTCGATCGCTGCGGAAGCTGCGTCAGCCAGCTCGGCGCTCGCGCTCTCGGCGCCGCTGCGGCCCATCAGCGCAACGGTCTGGCGTGCGGCGGCCGGCGCGAGGAGCGCAACCGCGAAGCACACGGCGCCGCCCGAGATGAGCAGCAGCGCAAGCGGCAGCGGACCTGCTCCTGCTGCGCGAATTGTCCGTTCGTCGTGCACCATGAGGTCCTGCCTGGGAACGGTGTTGTACCCACGAACCCTATGCATCGACTGATATCCTCGCGCGAATGGACCGCATCGAGGCGCTTGTGGCGAGCATCGCCTCCGTCTACATGGGCAACCGGCAGGCGGTCCGGCGACTCGTCACGTGCCTTCTGGCGCGTGGACACGTGCTGATCGAGGACGTCCCCGGGGTCGGCAAGACCGTGCTCGCGCAGGCGCTCGCGCGCAGCATCGACTGCACCTTCGGGCGCATCCAGTGCACGCCCGACCTGCTTCCGACGGACATCACCGGGGTGGCGATCTGGATGAAGGATGCTGGCCGCTTCGAGTTCCGGCCAGGGCCGATCTTCGCGAGTGTCGTGCTCGCCGACGAGATCAACCGCGCGACGCCTCGCACGCAGAGCGCGCTCCTCGAGGCGATGGCTGAGGGCACCGTCACCGCCGAGGGCCAGGTGCATGCGCTGCCGCAGCCCTTCATGGTGGTCGCCACGCAGAACCCATACGAGTTCGAGGGCACCTACATGCTGCCCGAGAACCAGCTCGACCGTTTCCTCATGCGGCTGTCGCTTGGCTATCCGGCGCCTGACGACGAGAGCAGGATCATCCTCCAGCAGCCCGCGCGCGTGGCGCTTCGGGACCTGCGTCCTGTGCTCAAGGGCGCTGAAGTGCTCGAGCTGCAGGAGCGCACCGACCGCATCCGGCTCGACCGCGCCCTTGTCGACTACATCATCGCGATCGCCGAGGCGACGCGCGGCCATGAGGAGCTGCAGCTGGGGCTCTCGCCGCGTGGAGCGCTGGCGCTCGCGCAGGCGGCGCGTGCCACGGCACTCATTGAGGGGCGCGACTACGTGGTGCCAGATGACATCGTGCAGAATGCGGTCGGCGTGTGCGCGCACCGCATCGTGCCGCGAACTGCGATGCATGCGGGAGACACCGCGACCGCGCGCCGCATCGTGCAGCAGGTTCTCGAGACGGTCGCGAGCCCCACATGAGCGCGCAGCGCCGTGCCGTCGTGCTGCTGTCGGGCGGCATGGACAGCGCTGTCACGCTTGCGTGGATGCGCCGCGAGGGCTACGCGTGCACGGCGCTCAGCTTCGACTACGGGCAGAGGCACTGCATCGAGCTTGAGCGCGCGTCGAGGCTCGCCACGGCGCTTGGCGCGGAGGAGCATGTGCTGCAGCGGATTGACCTGCGCGCGTTCGGGGGCAGCGCGCTGACGTCGGATGTGGCCGTGCCGAAGGACCGTGCGGAGATCGGCGCGCCGGGCGCAATCCCGATCACCTATGTGCCGGCCCGCAACACAGTGTTCCTCTCGTTTGCGCTGGCGCTTGCGGAGGTGCGCGGCGCGACCGCCATCGCGATCGGCGCGAATGCAGTCGACTACTCCGGGTATCCCGACTGCCGTCCCGAGTTCATTGCCGCGTTCGAGCGGCTCGCGAACCTTGCGACGAGGGCGGGCGTGGAGGCGTGGCAGCGGGGCGAGCGCGCGATCGCGATCGTCGCGCCGCTGCTGGAGATGGCCAAGTCGCGCATCGTGACGCTTGGCGCCGAGCTTGGGGTCGACTTCGCGATGACCACCAGCTGCTATGACCCTGATGCCAAAGGTCGCCCGTGCGGTCACTGCGATGCGTGCCTGCTTCGCGCGCGGGGGTTCGCCGAGGCATCGGCCGCCGATCCGCTGCTGGTGCTTGCGGGGGCTCGACCGTGATGGTGATGGAACGTCTGCACCGCACGGCGATCGCCTTCGTGCTGGCAGTTGCAGCCGTGCCGGGCGCATGCGCGGGCGCCCCGTCCCCGCTGCAGGTGTCTCCAGCGCCATCGGACATGTCCGTCAATGTCGGGGGTGGGTTCTGGTCGCCGCGTCTGCGTGCGGTGGAGCAGGCGATCCGGAAGTGCGACCCGCGTCCCGCGGCGCCGGCTGCACCGCCCAATGAGCGGGCAATCTTCGGTGCGCTCGCCTCAATCTCGCTCGACGGAGCGGCATTCCAGCATGAGGTGCCCGCCACATGCGCATCATCGTGCGTGCGCCCTGAATGGAATGGCGCAGACGCGCGCGGATGCGGCTCGCTCGCCGCGCTCGCATCGCTCCGCGACACGGTCTGGCGCGTCGATGGCGGCGATGTGCCCACGGTGACCGCGGCGTTCATCGCCGACAGCGAGCTCTCGTTCACGGTGGGCGATGTCCGCTGGAACATCGACCAGGGCACCGACTACCCGTGGTCCAGCCACGTTGGGTTCACGCTGTCTCATCGCTCCTCCCAGCCTTCGGATGCAGCCAGGCCCGCGGGCGCGACTGAACCCGCGGGCGCGACTGAACCTGCGGACGCGACTGAACCTGCGCCCATCGAGCGGGCGCTCAACCTTAGGGTGCAGCTCCCCGACTGGATCGATCCCGCATCTGCGCGTCTCTCCGCGCGCGGACGCATGCTCTCGGCAGGCGACTTCGCGGCTGATGGGCGCATGCTCACGGTGCGCGGCCCGTGGACCGACGGAGACCGCATGCTCATCAGCTTCCCGATGCTGCCACGCCGCGTTCCTGCCGATGGAGGCGTGGAGATCTGGCGCGGCCCGCTCCGCTACGTGGCCGAGGCCGCGGACCAGCCTGGATCCGCGCTCGCCGACACGACCATCGCACCCGACGACGGGATGCGTGACGTGCCGTACGTGCTCGGTGCGGTCGCGCCCGGCGATTCGGGCGTCCGGCAGGGCGATCCCGTGACGCAGCGGCCTTCGCCGCAGCCAGATGCCGCAGCGAACTCCGCACCCAACGGGATCATGGCGGTGATGGTGGAGCGCCGCGCGCGCGGACTGCCTGACCTCGTGCTGGTTCCGCTGGCGTTCGCGGGAAACCGCGGCGAGATGCCTCGCGTCGGCACGTTCGCGGCGCCAGCGCCGTGAGCCACGCACTCAGATGTCGAGGTTCCTGACCTCGAGCGCGTGCTTCTCGATGTAGGCGCGTCGCTGCTCGACTTCCTCGCCCATCAGGATCGTGAAGAGCTTGCTCGCCTCCGCCGCCACATCGACGCTCACGCGCAGCA
>CAYPOZ010000008.1:20146-26100 GCA_964412415.1 uncultured Isosphaeraceae bacterium | reverse complement strand
AGAGCTGGTCGGCCTCGCTCGCGCTGTCCCAGGTGACCCGCAGCAGCGTGCGCTTGGCGGGGTCCATCGTGGTCTCCCAGAGCTGCTCGGCGTCCATCTCGCCGAGGCCCTTGAAGCGCTTGATCTCGATGCCGCGGCGCCCGGTCTGGTGCAGCGTGCGCATGATCGCGGGGACATTCGCGGCCTCCACGATCTCGTCGGCCTTGCCCTCGTTGCGCACGAGCCATCCGTAGCGCGTCGGCAGCCGCTCGCCGGTGACCGACTCCTCCTGCACGAGGCTCCAGTCCTCGATCGCGATGCCCTGCGCCGCAAGCTGCTCGAAGATGCGCTCGAGCTCGGCGGCCTCGTGAAGCTCGCGAAGCGTGCCCCGCAGCGAGCCCGGCGCCGCGGTGCCGATCTCCTCCAGGGAGAGGGAACGTCGTGCGGCCTCCGCATGCGCATCGGCCTCTGTCCACGCGAGATGGTCGCCTGCGCCCCACACGAGGTGGTAGCGGGGGAGGCGGCCCGCACCCGAGGGGTCGCCCGCGCGGGCCTCGAGCAGCCTCTGGAAGGTGATGCCGCGCCGCTGCGTGACGCCGACGAGCTCGTCAAGGCGCGTGAGCAGCCGGAGCGTCCGGCGCAGCGCATCGCCCTCGATGGTGCGCTCGGCGCTGCCGTCCTCGTTGCGCACCACCAGCACCGCGCGCTGCAGCGCGAAGCTCGAGAGCGTGTCATTCATCGACTTGTCGTTGATCACGTACTGCACCTGCTTGCCGCGCGCGACCTGGTAGAGCGGCGGCTGCGCGATGTAGATGCGGCCCTGACGCACCAGCTCGTACATCTGCCTGAAGAAGAACGTCAGCAGCAGCGTGCGGATGTGGCTGCCGTCGACGTCGGCGTCGGTCATGATGATGACGCGGCCGTAGCGGAGCTTGGACACGTCCATGTCCTCTCCGATGCCGCACTGCAGCGCCTGCACCAGCGTCTGGATCTCCTCGAATGCCAGCACCTTGTCTAGGCGGCACTTCTCCACGTTGAGCAGCTTGCCGCGCAGCGGGAGGATCGCCTGGTGCACGTGGTCGCGGCCGCCCTTGGCGCTGCCGCCTGCGCTGTCGCCCTCGACGATGAAGATCTCGGTGCGCTCGACGTCGTCGCTCGAGCAGTCGCTGAGCTTCTGCGGAAGGGCGTTGTCCCCGAGCGCGCCCTTGCGCTTGATGAGCTCGCGGGCCTTGCGCGCAGCCTCGCGCGCCTCGGCGGCGCGGATCGCATTGAGGCAGATGTGCTTGGCCTCCTTGGGATGCGAGTCAAGCCATGCGGTGAGCTCCTCGCCGAGCGCCGAAGACACGAATCCCTCGATCTCCTCGTTGAGCAGCTTCTCCTTGGTCTGGTTGTTGAACTGCGGGTTGGGCAGCTTCACGCTCACCACCGCCGTGAGGCCCTCGCGCAGGTCGTCGCCCGTGGGCACAAGGTCCTTGAGGATCCCCTCGCGCTTGGCGTAGGCGTTGATGACGCGGGTGAGGGCGGTCTTGAATCCCTGCACGTGCGTGCCGCCGTCGGGATTGCGGATGTTGTTGCCGAAGGCGAGCAGGTTCTCCTGTGTCGCATCCGTGTACTGCAGCGCAATGTCTGCGCGCATGCCCCGCTCCAAGTCATCGCGCCGCACCCCAATCACCGGGCTCTCGGTGCGCTTGCCCTCGTTCAGCCAGCGGACGTACGCGGCGATGCCATCGTCGTCCTTGAAGGTCACGTCACGCACGGAGCCATCGGGGCCCACGCGCTCGTCCACGAAGCGGATCGACACTCCAGGGTTCAGGTACGCGAGCTCGCGCAGGCGCGACTCGAGCATCTCGGGGCGGAATCCGGTGTCGGGGAAGATCTCGGGATCGGGGAGGAAGGAGATGCGTGTGCCGTTGCCCTTCACGCCGTCCCGGATCGTGTGCAGCGGCTTGACGACCTTGCCCCGCTCGAATGCGATGCCGTAGGCCTTCCCGTCCTTGTGCACCTCGACTTCAGTCCAGGCGCTCAGCGCATTCACGCACTTGACGCCGACGCCGTGGAGGCCGCCCGACACCTTGTAGGCGTTGCTGTCGAACTTGCCGCCCGCATGGACCTCGGTCAGGATGACCTCGACCGCCGGGCGTCCGTTGATCTTTGGGTTGTCCGACCTCATCAGGTCGACGGGCATGCCTCGGCCGTCGTCAACCACTGTGCACGAGCCATCGACGCCGAGCCGGATCAGCACCTGGCTCGCGAAGTCCGCCATCGCCTCGTCGATCGAGTTGTCGACGCACTCGTAGACGAGGTGGTGAAGGGCACTCAGGCCAGTGCCGCCGACGTACATGCCTGGCCGCTTGCGGATCGCCTCGAGGCCCTCGAGCACCTGGATGTCGTCGGCGGAGTAGGCCCCGTCTGGAGAGGGTCCGGAGCCCCCGGCGGGCGTCGCGGTGCGCTGGGCCCGCGGCTCTCCGGCGGGCGTGGAATCGGCCTCGGTGGCGGGTGGCATGGAAACGGCAATTCTACGCAAAACCCACACCCAAATGGCGCAATTCGGTCCAAACGGATCCGATCCTGTGGGGGTGGCAGGTCGTATTATGAAGGTCGCTTTCGCCGCAGGTCGATAGGACCTTTTCGAGCCTGCGTTCTGCGACGGACCTGCAGCGCGATACCACGGATGGAACCAGCGGACCCACAGCACATCCCAATCGCCCGGCGCAGCATCATGCTCGCCGGATTGGCATTCCTCGCGGGGTGCGCGACGACTGGCCAGACTGTGTCGAAGCTGCCCGATCTTGCGTGGCCCGATGTTGCGCCCGGCACTGGAGCGTCGCGGCCCTCGCCCAAGCCCCAGCCCATGGCACCAGCCAAGCCGTCAGTCGATGGCGTGCTTCCGAGGTCAGCATGGGCGCGGGGCACACCGGATGATGCCGCGATGAATCCGATGCTTCCGGTGGAGTACATCACGATCCACCATGACGGCATGACGCCGTTCACGGCGACTGACTACACGAGCAGCGCGGCGCGCATCGAGCTCTACCGCAACGGGCACCGCGGGCGCGGGTGGGGCGACATCGGCTACCACTACGTCATCGACCGGGAGGGACGCATCTGGGAGGGCCGGAGCCTCAAGTGGCAGGGTGCCCATGTGCGCAACCGCAATGAGGGCAACCTTGGCATCCTGGTGATGGGCAACTTCGACGAGCAGGTGCCCTCGGACCGGCAGCTTGCGGCACTCGAGCGGCACCTGCGCACCTGCATGGCCAAGTACAAGGTGCCGGTCGCGCGCGTGCGCACGCACCGCGAGTGGGACGGCGCGAAGACCGCGTGCCCGGGAAGGAACCTGCAGTCGAAGATGGCCACGATGCGATCGAAGTCGCTGCGGGCCTGAGCTGGGCAGCGCGTGGCCGCCATCACGTTCATCCTGATGACGGTGAGCATGTTCGCCGTGGGCGTGCTCGTGTGGAACGTGCTCTCTCGCCAGGAGCAGGGCGACAGGGACCTGCACGGCAAGCTCGACGCCGACGACGCGCGCGCCGCAAAGGGCCGCGAGGAGTTCGCGAAGAGGCGCTCGGCTGCGCGTGCGGCGCGGGAGTCGAAGGGCCAGCCGCCCGAGGGTCCTACTTCCTGAACGCGCTGATGCGGTCGGCGAGCGGGTCGTCGGGCATCAGGTAGATGCCCCGCGCGCGGATGACGAAAGAGCCTGACGCGTCCGGCGTCTCGAGCACTCCATTCACCGCGATGAGCGTGAGCGGCTTCAGTGTGCCTTCCTGCTCGAGCGCGAGCGCGAGCGGCTTCCCGTCGGTGCCGCAGATCTCGATCGTCGCCGTCGCGGCTGAGAGCTTCGCGCGGTCGGAGCAGCAGTAGTCCCAGGGACGCGGGCAGTGGTCCTCGTCGCTCGTCTCGAGGCAGCACTTCATCTCGGGATCGACGATCGTGAACACCGCACGGTTGCTGACGATGGGCGAGCGCGATCCGCCGATGCGGCCGATCAGCGAGATGGGCTCGCCGGGCCTCACGCCCGTGCGTGCGGTCGCCACGCCGACTGCACCGAGCGGGCGTCGCGCAAGCAGCAGGCCACTCGGCAGTCCAGCGCCTCCAGCGGCGGCCGCAGGCTCTGCGGCATCGGGCGACGGTGGCGGTTCAGGTGACTTGGGTGCGTCGCCGCCTTGGCCATGGCTGTGGTCGTGGCCATCGGCGTGATCGTGATGCGCTGTGTCCTTGGACGACGAGCCGTCCCTTGGCGCTGTGGCCGCGTTCGGCGAGCTGTCGCCGCATGCGGCGAGCGCAAGCGGCAGCGCGGTTGCCAGCGCGATTGCCGCGAGTGGCCGCACCAGGGCACGTGCTCCGGTCGCGAACGAAGGTGAGAAAGGCGTGAGGGAATGCATATGTGTGCTCCGTGATTCGGTAGTGAGATCGGTTGCCGTGCGGGACTTCATGCAAGATCGGACTTGAGGGCCTGCGGAATGGGTGTACGCATGCAGCGGATCGCGGGAGGCAGGCTTCCCACGATCCCCAGGATGGCGGCTGCAACAAGCCCCCACGCGACGCATGCGGCATCGATCGACATCGAGAAGATGCCCATCGAGAACTGCACCCCGGTGCCGTCAAGGAGAAGTGCAGCGAGCACGATGGCCGGCAGGGAGCCTGCAGCGACGGTGATGAGCGACTCCTGGATCAGGCTGGCGACGACGGCTGCCCGGCGGAACCCGAGAACCTGCAGCATGGCGATCTCTCTTGCGCGCGCGGCGAAGGCTGCATCAAGCGCGTTGAGGCCCCCGAGCATGGCGCCAGCCGCGACGAGAAGCGCGCTGAGCCCCACGAGCGTGCGCACGGGACCGAAGAATGCGGCGAGCCCTGCGTAGTAGGCAGTCTCCTCGATGGCTGAGAGCTCGAGGTCGGGCCGCCGTGCCGCGAAGACCTCGAGGTCGCCCACATCGCTGCCGGGCCCCAGAGAGACGACCGCTGTGGAGATGGTGGCGCGCCTCGTATGCGCGAGAAGGTCGGTGATGGGCATCCACGCCTCGCCGTCGATGGCGATGCCCGGTGCGTCCATGATCCCGGTGACACGGTGCGGGCGGTCATCGATGAGGATGACCGGGTTGCCGGCAGTCCCGGACGCGCTGATGTCCGAATCGGAGATGCCAAGGCGTGCGGCGAGCGCACGCCCAATGACTGCCTCGTCGGCGCCCGCGTCAGGCACGCGCCCGCATGCGAGGCGCACCTGCGGATGGACGAGGAACGCGGCAGGCTCGACGCCCCGCACGAGCACCAGGTCGCGCGAGGAGCCCGATGGCGCGGGGGTGCCTTCGCGCCGCAGCGGAAGCGGCACGTGAAGCTCGGGCGAGATGAACGGTGCGCCTGCCGCCGATCGCACGCCCTCCACGCTTGCGGCGATGATGCCTGGCGTTGATGCGGAGATCTCGCTGCGCTCGACGCTCTCCTCGCTGCCCGCGCCGAGCAGCATCACGTTGCCTGGGGTGCCGCTGGCGCGCACGCCACGGTCGAGCGCGCGCATGCTGGCGACGGCTGCGACCACCAGGAAGACCACGATCGCTGATCCGCCGGCCGTCAGCCACAGTCGAAGCGGGCTGCGCCCGATGTTGCGGGCGGCGTAGTGGAAGGGCAGCAGCCTCATGCGCGGAACCCCGCGACGATCGGCCGTCGCGCTGCGATGAGGGCGGGAACCACCGCGGCCGCGCCGCTGAGCAGCACCGCGAGCAGCACGCCGGCTGCGGCAATGGCGGCCGACGGCGGCACCGCGATCGAGACACCCTCCATCGTGAGCGCGGTGCGGCTTGCGGCGACCGCCAGGTACGAGGCTGCGGCGCCGATCGAGCCGCCGATCCCGCCGAGCAGCAGCGCCTCGATCAGCGGCGGGTCGGCCATGGCATTGAGGCCGGGTTCCACCTCCCAGCGCACGTCGCGCTGCGGATCGGCGGCGGCAAATTCCTCCAGCAGCCGGCTGGCCACGCTGCTGA
>CAYPOZ010000008.1:18790-20136 GCA_964412415.1 uncultured Isosphaeraceae bacterium | reverse complement strand
TACGAGGCTGCGGCGCCGATCGAGCCGCCGATCCCGCCGAGCAGCAGCGCCTCGGCGACGACAAGCATCGCAAGGTGCCGCCCGCGGAACCCGAGCGTCTGGAGCACGCTGAGGTCACGCTCGCGTCCGCGCATGGAGAGCACAATGGCATTGCCGACGAGCGCGAAGATCGCCACGAGCGCGGCGATGCCGAGCGCCTGCGCGAACCGCACCAGTGCGATGACATCGCCGGCTGCGCGTGCCACATGCGCAGTCTCCGCGCGGGTGGTGGTGGGTGACTGGTCGTTCGCGAAGAGCGTGTCGATCGCCTGGGCCACCAGGTCGAGCTGGTTCGGGTCGGTCACGCGCACGTCAAACTGGGTCACGATGCCGCCGGTGCCTCCGCGCTGAGCCTGCTCCTGAAGGAAGGCAAGGTGCACGAATGCGCTGCTGAGGTCCTGCGGGGCATCGCTGTCGATGATGCCTGCGACATAGGTGTCGATGCCTGCAGCGGTGAAGCGGTCTCCTGGCTTCAGTCGCCGCCTCTGCGCGAGCTCGCGCCCGATGAGCGCAGCGTCGCCACGGCGCTGCCAATCGGCGAACGCCTCGGGCGACGCGCGCAGAGTGCGCGTGGTGGCTGCGGTCGCCAGCGAGTCCGATGGCACCCCGCGGTAGGTCACCACGTCAAGCGACGCGCGGCAGTTTGAGACCACGATCTTCACCGGCACCGCGCTCGCCACGCCCGGCACGCGCCGGATCTGCTCCACGTAGTGCTGCGGCAGCTGGCTTGTGAATGGGCAGAAGCGGTTCTGGCGGTACACGATCAGCGACGTCTCGCCCGCTGCGCGGCCAGTGGCGCGCTCGACTCCGACGCGCATCGCGTCGACCGTGCAGAAGAGGAAGACGGCGACGGCGACGCCTGCGGTGACGATCGAGCTGCGCACGCGGCGACGCGAAAGCCCGCGCCATGCGAGCGCGCACATGCCGGCGAGCGTTGGTGCGGTCCAGTTCATCGCGAAACCTCCGATGCGGCATGCGGCGCATGCGGCGCCCTGTGGCCCTGCATGCGGTCCTCGGCGAGCCGGCCCTTGTCGAGGCGCACGAGCCGCTGCGCATGCTCGGCTGTGGCCGGGTCATGCGTGACCATCACGATCGTCTGGCCCATCTCGCGGTGCAGCCTGCCGAGAAGGTCCATGATGCCCGACGCGGCGGCACGGTCGAGGTCCCCGGTGGGCTCGTCGGCAAGCAGGAGCGCTGGCCGGGTGACGATGGCGCGTGCGATGGCCACGCGCTGCTCCTGGCCGCCCGAGAGCTGCCGCGGGAAGTGCGCGTGGCGCTCCGCGATGCCCACCGCCTCGAGCGCCTCG
>CAYPOZ010000008.1:250-18780 GCA_964412415.1 uncultured Isosphaeraceae bacterium | reverse complement strand
TTCTCGTAGGCCGTGAGCACAGGCACCAGGTGGTAGAGCTGGAACACGTATCCGACGCTGGCCGCCCGCCACTCGGCGAGCGCACCGGGCGAGAGGCCACCGAGCTCGCGTCCGTCGACCACGAGGTGCCCGCTCGTGGGCGAGTCGATGCCCGCGAGCAGGTTGAGCAGAGTGGTCTTTCCCGAGCCTGACGGACCCATGAGTGCGACGAACGAGCCGCGCGCGATCTCGAGGTCGATCGACTCGAGCACGCGGACGGTCTCGCCGCCGCGCGCGTAGTGCTTCTCCAGGCGAACGCACCGGATGATTGCGTCAGTGGTCATGTGCGCCTCCTGCGGCCAGGTTGACGCGGACCTTGCGGCCCACGCGGCCTGATGCCATGGGTGCGACGAGGTCGCCGGGACGGAGCCCCTCGAGCGCAACCGTCCAGCCGGTGCCATCCTCGGATGCCGCGAGCGTGACACTGCGGATCTCGACCGTACCGATGCCATCGCGCAGCTCCGCGATCACAGGGATCTGCGCCACCCGCAGGCCGTCATCACGTGCGGCCGCTCCGGCGCACGCGCTCTCGGGCACCACCACCTCGGATCGCGCGCCGCCGCCGCCTGCCGCTGCGCCGGATGAGACGCCTGCAGACGAGGCGCCAGTGCGGATCCGCACTCGCGCAAGCATGTCGGGGAAGAGGCCCTCGGGCGGATCCTCGAGCAGCACCTTCGCCTGCACGGTGTTCTTGGCGATGTCCGCCTGCTGCACGAGACGCACGATTCGGCCGGGCACAGTGCGCCCGGGCAGCGCATCGACCTGCACCTCCGCACGCTGGCCGGGCGCGAGCCGGCCCGCATCAGCGAGCGGCACATCGGTGCGCACCTGAAGCGACATCGGATCGAACAGCTGGACGACGCCTGCGGTGTCCGCATCCATGCCCACAAAGCTGCCCGGTGCGGCGAGGCGCGCCATCACGAGACCGGCGGATGGGGCGCGCACGAGAGTGCGCTCGAGCGCGAGCGCTGCGTCGTCGCGCATCGCCTTCGCCTGGTCGCACCCGGCCGACGCTCCCTGCACCTTGAGTTCAAGCCGCGCAACCTCGCCGGCGCTCACGGCTCCGGTCGCCAGCAGCTTGGACTTGCGCGTGAGCTCGTCCTGCATCGCATCGCGTTCGGCCTGCCGCATGCGGAGTTCCGCATCCGCACGCGCGAGCATGATCTTGAACTGGTCGTCGACTAGCCGAGCCACGACCTGCCCTGCGTCCACACGGTCGCCCTCGAGCACGAGCACCTCGCGCACGATGCCTGGCACAAGCGCGCTCGCCGTGACCGGGAAGGGCGCGGGCTCGATCCAGCCCGGAGCCTGCACGACGGGTCCGGTGGCCACGGGCGCAGCGCCAGCCTGCGCGCCTGGTCGGCCGGCGCCATCGGAGGGCGCATCCGCGAACGCGACCGGCCGCACGATGACCGCAACTGCCGGCACCGACGGAAGCGGTACCCACGCACGCCAGCTTGCCCACGCAAGAAGGCCGACTGCACACGCAACGATGGATGCAGGCAGCAGCACGCGCGACGCGATCCTCGGGCCTGGCATCGGTATCGGGTGATGGACGCTCATGGCGACACCTCCAGCGGGAGGAACGCGCTTGCCTGCGCAAGCTCGATACGCATCATGCGCCGCTCGCGCTCCATGTCCGCGAGCGCCAGTCGCGCATGGTTGAGCCCGTGCTCCACGTCAAGCGCACCCGCGAGCGACCCTTCGCCCGCTTCAACGGCCGCCCGCGCGCGCTCGAACGCCTCGACACCGGGTGCCACGACGGCGGACATCGTCATGTCCCTTCGCTCGTCCGCCGCACGCGCGCGCGACAGCGCCGTGCGCAGCTGCACGATGGCGGCCTGGCGCACACGCTCTGCCTCAAGCGCAGCGGCCTGCACGTCTGCAGCGGCACGGGCGATGCGAGCGCTCCCATCGTTGAAGATCGGCAGCTCGATGTTCGCGCTGAACATCACCGCCTCCATGCGCTCCATGTCACGGTCGTAGCCCGCGCCCAGCTGCATCTGGCGCAGCCTCGTGCGGCGCGCCACGGTGAGCGATGACTCGGCTGCGCGCAGGCGCGCCTCTGCAGCCCGCACGTCAAGCCGGTTCGCCGCGAGCGCTTCAAGCAGCTGCTCCTCGCTTCCCAAGGGCAGGTGGATGGCCGCGAGCCCCGAAGGGTCGGGTTCGCCGGTGCTCCTCGCGATCGAGGCCTCGGCGCGCCCCATCATTGCCATCAGCGCCAGGCGCGCGGCGTCTCGGGCCTCGCGCGCCTTCGATGCGCGGTGGTGCGCGTCGGAGTACTCGGCGGTCGCCTCCTGCAGCATCGAAAGGTCCGCCTCGCCGACCGCGACCTGCTCGCGCACGATGTCCACGAGCTTCGCGGTGATGCGCTCGTCATGCTCCGCGTGCGCGAGCTCCTCGGCGCGCAGCTGCACCTCATGCCACATCGAACGCGCCTTGGCGGCCATCGTGACGGCCTGCGCGCCAAGGTCGAGGAGCATCGCGGCGTAGGTGTCGCGCGCCACAGCGCTGCGCGCAGGGCGGGTCCAGAGCTCGTCGATCTGGCCCATGACCATCGCGAGCACGGGCACTGCGCCCATCGACTCGAGCGGCACGCCGGACGCGAAGTTCAGCATCGGGTTCATGGGCGCCGACATGTCAATCGCCTCCTGGCGCATCGACTCTGCCTTGGCGACCATGCGCGCGAGCTCCGGGCTTCGATCGAGCGAGAGCCGCACCGCCTCGCGCTCGTCAAGGGGGTCGGGGATGGGATCTGCGGCGGCGGCGCGCAGCGCCTGCGCTGTGGCGGGCTCGCCTCCCGCAGCCCACGCGGGCACGATGCCCGCGCCTTTGGAAATGTCCGGAGAGAGGCTGTCGGCGAGCGGCATCGGCTCGCTTGCGCATCCGGCGATGGCAAGCGTGCAGGCTGCCACGGCAAGCGTGCGGATAGGTCGGGAACGGGTCACGTGTGAATCTCCAGATGCGACGGACACAACGTCCCGCACGGGAACATCCCGTGCAGGCACAGGTCTCACATCAGGATTCACTCAGTCCAGCAGCTGAGCTGGGCGCACCGGTCTGAAGCGTGCGCGCACGGCCACGGGCCATTGGCCCACAGGGCGCCGCACCCTCCATCTGGCGGTCCGGTGCAGGCGAGAACCGGCGCAGCGACCGCGCACGATGCAAGCATCGACGAAGGGACCGCATCAGACGCCGCATGTGCGGAGAGGATCGGGTCCACCGGATCCTGCTCCGGCACCGGAGCCTTCGTCGAGCAGCACATGCAGGGATCCGCAGCAGGCGACCGATCGTCTCCGCAGGGATGCGCACTCTCGCCGCAAGGCTCGTCAGGGCAGCAGATCGAGCGTTCGTCCTCGGTGCAGCAATCGGCGGCAGGTGCGGCCTGCACTGCGCAGCAGGATGACGAAGTCGCGATGGGTTCCGCACAGCAGGAGGAGTCAGCCGATGCGCGCGCGACGGATGGTCCACCGGCACAGCATGGCGCCGCTGTGCCCGCGATCGCTGCGATCTGGCAGCAGCACAGCGGCATCCAGAACGCAAGCAGTCCGGCGATGATGGTGCGCCAAGGGCGAGCCATGACGCAAGAGTATGGCATGCGATCGGGCAGAGTCGAGCGGATATCGGTCCTCATACACTTTCACCCGTGTTGCCGAGCCACCAGATGGATGCGATCCGTGCAGAGGAGTTCTGCGCATCCGTGCTGATGCCGCTGACGAGGCCGCAGTGGCACCCGCTTCAGGTGTCAGTCGCCCAGATGGGCGATCGTGTCGGGCACGAGGAGGGATGGCGGGCCGTGCAGCGCCGCGGCAAGCGGGTGGAGCCGGGGTTCCGGTGGGGTCCCGTCTGGAGCACTGCGTGGTTCAGGGTGCGCGGCCGGGTTCCCGCGTCATTCAGGGGCGAGCGCGTGCTGCTGCGCTTCTCGAGCGGCACCGAGGCATGTCTGTAGCGTGATGGCGAGCCTGTGGCGGGATTCGATCCCTACCACGACACGGCCACGCTCTGGCCGGCGCGCTGGAGCGGCCGTGAGCGCGCGCGCGGTGGCGAGCGCGTCGACCTCGCGATCGAGGCCGCATGCAACATGCCGCTTGGCGCGACCACATTCTGGTGGGACCAGCCCGAGGTGCGCGCGCGCTGGGCTGAGTCGAGGCCCGGCCGCCTCGAGCGGGCGGAGCTCGTGACCTTCGACGAGGCTGTGTGGACATTTGCGCAGCGCTTCGACTGGCTGCGGCGCATGCTCTGGAGCGGGCGCGCCGAGGATCCGCGCACGAACGACATCCGCGCCGGGCTCGCGGCGGTCATCAACGCGATTCCGGCGAATGGCTGCACGCGCGACCATGTGATGGCGCAGTCGCGGCTGCTCGAGTCGCTGCTGCGTGGCCGTGCGGGCGCGGAGCACCCCGCCGAATGCGTGGCCATCGGCCACGCGCACATCGACACTGCGTGGCTTTGGAGGATCGACGAGACGCGGCGCAAGTGCGTGCGCAGCTTCGCGACGGCGCTCGCAAGCGTCGACCGGTTCCCGCACTTCCGGTTCCTGTGCAGCCAGGCGCAGCAGTACGAGTTCGTGAGGCAGGAGAGCCCCGCGCTCTTCGCGCGCATCCGCGACGCCGTGCACGCGGGACGGTGGGAGGCTGCGGGCGCAATGTGGATCGAGCCCGATGGCACGTGCCCCTCTGGCGAGAGCTTCGTGCGCCAGATCATGCACGGCACACGCTGGTGGCGCGAGCATGTTGGCGGTCCTGCATCGCGACAGCGGCTGCTGTACCTGCCCGACACCTTCGGGTTCCCCGCATGCCTGCCCCAGATCATGGCGAAGGCCGGCATCGACACCTTCATCACCAACAAGATGATCTGGGGTGACACCAACCGATTCCCGCATGTGACCTTCCGCTGGTGTGGGCTCGGCACGGCCACGGTGCTCACGCACTTCACGCCCGGCCACAACTACAACAGCGAGTTCCTGCCGTTGGACCTCACGGCCGCAGCGGCGAACATCGAGTCGCAGGACCAGGGGCGTGTGCGAACCTTCCTTCAGCCGTATGGCTGGGGCGACGGCGGGGGCGGGCCGGATCCTGCGCAGATCGAGCGCACGCGAAGCGCGATGCGCTGCGAGGGCATGCCCATGGTGACGCATGGATCCGCGCAAGACTTCTGCGCGCAGCTCCACGCGGAGGCTGCCGAGGCCGAGGCTGCGCGACGTCCGCTGCCTGTGTGGGACGGCGAGCTCTACCTCGAGGCGCACCGAGGCACCTACACCTCGCAGCGCTGGATCAAGCAGGCGAACCGCCGTGCCGAGGAGCTGCTCCGTGCGGTCGAGATGCTCGTGGTGCTCGCGCCGATGGCGCGCAGCGCGGAGCGTGCGCTTCTGGCAGAGCTCGACGCGCTGTGGAAGGTGGTGCTGCTGCACCAGTTCCACGACATCCTGCCGGGATCGAGCATCGGGCCCGTGTACGACGATGCGCGGCGCGAGCTTGGGGGCGCCATCGCCCACCTCGAGGCGCTGCGCGACGATGGGCTCTTGCGCGTGAGGGCGAGTTCCGGCAATTGCCGTGGGCTGCTCCTTGATCCGGTGCGCGCTGCGGTCGTGGTTGAAGCCGATCGGGGCACGGATGGCGCTCGTGGCATCGCGGCGCGCGCAACGCACGCGGCATCAGCGAGCGCCCGAGTGATCAGCGTTGGCGCAATGCGCGCGGAGTTCGACCGGCAGGGGAGGCTTGTGCGGCTTGGCGACGGCACGCACGACTTCGCGGCGCCGGATGGGCAGGCCTTGCACGAGCTGGCGCTCTACGAGGACCGTCCGCGCCGGTGGGAGGCGTGGGACACGGACCGCGAGTACGCCGAGAAGCCGATCGCGATCACGTCGCGCTGCACGGTCACGAGCGGAGTGCGTGGGGGCGCGGCGTGGCTGCGCGTGGAGAGGCCACTTGGCGCGGCGAGCCGCATCGCGCAGATGCACGAGCTCAGGCCCGGCGAACGCATGCTCCGCATCAGCTCCCGGCTCGAGTGGCGCGAGGAGCGCACGCTGCTGCGCGCGCTTGTGCGCACTGGGATCCAAAGCAGGTCCGCGCGCTTCGGCACGCAGTTCGGGTGGATCGACCGCGATGCGCACGAGAACACCAGCTGGCAGCGCGCGCAGTTCGAGGTGCCCGGCCACGGATGGATGTGCATGCATGACGGGTCCCGTGGGCTCGCGGTGCTCGATGACGGCATCTACGGAAAGAGTGCACGCGGCGGCACGCTTGGGCTGTCGCTGGCGAAGAGCCCCAACTTCCCCGATCCCGCTGCAGACCGCGGCACCCACGACTTCGCCTACGCGATCATGGCGCTGCAGGCGCATGAGCGCTCGCCGTCGGGAGCGGCCGAGCGCTTCGCACGGCCGCCGCTGCGCGTGTCGCAGGGACCAGGGAGCGATGCCATGCGAGCCTCGCGCGATGCGGCACGCCGAGGGGGCACAGCGCAGTCGGGGCGCGACTCGCGCGGTGGGGATGTCCCGGGCATCCTGCCTGGATTCGCGCGGGTGGATGCCGCGGGTCACGTCGAGATCGCGGCACTCAAGCCAGCCGACGATGGCTCGGGCGACGTCGTCATGCGCATCGTGGATCACTCGGGTGCGCCGGGCCGGCTGCTGATCGGGTTCGAGGTGCCGGTGAAGCGCGTTGTCCGCTGCGACCTTCATGAGGTGCCGCTGAGCGGACGTGCCGGCGCCGTTGCGATGCGTTCGGGTGCGGCATTGATCGAGGCAGGCGCCTTCGAGATTGTCTCTCTGCGCATCACGCGGGCTCCGGCGCGGTCGCGGGAAGTAGCCTCGCCACGTGCGACTGTCAGGCGTTGACTGGACGATCGTGGCCGCCTTCGTGGCGGTGCTGGTCGCCTTCGCGCTTCACTCGCGCAGGTACATGCGCAGCGTGGCGGGGTTCCTCAGCGCCGAGCGGTGCGCTGGCCGCTACCTGGTCACGGTGGCCTACAACATGGCGCAGATCGGGGTGATCACGCTCGTCTGGTACTTCCAGATCGGCTACGACGTGGGGTTCACGCAGATCTGGTGGGGCTACCTTGAGGGGCCGTCGCTCGTGGTGCTGGCGGCGACCGGATGGGTGATCTACCGATTCAGGGAGACGCGCGCGATGACGCTCGCGCAGTTCTTCGAGGTGCGCTACTCGCGCAGGTTCCGCATCTGCGCCGGGGTCGTCGCGTTCGCGTCGGGCATCGTCAACTACGGCATCTTTCCCGGCGTCACGGCCCGCTTCTTCATGGCGCTGTGCGGGCTGCCCGAGCAGTGGACGCTTCTCGGCTACGCGATTCCCACGTTCCCCTCGCTCATGGTGGCGCTGCTGTCGCTGGCGCTCTTCATGATCTTCGCCGGCGGCATGGTCTCGATCGTCGTCACCGACTTCCTGCAGGGCGTCTTCTGCTTCGCGATCTTCGTCTTCATCTGCTTCTGGCTGCTCGCGCAGTTCCCATGGCCGGTGCTCGAGCGTGCGATGCTGGCGATGCCGGCAGGCACCTCATGCGTCAACCCGTTCGGCCTCGGGGAGGAGCGCAACTTCAATGTCATCTACTGGGCGATCAGCGCCTTCACGCTCTTCTACGCGGCGCGCGCATGGCAGGGCGACCAGGGCTACAACTCCGCGGCGCTCAACGCGCACGAGGCCCGCATGGCGCAGATCCTCAACGGGTGGCGCTACCGCTCGCTGATGCTGGTGACGATCATCGTGCCCCTGGCGGTGCGTGCGTTCCTGACGCAGCCGGAGTACGCGGAGGCCGCAGCGCCGGTGCACGAGGCGCTCGCGCAGGCGCCGACCGATGCGGTGCGCGCCGAGCTTCGCACGCCGCTGGCGATGTCGATCATGCTCCCTGCGGGCGTGCTGGGGCTGTTCGTGGCTGCGATGCTCGGGGCTGCCGTGAGCACCGACGAGGCCTACCTGCACTCGTGGGGATCGATCTTCGTCCAGGACGTGCTGCTGCCGTTCCGCAAGCGGCCCTTCGACCCGGTGACGCATGTGCGGCTGCTCAAGCTCGCTGCGCTCGGCGTGGCGCTCTTCGCGTTCACCTTCTCGCTGCTCTACGAGCCGAACCAGTACATCGCGATGTTCGCGGCGCTGTCGGCGAGCGTGTTCGTCGGCGGGGCGGGCGCTGCGATCATCGGTGGCCTCTACTGGAGGCGGGGGTCCGTGCAGGGCGCGTGGGCGGCGATGTGCACCGGCATGGGGCTCAGCGCGGTCGGCGTGATCGTGCAGCAGGTGAGCCCCGACGCGCTCCCAGGCCCGGGCCTGTGGCTGCGCGAGAATCTCACGGGCATGGAGATGAGCTTCGTGGCGATGATGTCGGCAAGCGCCGTGTATGTGGCGGTGAGCCTGCTCGGTCCGCGCACCGACTTCAACCTCGAGCGGATGCTGCACCGGGGGCAATGGCGCGTCGAGGGGGGCGCCGAGCTCGATGCCGCGCCGCGCACGTTCCTCGAGAAGCTCGGCTTCGACCGCGCGTACACGGGCAGCGACCGCATCGTGGCGTTCGTCACGCTGGCGTGGCCGCTGGCGTTCACTGCGATCTTCATCGCGGGCACGGCCTACGCGCTCTGGCGCGCGCGCAGCGGCAACCCAGTCTCCGATGCGGCCTGGTCCTCATGGTGGCATGGATGGACGTGGCTCATCCTGGGCACCAGCGTCATCATCGTGTGCTGGTTCTCCGCGGGCGGCATCAGGGATCTCATCCGCATGTACCGGCTGCTCGAGCGGCGCAGGGCGGACCGCAGTGACGACGGACGCGTGATGGTCGACGCGGAGTCGCCCGTCGCCGGAGCGGGACATGCGCGCGATTGAGCAGAGCCTCTGCGGCGAGGAGTGGGCGCTTGCGCATCCTGACGGGCGCACGTGGCCAGCGCGCGTGCCGGGCTGTGCACATATGGACCTCATGCGCGGCGGCGTCATCCCGTCGCCGGACGCCGAAGGGGGCGAGTCCGCGCAGGAGTTCGTGGGCAGCACGGCGTGGGCATGGACATGCACTGCAGCGATCCCACCGGAGATGCGCGAGCATGCGCACGTCGATCTTGTCTTCGAGTGCATCGACACGGTGGCGCGGGTTTCGGTGGATGGACGCATCGCCATCGAGGCCGACAATGCGTTCCATCCATGGCGTGCCGATCTTGCGAGCGTTGCCTTGGGCGGCGACCCCGTCGACATCCGTGTGGAGTGCGCGGCGCCTGTGACCGAGGTGCGAAGGCTCGAGTCCCTGCTCGGTGCGCGGCCGGTCAACGGCGACTGGACCCCGTATCCCTTCATGCGCAAGGCTGCATGCAACTTCGGGTGGGACTGGGGTCCGCGTGTGCCCACGAGTGGGCTTCCTGCACCAGTGCGGCTGCACGCGTGGACAGGCGCGCGCATCGACACCGTTCGGCCGCTGGTGCTCGTGTGCGATGCGCATGAGGCCATCGTTGAGGTGCGCATCGCCTGCGCCTTCGATGGTGATGCGACTAGGTTTGCAGCACGGGTGACGCTCGAGTCGCCTGACGGCCGCACGTGGCAGGAGGAGTTGCCGCTGGCGCGCGATGGCACTGCGTCCGTCCGCGTCACCGTGCCGAACCCTATGCGGTGGTGGCCACGCGGATACGGTGCCCCGCACCTGCACAGCCTCTGTGTCGAGCTCGAGTCGCACGCTTCCACGCTCGAGCGCCGGTCGATGCGCATCGGACTGAGGTCGGTCTCGCTCGACCTTTCGCCTGATGCGCATGGCACTGCGTTCGCGGTGCGCGTGAACGGCGAGCCTGTGTGGTGCGCGGGCGCGAACTGGATCCCGGAGGGCCTCTTCAGGCCCGCGACGGATCCTGCCGAGGTGCGCGAGCGCATCCTGCAGGCGTGCGATGCGCACTTCAGCATGCTGCGCGTGTGGGGCGGCGGCGGATACGAGAGCGACTCGTTCTACGAGGCGTGCGACGAGCTTGGCGTGATGGTCTGGCAGGACTTCGCCTTCGCGTGCGCGACATACCCGGAGGATCCGCCCTTCCCGCAGCGCGTGGAGCGTGAGGCGCGGTGGCAGGTCAGCAGGCTGTCGCGTCACGCGAGCGTGGTGCTGTGGTGCGGCGGCAACGAGGACATCCTCGCGTGGTGGAGCTGGGGATTCCGCGAGCGACTCGCGCACGGGCAGTCGTGGGGACGCCTGTACTGGCTCGAGCTGCTGCCGCGCATCTGCGCTGAGCTCGATCCCACAAGGCCCTACTGGCCCGAGAGCCCGTGGTCGGGATCGCTCGAGCTGCACCCCAACGACCGCGGCCGCGGCGACTGCCATATCTGGGATCCCGATGCGAAGGTGGAGGCGATCCGGCAGGTGCCTCCGAGGTTCGCAAGCGAGTTCGGCCACCAGTCGCCGCCTTCGCTGCGGACGGTCGCGGAGGCACTCGCGCAGGGGTCGCGCGCCGGGCGCGCGGATGAAGCGGGAAGCTCGCCGGATGCGCGCGCGCACCCTGTCGGTGCCGTCGGCCGCGCAGCTGCCGCCGACTCGCTTGAGCGCGAGCTCGCCGCACAGTCAGCCGCCGAAGGCACTGCGCGCCTCGCGCCGCGGCAGCGGGCGTGGGGCGGCGACGAGGCGCAGTATGCGCCGTTCCTCCGCGAGCGCTTCGCTCCGCCGGCGGACTTCATGGAGTGGATCGTGCAGGCGCAGGTCGTGCAGGCGCGTGCGATGCGTGCGGCGTACACGTGGTTCCGTGCGCATGCGCCGCGGTGCATGGGTGCGCTGTGCTGGCAGATGAACGATGCGTGGACCGGCCACTCGTGGAGCCTCGTGGATGTGGCGGGCCGGCCCAAGCCTGCGTGGCACGCGGTACGCGATGCGTGCGCGTCCCGCATGCTGGCGCTGCACGAGCGGGAGGTGGCGCGCGCTTGTGCTGGATGCGGTGAACGCAACGCGCGATGCGTGGCGTGGCGTCGCGTCGCTGGTCGTGCATCCGCTGGATGGCGGTCGTCCGTCATTGCGTGAACGCGTCAACTTCGCGGTCGAGCCTGGCGCAGCCGCAACCATCGCCGAAGTGCCGCGCGAACTGGTGCCAGGACTTGATGCGGTGCTCATCGCCGATGCGGCGACATCGCTGGCGGCGCACCCCGAGACGCGCGCATGGCACGTGTCCGCACATGACCTCTCGCTTGAGGGTCCGATCGGCCGCGCCTGGCAACCCAAGGCCACGATCGAGTGCGATGCGCTAGTGCGCATCCACGCGATCACGCCGCTGATCGACGCGGTGATCGTGCCGGTAGGGGACTGGCGCCGCATCGATCCCATGCTGCTCACGCTTGCCGCTGGCGAGTCGGCGACTGCGCGCATCGAGTGGAATGCGCCCCCGAACGGCGGGCACAATGTCGAGCTTCACTGCGGCGGGCGCCGCATCGCGACTGCGTAGCGGGCCCGGCCCGTACAGCGCTTCGCGCGTGCGGCGCTCAGCGCGAGGCGACCGCGGCTGAAGACGGACGCGCAAACGGCTTGGCGAACGCATCCATCCGCTCCGTGCACGTGTCGCGGATGAGCGAAAGCGTGAGCGTGCCGTCGAGGTCGGACAGCGTGTACAGGCCCGGCTCCTCGGGGCAGTAGGGGGAGCCGATCTGGAACCGGAAGGTGGTCTCGGTCTCGGCTACGACGAAGCGGCCCACCGCGACTCGCTTGCCCGGGATCTCAAGCGTGAAGATTCCGGTGGGTGCCATGTCGAGCGCGACACCCATCGGGTTCACCCAACGGCCCGCCTGCGGGTCCGGCAGCGGGGCTGGACCCGATGAGCAGCCACTGAGGGCAAGCGCCGCAAGTGCCCCGGCCGCAATGGGTAGGCACATGGCAGCAGCGCAAGGCGAGGGGCGGTGAAGGAACGGCGTTTGTGTCGTGTGCGGGACCACAGCGGCGCGATCCTAGCCCGACCGAAAAATCTGCACATTGGCTTGATTGGCGATCCGGCCAATCCGATGTTGGTGGCGGGTCGTAGGGGACCCTGATGGTTTCACGGAGCGGAGTAGTGGCGCAACCAAACCCGTGGACCGACGCAGACGGTCGGCTCGCTCAGCGGGAGCCGACCGTCGCGTCTTTTTTGCGCTGCGCCTCGCGCCCGGCGCTCACCGCTTCGGCCGCGGGAGCGAGCGGTCGCGGTCGAAGGGCCGCAGCCTCGGCTCAGGCAGCTCGATGCCTGCACTTCGCGCGTGCTCACGCTCGCGGTCGGTCGCGTACATGGCAAGGAACGTGTCGCGGTCGGTGGGCGAGGTGCCCAGCATGTCCACGTACTCGATTGCCGTGTCCGAGGGCGGCAGCTCCCGCACATCCTCGTCGATGATCTCGGTGGCGATGCGCCTCAGCAGGGTCCGGTCATCGATATGGTCCGTATGCAGGAAGAAGATGCCCATGCGCGCGAGCGCCCCGATCACGCGGGCAAGCTCCAACTCGAGCGCCTCGTCGGGCACAAGATCTGGGGATGGCACCTCGACGCCGCGCTCGGCGAGCTGCCGCCTGTTCGTGGTCATCGGCGCATGCTCGAAGTCGTAGACGATGGACCAGTACATCCGGTCCTCGGTACCCCCGGCCTCCCGGGCCTTCGCGACCAGCACGTCTACCGCCTTCTCGCGCCGCTGCCTGCATGCCTCCGCCGCATCCGTGAATCGATCCATGAGTGCCACCATCGCCTTTCCTCCTGGCGGGTTCATCCCGCGCGTGTCCACCCTAGGGACCGCGCGAGCGCACTCCGGAAACTCGCCCCCTTTTTCCTGAACGTTCCCGGCGACCCTCAGAAGGGCAGCAGCCACTGGATGATGCGGCGCGCGACCGACCGTCGCGCCACCGCGCGCTGGCGACGCCGCCTGCGCCGGCGCGGCGCGCGCTCGGGCATCACGATGCCGGTCTCCGCGAGAGGCACCGTCACGCGCGGCGTGAACCCGATCGCACGGAAGGTCTCGCGCCACTCGCGGCCATGCGGCCTGATGCGGCTTCCGTGCAGCATGTCCGCCGCGAGATGCGCCGCCTCGTGCGCAAGCACCTCGCGCAGCAGCGCCGCACGATCGGGCTCGAGCAGCTGCGCATGCAGCCTGATGGAGCACGTGCGGTAGTAGGCACGCCCGAGGCTCGACGTGAATCGCGCGCTGACGTCGATGCGCACCCGCTGCGCGAGCTCCGGCAGGCCCCACACCCTGCACCACGCATCGATCTCGGACTGGAGCGCGTCACGCAGCGCAGCATCTACATGCGGCGACCAGCGCGCACTGACCTGATCCGCCGGCGTGGGCACCTGTCCATCGCAGGACTCTGCCAACCGGACAGTGCCGTGCCCGTCCATCCCTCTCACGCCCGCCGCCCCCCGACCTCAGGCCGCGCCGCCATCGCACGGTCGAGCGTCTCGAGCGCATCTGCAGCATCGCGCGCCTCCAGCGCCAGTCTCGGCGTGCGCACGCGTTCCCATGCCGCATCCCCACGCATACGCGACTGCACAAGCTTGATGCGCTGCACGAAGTCGGGCACGGTGTCCATCAGCAGCAGCGGCAGGAACCAGTCATGCATCGCGGTGGCCTCACGGTGCGCATGCTCATCGCCCGCGCGTGCGGCGACGGCACGCTCCCACAGCGCCACGCTCTCGCGCGGCAGCGCGTTCACGAGCCCGGCCACCCAGCCCGCCGCGCCCGCGAGCGCTCCGGCAAGAGCGCCGTCGTCAAGCCCGACGCATGCGGCGAACGACTCAGGCAGGTCACCCGCATCGCTCATGCGCACAAGCTCAGCGATGCGCGCCACGTCGCCCGACGAGTCCTTGGCGGCGCACACCGCATCGCAGGATTCAGCCAGCGATGCGATCGCGCGAGGTGTGATGTCGGCGCGGTACGCGGCGGGATTGTTGTAGACCATCGCAGGCAGCCCGGTCTCGCGCGACACGCACGCGATGTGCGCCATCACCTCGCGCAAGTCGCCCGAATGGGCATACGGCGGAAGCAACATAAGCCCGCGGCATCCGGCATCGGCTGCCGCACGCGCCAGCGCGCACGCGCCCGCAGTGGATGCGTGGCCAATCGCCGCGATCACGGGCGCATCGCTCGCGCCCGCGATGTGCGCCCGCCAGAGGTCAACGCGCTCGGCGGCCTCAAGAGACTGGCCCTCGCCAAGCGAACCTGGCGCGATGAGGGCGCTGCACCCGCTGCGCACGAGCCACTCCGCATGCCGCGCGACGCGGTCGAGGTCGATGGAGCCATCCGCGTGGAATGGCGTCGTGGTCGCAGGCATCACGCCTCGCATCAGGCTGTGCATGGGTCTGCCTCCTCGAAGCAAAGATCGCATTCCGCAGTGATCCACGCGCGCCCGCGCACATTCGGCCGGATCGACCCATCACCGGCCACCGACTCGCACCACGCCTCGAACCGTGTGCCGATCGGGCTCACCGCATGCCACCGCTCGTGCGGCAACGCCTTTCCGTCCGCCACGAGGCACGCGAGCTTGGCGCTCGTTCCAGTGCCGCAGGGCGACCTGTCCCACTGCCCGCCGGGGCACATCGTGAAGCTTCGCCACTCGCGCTGAGCGTCGCCGGGTTCCCACAGTTCCACGTGGTCGATGCGGATGCGGTCCGGGCTGGCCGCGCCAGCCTCGCGCATGCCCAGCCGGCGCTCGTCAAGCGCAGCCTGTATCGCCAAGCTCATGCGCTCGAGGTCGCGGATCGACTCGCGGCAGATCGGCACGCCTCGCGGCACCCGCGTGATGAAGAACCAGTTGCCACCCCACGCAATGTCGCCCGTGAAGGTGCCGAAGCTCCCCGCATCGACGACCTCGCCCGCACGCGCACGCCAGCTCGGCACGTTCTGCAGCGACACGCTGCCGTCGCCGTGGATCTCGAAGGGCACAGTGCCCACAGGGGTCTCGAGCGAATGCGCGCCGACGCCGATCCGGCCCATGTGCATGAGCGTGCGTGCGATGCCGATCGTGCCGTGCCCGCACATCCCAAGCACGCCAACGTTGTTGAAGAAGACCGCGCCCGCGCAGCAGCGCCCATCCGCAGGCTCCACAAGAAGCGCGCCAACGAGCACATCCGAGCCTCGCGGCTCGAGCACCACCCCCCGGCAGAATCCCCAGTGAGCATCCATGATCGCCTGTCGCGCACGCACCGCGCCACGCCCGACCGTGGGCCCGCCATCCACCACGACGCGCGTTGGCTCGCCTTCCGTATGGCTGTCAATGGCTCGCACGCGTCGCACGCGCGGTGGAGTGTAGAAGTGGATCGCGCACCGCCCGCACCGCCCGCACCGCCCGCACGCCGCACGCCGCACGCCGCACGTCGCACGTCGCACTGCCCGCACGCCGCACGCCTCGACGCAGCGCAGCTAGCCTTTCGCGCGGCATGGACCGCCCTACCCGATTCCAGCTCCTGTTCGATGCGCGACTCAACAAGGGCACGGCCTTCACGGAGGCCGAGCGCGACCAGTGCGGTCTCCTGGGCCTGCTGCCTGATGCGGTCGAGCGCGAGGCGACCCAGCTCGCGCGCATAAGGCTCCAGTACGCGCAGCAGCCCACTGACCTGATGCGCTACCAGTACCTCTCCGCGCTCCAGGACCGCAACGAGCGGCTCTTCTACGCGCTGCTGCGCAGCGACATCCAGGCCTACATGCCGATCGTCTACACGCCGACGGTCGGCGAGGCGTGCCAGCAGTTCGGGCACATCATGCGCAGGCCCAAGGGCATGTACATCTCGATCCGCCACCGCGGGCGGGTGCGCGAGATCTTGCGGAACTGGCTTGTGCAGGACATCCGGTTCATCGTCGTCACCGACGGCGAGCGCATCCTTGGCCTTGGCGACCAGGGCACGTGCGGCATGGGCATCCCCGTCGGGAAGCTTGCGCTCTACACCGCGTGTGCCGGCGTGCCCCCGCAGGCGACTCTGCCCGTGGTGCTCGACGTTGGCACCAACAACGAGGCGTTCCTCGCGGATCCGCTGTATCCCGGCCTCCGCGCGCGCCGCACCACGGGTGACGAGTACTTCGCCTTTGTCGACGAGTTCGTGGATGCGGTGCAGGAGGTGTTCCCCGACTGCTGCATCCAGTTCGAGGATTTCACCAACGCCATTGCGATCCCGCTGTTGGCACGCCACCGCGATCGCGTGTGCTGCTTCAACGACGACATCCAAGGAACGGCGGCTGTCGCGCTCGCCGGGCTCTTCGGCGCATGCCGCATGGCCGGCACGCGGATGCCGGACCAGCGTCTTCTGTTCATGGGCGCCGGAAGCGCGGCGGTCGGAATCGCCGAGCTCTTCGTCACGCATCTCGTGCGCGAGGGGATGGGCCTCCGGGAGGCGCATTCGCGCTGCTGGTTCGTGAACTCGCGCGGCCTGGTGACGTCGCGAATGCCGGGACTGCCCGAGTACCTCGCGCCGTTCGCGCATGACGCATCAGGCCTCGCGTTCGCGGCAGGCACCCCGTCCTCTGCGCAGTCGCCGTGCACGTCACTCGCGCAAGCGATCGATGCAGTCCGGCCCACGGCGCTCATCGGCGTGTCCACCGTCGCCGGCGCGTTCGACCAGGCCGTCGTCGAGGCGATGACGCGCGCCAACGCACGCCCGATCATCTTTCCGCTCTCAAACCCCACATCGAAGAGCGAATGCACCGCGGAGCAGGCGATCCGCTGGTCCGACGGCGCCGCGATCTTCGCGGCCGGCAGCCCCTTCGCGCCGCTCCACTGGAAGGGCCGCCTTCATGTGCCCGGCCAGGGCAACAACGTCTACATCTACCCGGCGATCGGCATGGCGGTGTACGCCACGCGCTCGCACCGAGTCACCGACGACATGTTCCTGCGCGCGGCGGAGGCGCTCGCGCGCCAGACCACCGAGCACGACCTCAGCGTGGGGCTCATCTACCCGCCGGTGTCGGAGATCCTCGAGACCAGCATCGCCGTGGCGATCGACGTTGCGACGCTCGTGCACGACAGCGGGCTTGCGCGGGTGCCGCGCCCTGCGGACATCGGCGCGCACCTGCGCAGCCTCATCTACGACCCCACGTACTGAGCCTCGCCTGCTGCACCAGCCCGATCGCGCGCCGCACAGCCGCCGCGCCGTGCGGAAGCTTGCCCGCGCTCAGCGCACGTCGGCGTAGAGCCAGAACACGCTCGAGACCGGTCGCCCGTTCGGGCCCGTGGCCTCAAGCGTCACCGGCACAAGCAGCAGGCCGCGCGTATCGGGTGACACGGTGGCCTTGAGCGCGACAAGCGAGTGCCCCTCGCTGTCGACGGGCTTCTGCTTCTCGAACTCGACCCTAATGCGCGGGTCGCTGCAGCTGGATCCTGTCGCGGTCCACCCGCGCGCCTGCTTGAGCTCGAAGTCGTAGTTCGTCGTCGACCCAGGCCTGACGACTCCAAGGTTGACGCGGAACTCGGCGAAGGGAATCACCGGGTCGATCCTGGTGCACGCATGACGCACACGCATGTCGATCACCGGCGCATCGGCGCGATCGGTCGCCACGATGAGGTAGGGTGGCATCTTCGCGCACTCGATGCCGGAGAGGTCGTACTCCACCGTGTAGGACGTCCGCGGCGCGTCAGTCGCGGGATCGAAACCCACGTGCTTGGGCGGCGCACCCTGCACGCCGGTGACCGTAAACGGCTTGCCATCGACGGCAACGACCTCGATGAGGCCCGTCAACTTGCCAGCGTTGGTGAAGGCATCGATGTAGGGGACCCTGGTGTCCGTCTTCGGGTCAAGCTGCAGTGCTCGCACCGGGTAGGACACCTCACCTTGCATCGCCACCGTGAGCACCGAAGGCACCCCCTCAAGGACGAACTGCACGTTCGCCGTCTTGATGCCGGTGGCGCTGGAGACCTTCATCGTGATCGGGATCACGAGCTCTCCCATCGGCGGGATCACCTTGCCCGTGACATCCAGCGTGGTGCACGTGCAGCTTGGCACTGCCTTGAGGATGCGCACGGGCTTGTCGGACGTGTTGCGCAGCGGCACCTCGCGCGTCACGGAGGATCGCGGCTCGATGAAGCCGAGCATCACGGTGCCCGGGAGCGCGACGATCGGGCCCGCGATCGCCGGTTGCGCGTGCTGCGGGATGCCCTGGCCGACCTGTCCCTGCTTCATCGCCTGGGCGGGGACGCCCGAGGGACCAGGGCGGGGCTGAGGTGCCTGGGGCGATCCCACTGTGCCGGCGGGCGGCGAGGACTGGACGGCGATGGCGGATCCAGCGGCGGACAGTGCCGAGCACACCGCCAAACCGACCACACGGGCCAGAAGCTGGGTGCGGCGGTTGCGACGGGGGGAGGGTGGCGCGGCATTCGGCATGGCAGCAGGTCATGGTAGAAGCCTCGTCATGAAGGCTCTCGCAATCACGCGCCAAGGCTCGCCCGTCGCACCCAACGTGTCCCTCATCGAGATGCCCGATCCCGAGCCCGGTTCGGGCCAGGTGCGCGTGCGGACGGAGGCATCTGCGCTCAACCACCTCGACCTGTGGGTCGGCATGGGGCTGCCCGGTATCGACACGACGTATCCGTTTATCAGCGGGTCGGATGGT
>CAYPOZ010000008.1:0-240 GCA_964412415.1 uncultured Isosphaeraceae bacterium | reverse complement strand
GCAGGCGTGGTTGATGCGGTGGGCCAGGGTGTCGATGCGTCATGGGTCGGCAGGCGCGTGCTCCTCAACGCCGCAGTGATCCAGCCGCCGCAGGCGCTGCCCGGCATGGCACCCGCGGGCGAGGACATCAGGATGATCGGCGAGCATGACCAAGGCTGCATGGCCGAGCGTTTCATCGCGCCCGCGACCAACATCATCGACATCGGCGAATCGGACCCGGTGCAGGCAGCCGCATTCGGA
>CAYPOZ010000007.1:5983-31774 GCA_964412415.1 uncultured Isosphaeraceae bacterium | reverse complement strand
GTGGACTGGAGATGCGTCCCCACGGCGCGGCTTCCGGCCTGCCTCTGAGGTGGCCCGCACATGCGCGCCCGGGCGCCACATCGATCCCGACCTCGACGCGATCGTGGGCCGCTGCCTCGAGGAAGACAGGGAGTCCCGCTACGCGAGCGTCTCGCAGATGCGCGACGACATCGCCCGATGGGTGCGGCGCGAGCCGGTCTCCGCGCGGACCCACGCGCCCTTTCACGAGATCCGGCTGTTCCTCCGCAGGAACAGGCCAACAGCCATTGCGGTGGCGGCGGCCTTTGCGGTCACCTGCGGCCTTGCGCTCTTCGCATTCCACTCCGCCGACGAGGCGCGAGGCCAGGCCGTGCGGGCAGAGAACGCCCTTGTCCGCGCCCGGCTGAGCGAGGAGTTCACCAACAAGTTCCTGGTGGGCAATGCAGGCCTCCACAACTCGCGCCGGGACGTTCCGCTGCTGATGCGCGTGCTGCAGTCGCTTGAGCCCGAGGCCGGCGAGACCGACCTGGGCGATCCGCTCGCGATGGCAACCCGCCAGGCATTCCTCGGCCGCGGCTACGCGGTCCTGCGCGAGTGGAGGAGCGCCGAGCCGCACCTCGACTCCGCATTCGCGATCTTCGATGCCGAGCTCCCCACAGGCAGCGAGCGCACCATCGACGTGCTGACCGACCTGCTGCACCCGCGCAACATCGCCTTCGACGCCGAGACGGTCAGCCACGCACGCCGGCACCTCGCTGCCGCTGCCCGCGGGACAGGCGTCGCCGCGGACAAGCGGGCGCGGCTCGAGTGGAACGCGATGCTCGCCGAGCCCGCCACCACCAGCGACCCTACCGCGAGGAGTGCGGCCATCGCCCGCGCACGCGCACGGTTCGCCGTCATTCGCGCGTCGAGTCCTGCCGATGACGCCGCACTGATGGCCGCATCGGAGCTGATCCTCCGTTGCGCCTGGTCAGGCCTGCCGGAGCTCGGCCGATCGGAGGCAGCGGCGGTCCTCGACGACTTCGACAGCGGCAGGATCGGCGAAGTGACTCCAGGGCTTCTCGTTGCTCTCAGCGCCGGCGGGTATGCCGCAGGACTGGTGAACGACCAGCAGTTCTGCGTGTACATCTACGAGCGATTTGGCACCCAGTTCGTCGATCTCCTCGGATGGGCCCACAGGTCGACCTTCGACATCTACAACAACGCGGGATTCGGGCTTGCAGCCAGCGGGCGCGAGCGTGAGGCCATCGATGTGCTGCAGCGGATCCTCCCATGGGCCGTGCTCGAGTACGGAGACGGCAGCCCGCATGCGGAACTCTTGCGCAACAACATCCGGTTCGCCGAGTCCCGGCTCGCTGCCCGTGCAGCGGCGGAGTAACCTCCCGCCATGGCGCTCGAGAGCCGCATTCGACCGAGGAACTTCTGGTTCACCGCTGGCTATGCGATCATGTGCGCCCTGCTGGGGCTCTGGGGCGCGTACGACTACTGGGAGCGGATCCCTCGCCAGGAGGCGGAGTTCGCCGAGTACCAGTCGGCGACCGCACGCACGAAGCGGTACGCGGACATGAGCGTGCCAGGTGCACCGAGGCTCACTGCAGAGCAGGAAGCGGACTACCAGGCCGCGCGCGACGTCATCGACAAGTATGCGGCGGGCGCGCCCACCCCCGTGGCTGCGTACGACCGCCCTCTCCAGCTCTGGGTCTACATGATCGGGTGCGGCATCCTTGGCACGGGATGGTGCGTCGTGAGCCTGGCACGCACCGCCTCGCGCAGCTTCAGGCTTGACGATGACGGCACATTGCACGCAGGCGCCCGCAGGATCGGCCACGACGACGTGACCGGCATCGACATGAGCCGCTGGATGTCCAAGTCGATCGCGACGCTGGAGGTACGGGGTGGCGCTCCCTTGGTGCTCGACGACTACAAGTTCGGCGGCATGCACCTCATCGTCGGAACGTATGCCCACCGCTTCGATCCGCAGGTCTGGAACGCCGACGCGACGCTGGCGAAGAAGGGTGCCAAGCCGGCCGCGGACGCTGTGGGCGGGATGAAGTAGTCTTTCCCGCCCGATGACTCGCACCCTCAACGACCCCACCACGTCGATCGAGAAGCGGGACCGCTGCGCGGACCTGCCTCACCGGCCCCGCGTACTGCTCGGCAAGATCGGGCTCGATGGCCATGACCGTGGCGTGAAGCTGATCGCCCGCGTGCTGCGCGATAGCGGAGTCCACGTCATCTACTCCGGGCTCTGGCAGACCCCCCGCAGCCTCGCGATCGGAGCACGCGACGAGGATGTCGACTGCATCGCGTGCTCGATGATGAGCAACTCGCACCTTGTGCTGGTGCCGAAGCTGCTCGACGAGTGCAAGTCGGTGGGCAGGCCGGACGTGCCGGTGAACGTGGGCGGCATCATCCCGCAGGAGGACGTGAAGACGCTGCTCGATGCGGGTGTCGCGCGCGTCTACCACACCGGCACCGGGATGGAGGACATCATCGAGAGCGTGCGAAGCTCCGTGAAGCCGTACATGCCGCGCACCACCGGGCCGGCAGAGGCGATCCTCGCGCGCCAGATCTCCCTCGCGCAGGCTGGCGCGCTACCCGCCGGCGCAACGCGAAAGCGGCCGGCACGGGTGATTGGCCTCACCGGTGCGCCGGGCGCCGGCAAGAGCACGCTCGTTGCCGCGCTCTGCGGCGAGGCTGTCCGGCGTGGCACGCGCATCGCGGTCATCGCATTCGACCCGATGAGCCCGATCACCGGCGGCGCGCTGCTTGGCGACCGGCTGCGCGTGGACTTCAACGCCGTCGACGACAAGGTCTTCTACCGTTCGCTCGCGATCGTCGGCGAGGACTACGTCGCGCTCCCCACGATCGCGGAGCTTGTGGGCGCCGCAGGATTCGAGACGCTGATCATCGAGACTGTGGGCGCCGGCCAGAACGACGTGGCGATCCGCCACCACGTCGACCGCACGGCCGTCGTCACCGTGCCTGGCATGGGTGACGCCGTCCAGATGGACAAGGCAGGCATCCTCGAGATCGCCGACCTCTTCGTCGCCAACAAGGCGGACCACGCCGGCGAGTCCAAGCACGTGCGCGAGCTCCTTGACATCGCCGGCGGGCGCCCGATCTTCGAGACCGTCGCCACCGAGGGCAAGGGAATCGTCGAGCTGTACGAGGCCCTGATGTCCTGACCTGCGCCACCAGCACCACATGACCTCCATGAGCCACGTCAACCTCCCACGCCACACGAACCAGGCGCTCGGCATCGGCCAGTACGCCATCGACTTCATGCGCAGCGGCGAGCCCTCGGCCGCAGTGCTTGACCGCACCACCCTCTTCCACACCGATGCGGTGATCTGCGGCCTCTCGGCGCTCGCGCTCGGCACGAACGCGCCGACGCTGCTGCGCGAGGAGGCGCTCGGCTACCGCGACCGCGAGGGAGCCACCGTCTTCGGAAGCTCACGGCGCGTCGCGCCGGAGAAGGCCGTGGTCGCCAACAGCGCCGCGGTCCGCGAGTGGGACTCCAACGGCACGAACTTCGGCTACAACCCCGCGCTTGGCCACACGGCCGGCGAGTTCGGCCACAACGACTTCTATCCCGTCGCGATCGCGGCGGCGCAGGTCGGCGGCCTTGGCGGCGCAGAGGCTCTGCGCGGCATGGCCTGCATCGACGAGATCCGCGGCCGCCTCGCCGAGGTCTTCAGCCTGAAGACCTACAAGATCGACCACGTGGTGCATGGCGCGATCGCGAGCGCTGCGGTGTACGGCGCGATGCTTGGCGCGAGCGCGGAGCAGATCGAGAGCGCGATCGGCATGGTCGTCGCGCATCACATCCCCTGGCGGGCGATCCGCGCTGGCAAGCAGCTCTCCGACTCCAAGGGCGCAAGCGCCGCGATCAGCGCGGAGGCCGCGGTGGTCGCGATGCGCCGCTCAATGGCGGGGTTCATGGGGCCGCGCGACATCTTCCGCAACCCCGAGAGCATGTTCCGCCAGTTCGAGCGCACGCAGGGCGACAGCCCATTCGATCTCGTGCTGGGCTTCTCCGGCGACGACTTCGCCGTGATGGGCATGCACTTCAAGCTCGGCCTCTACGAGCACCAGTCGGCGGGCGCGCTGCAGGGCCTGATCGACCTCATCAGCTCGAACCCCGGCATCCTCGAGCGTCCCGGCGACCTCGCCTCGATCCGAATCCTCGCGTACGAGCCTGCGTTCGGCATCATCGGGGATCCCGCCAAGCGGGACCCGAAGACGCGCCAGAGCGCGGATCACTCTATGGTCTACATCGTGTCGACGATGCTGCGGAAAGCCTACGAGCTCCGCGAGTCGGTGGGCGCTGCCGGGCTGCCGACCTCGAACGACGAGTGGTGGAAGGCGCTCATGCTCGGACCCTACGACTACTCCGAGGAGGCGATCCACGACGAGCGCACGCGCGCGATCATGGCGACGGTCGCCTTCGAGCACGGCGGCGCCGAGTACGACCGGCGCTACCCCGACGGCATCCCGACCTCTCTCGTGATGGGCCTCAAGGGCGGCACCACGCTCGACAGCGGCCTGGTGATGTATCCGTCCGGGCACGCCCGCAACACGACCGCCGACCTGCGCGGGATCCTCGACACCAAGTTCCGCCTTCTCGGCAGGCTCGCCGTGCGCAAGCCCTCCAAGCTGGTGGACCGTCTCGCGGCGATCGGCGACGCAGGCCCCAAGGACCTGCGCAAGCTGCTCGACGTCCGGATCGAGGATCGCGGCCGCTTCGAGTGATCTGCCGAGCCGCTCACTTCACGGAGTGGAGCTTGCAGCCGCCGTCCTCGTAGACGACCTCCATGCGCATGAAGCTGAACTGCTTGCGCAGGCGCGGGTGGAGCCGGTAGCGCTGGTGCTGCGGTCCACCGATGTTGTCGGCGAGCACGTCGGTGGAGTTCCATCCCGCCGCCATGCGGTTGAGGAACGCGAGAAGCTCGGTCCGGTTGGCCTCGCACCATGCGACGAACTCGTGGCGGCCCATTGCGCTGCGCGAGGACCGCGAGGTGAGCTGCTCCCAGATCGCCTCGTACTCGCGCTCGCGGATGCACTCGCTGAAGTTCTCGAGCACGTGCTCCGGCATTGCGGCACGCAGCGTGACACGGCCGCTGTCGTCGCGCTCGCGGATCATCAGCTCGCCGGATGGGGGCGGCAGCTCCTGCCCTGACTTGCGCGCGATCTCGCGCATCTGCTCCACGCTCATCGGCTTGCCGTACTCGTCAAGCATGTAGGTGCCCACGGGGAGACCATCCTTCTCGGGGGCCGACCCCTCGGACGGCAGCCGGTCCACGAAGACGATGGTGCGCCCGTCGGCGGTGCGGATCGGCGCGCTGTCGGCGCCGGCCTCCTGCCCTGGCTGGCGCTTGTGGTACTCGATGCGCTCTGGGCCGCAGCCCGCGCCGCCTACGCACGCCAGCGCGGCCACGACCGCCACGAGCATCCTCGCTGCGAGCGCGGTCATGCCCCAGTGCGCTCCGCCGCGTGCGCGGGAATGCACCAGGGCCCGTCGATCCCGCGTGACCATCCGAGCCTCGCCGCCTGCCCCGCATCCGGTGCCGGGTAGTCGAGCCTCGAATGCGTGCCTCGCGACTCGGTACGTGCGCGTGCCGCATGGGCCATGAGGGTTGCCGTCGTCAGGAGGTTCTGGATCTCCCACCCCTCCGGCGACTCGAACACAGGCCCAAGCGCATAGCGGCCCCAGAACGACATCATGTGGATCGCATCGTCGAGCTTTGCGCCCTCGCGGATGACGCCCACGTTTCGCCACATCGCGCTGCGGAGGCTGCTGCGGATGTCCACGAGGTCGAGCTCGCCGGCAACCGTCGGCCGGGTATCGCTCTGCACATGCACGGGCACGGGATCGGCGAGCCCGTCGCCAAGCGCGGCGACAGCCACCCGCCGGCCGAACACCAGGCCTTCGAGCAGGCTGTTGCTCGCGAGCCGGTTGGCGCCATGCACGCCGCATGACGCGCACTCCCCGCACGCGTAGAGGCCGGCGATGGAGGACCTGCCGTGGAGGTCGGCGCGCACGCCACCGATCGTGTAGTGCGCGGCAGGATGCACAGGGATCAGGTCGCGCGAGGCATTGATGCCGAAGCCACGCAGCATGGCATCGAGCCCCGGAAACCGCGTGCCGAACGCGGCACCGACGGGACGCGCATCCAGGAAGACGTGCGAGCCACCGGTGCGCGCAAGGTGCGCGACGATGGTGCGCGAGACGATGTCGCGCGGCGCGAGGTCGCCCAGCGGATGCACGCCGGCCATCACGGGCGCGTCATCGCGGTCGACGATTGTTGCGCCCTCGCCGCGCACCGCCTCGCTGATGAGGTGCCGCGGCGCGCCCGCGACATACAGCGTCGTCGGGTGGAACTGCATGAACTCGAGGTCGGCCACCTCGGCGCCCGCGCGCCAGGCCATCGCGATCGCATCACCGGTGGCCACACGAGGGTTGGTGGTCTCTCGGTAGGCCTGTCCTGCGCCGCCTGCCGCAAGCACCGTCGCGCGAGCCCAGATGATCTGCAGCCCGAACCGCGGATGCCACGTGAGCGCTCCGCACACGCGGCACGATGGGCCGCTCCCGGTCGTGAGCACGTCGATCGCGAAGCAGCGGTCAAAGAGCCGGATTCCGCGCAGCGAGCGAGCCCTCTCGATGAGCGTGCGCACCAGCTCGCGGCCCGTCGCGTCGCCATCGCTGTGGAGGATCCGGGGCGCGGAGTGCCCGCCCTCGAGCGCGAGGCTCGGCGAGCCGTCAGCCGTGCGGTCCACTCGCATGCCCCACGACAGCACGCGCGCGACCTCTGCAGGCCCCTCGATGACGAGCGCATCGACAGCCTCCGCATCGCACAGCCCTGCGCCTGCCTCGCGAGTGTCCGCAGCGTGGCACTCCACGGAATCCCCGTGGTCCGTCGCGGCCGCGATCCCGCCCTGGGCCCATCCCGTGCTGGAGAGGTCGAGGCTGTCCTTCGCGACGACGATCACGTCCGCATGCGCCGACGCCTCGATCGCCGCACGAAGACCGGCCACTCCGCTCCCGATCACCAGCACGTCCGTGAACACCTGCGGAAGCAGCGTGCCACGGAAGGGGATCAGGTAGCGCCGCTCACGCCACATGCTCACCTCGCAGCACTGCCGGCCGGGGATGCCGCCCGATCCGCGGCAGCTGACGACGAAGTCGATGCGGCAGGCGGCGCGGCCCGGTCCGCGGACGCGTCGAGCGCAGCCCGTGCGGCGTCCGCGTCAAATGCCGCGCTCCAGAGCTGCGATGTGCCGCTCCCGTCGCGCTTGCTTGTCCAGATCATGTGGCGTCCGCTCGGCGAGAACGCCGGAAGCACATCGGCTCCCGGCACGTGCGTCACACGCACTCGCCGCGACGGGTTTCGCACATCGACCAGGAACACCTCGTAGTTGGTAGAAGGGGCACCAGTTGACGTGGCCGTTCGACGTGAGCGCGCGTTCCGCTGAGACCCCCGTGATGCGGCCGCCGTTGTCGCGCACGACATCGGCGGTGAAGAGCTGGAGCAGGTTGTCGTTGCTGCGGTCGCTGCGGTAGATGATCGACCGCCCATCCGGCGAGAAGAAGGGCCCGCCGTCGTATCCGGGCTCGACCACGAGCGCCAGCTCCTCGCCGCTGGCAAGGTCCTTCACCCACAGGTCGCCTTGCGTCACCCGATCGACCTTCGTGAAGAGCAGCGCACGGCCGTCGGGGCTGATGCTGCCCTCCGCCGCATAGGCAGTGCCATCGCCTGCAATCACCTCGGGCGGACCGGGCTCGCCGGTCGCCGGATCGATGCGCACCTGCACGACGCGCATCTCGGGAGGGAACGCCCACCGGTAGCGGCTCGTGCCACGCTGGTACCCGGGAACGTCATCTCCCGCGGGAGCGATGACCGTGGTGCCGAAGATGACGACGTTCGGATCCGTCGGGTGGAACCATCCGCACGTGTTGTGGGCCATTGGCGGCGAGATCTGGCGCACGCGCTCGAGGCGCACCGGCGCATCGCCCTTGCGGACCACATCTGCGATGAACATCGAGTAGCCGGCGTCGTCGCCGGACGCACCATCGCCGGCCGGCACAGCCTGAAAGATGACTCGTGCGCCGTCGGGACTGAAGTAGCTCTCCCCCGCCTTGCGGAACTGCCCGGGGAACGTGAGCTGCACCGCACCGCCCAGGATGGGCGCCTCCGCAGCCTCGGGACTGGCCGCAATGCCCTCCCTCGCCGGGGAAGCCGGAGCCCGCCCACCTGCAGGCACTGGCCCGGGAGGCACGCTCTCGCATCCGAGGGCCAGCGCAGCAATCGCCAGCGCCAGCGAGGCATGCCCGCGTGGGGAAACGGCATGTCGGAACTCTGCGCACGCCATGGATCGTGAGTCTAGGTCGCTCGTCGCGTTCCCGCCCTCCCCTAGCCTCCGCGCCATGGACGCCGTCACGAGCGGCTACTCGACCATCCATGCCGACCAGTGGCTTGTCGTGCTCGACAAGTCGAGCGGACTGCTGAGCGTGCCCGGCATCGGTCCCGAGAAGGCCGACTGCCTGGTCGCACGGGCATCCATGCGGTGGCCCACGGCCCGCATCGTGCACCGGCTCGACCGCGACACGAGCGGCGTGATCGTGCTCGCTCTCGATGCCTCCACCCACCGTGACCTGTCGATGCAGTTCGAGCGGCGTGCCGTCAGCAAGCGCTACGAGGCGCTCGTGGCGGGGCATCCATCGGCCGATGGCGGATCGATCGACCTCCCGATCCGCAAGGATCTCGAGAACCCGCCACTGCAGGTCATCGATGCCGCGATGGGACGGCCAAGCCAGACCTCATGGGGCGTGATCGAGCGCCTGGGTGCGGTGCCGCCGCCAGTGCGTCCCGCCGAAGCGGGCACCGCACTCTCCTGCGCGCGCCTCTCGCTCTCGCCGCTGACAGGCCGATCGCACCAGCTGCGTCTGCACCTGCGTGCGATCGGGCACGCCATCCTGGGCGACGACCTCTACGGAACCCCAGGCGAGTGCGCTGCCGCGACCAGGCTGTGCCTGCATGCCACGACGCTGACGTTTACCCACCCCGGGACTGGCGAGCGCAGCGCCTTCGAATCGCCATCGCCATTCTGAGTGCAGCTGGCCGGTGCCGCTCACTCCGCGGGCAGCTTGAACGAAGCCACACTGCGCTCAAGCTCTCGCGCCTGCGACTCGAGCGAAGCGCTCGCCTCCGTGAACTTCCGCATCGCCTCGGCGGCACTGCGGGCGCCCCTGGCGAGCAGCGACATTGCCTCGCTGATCTGGCGCGCTCCAGAGTCCTGCGCCTTCACGCCCTCGGCCACCTCGCCGAATCGCGACTGCAGGCCGCCGACCTGCCCGATCACCTCGCCAAGGCGCTCCCCGGCGTGCGCCGACGTGTCGGTGCCGCGCTGGACCGCTTCCGCAAAGCGGGACATCTCCCGAACGCCTTCCTGCACCGCCGACTGCATGCCTGACACCAGGCGCTCGATGTCGACCGTGGCCGCCGCCGTCTGCGACGCGAGCCGCGCGACCTCGCGCGCCACGACGCGGAACCCGACGCCGTGCGCACCTGCGCGCTCAGCCTCGATCGACGCATTGATGCTCAGGAGGTTTGTCTGCTCGGCCACGCGGGTGATGGTGGTCACGATGCCGGTGATCGACTCGGTCTTGGTGCGGATCGCCTCGAGCCTGGACGCGACACCAGTCGATGCGTCGCGCAACTCACGCATCGACTGCCCGAGCTCATCGAGCGAACCCTGGCCCTGCCCTGCGGCCTGCGCCGCCTCGCAGGCGGTCTGCGCCACCGATGCGACAGTCGCCGCGAGCTGCCGGCCTGTAGCCGCAATCTCGTGTACCGCGGCCGCAATCTGCGTGGCACTGGCGTCGAATCCGGTGACCGTCCCCTGCTGGTCCTGCGCGATTGCCCTGATGCGCGTAGCGGCGCCATGGGATTCCACGACAGATGCCCGGATTCCGCCGACAAGCGCACGGAGACCCCCCACCGCCCGGTGCATCGAGTCAAGAAGCGCACGCGGCTCGCCCGAGCCAGCCGGGACGACCTCGCACGCGAGGTTGCCGTCCGCAAGCGCGCTGCCGATCCGGGCCGCATGCTCGATCGGCTCGCTGATCGACCGGGCAATCAGGCGCGCAATCACGACGGACGCGACCGCGAACACCGCGATCACCGCCAGGATGACGTTGCGCTGCTGCACCGCCAGCGCGAATGCCTCGTCGATGCGCATCGTCACGCCGAGACCCCACCGAAGGCTGGGCACGTACGTCCATGCGCCGATCACAGGGTGCCCGTCCGTGTCAGTGCAGTAGCCGCTCGATGCCTTGCCCGCAGACGCTGCACGCAGCCGCGCCATCTCGGGCAACGACTCCCCAATCGCACGTCCCATCGACCCCGCGCCACCGCTGCCGCGGCCTGGCGTCGTGACGATGACGCTGCCGCCGACGTCTGCGGCACCGATCACGTCGCCTGTGGACCCCAACCCCGTGTAGTCAGAGACCACCTCCTCAAGCTCCGCCGTCGGCAGCCGTGCCGCGCAGATTCCCGCCAGCGTGCCGCCATCGATGAGCGGACCGACGGCGTAGATCGAAAGGGACGTGCCCGAGGCCGCCACGAGTGGCGGCGTGAGGTCGGCCTGCATGGTCGCGCGCACGCGCAATGCGACCGCCGACACGCCGATCGCCTTGAGGTCCGAATCCTCTGTCGACTTCCCCACCCAGCTCGCGTCATCGAGCGCGAACGTGATCACGCCCCGCGCATCTGCGATCACCAGCTCGGTGAATCCCATGGCCTCGGCGAAGAGCCGGATGCGCGCGGTGCCGGCGTCGCCCACCGAACCTCGCGCCGCCGACACGAAGGCCGTGTCGTTTGCGACGCTGACGACCGACCGGAGGCGGTCCTCCACGTACGTCTCGAGGCGTGCGGCCTTCTCGTCTGCAAGCGCGGTGAGGGTCTCTGCCGCCGATCGCTCGATGGCGCGGCCTGTGGTGACCCACAGGAAGGCCGCGAGGAACACGAGCGGCCCGATCGCCATCACAGACAGTGCGAGAGAGAGGGTTCGGCCCAGGCCCCGTCGAGGCGCAACCGCCGCACGGCTCATGGCGCATCTCCTGACGACTTGGGCTGCACCGGCTCCCAGTGGGGACGCGGCGCATCGACATCGCCGGGACCCGACCACGCACCCCGCCATGCATTCCGCATGTCCGCGAGGAACCGGTCCCAGTCGCGGCGGCTGCGCCACAGCGGGTACGGCATGGGACGGATCGGAGAACCTGACTCCCATGCGACACGGATCGACCCATCCGGCATCACCTCGCCGATGCGTGCGCTCCGCCACAGGTGACCCGTTGTCGGGTCGACAATCGCGATTCCCGCCGGCCCCACCGTGAACTTGCCGCTCATCGCCGAGCGCACGGCAGTGGGATCGGTCGTGCCCGCATCATCGACGCCCTGAACCCACAGCATGAACGCCGTGTACGCGGACTCGATGGCATCGCTGGCACGGGCCGAGTCGCCGTGGTGCGCGCGAAGCGCACGCGCGAACGAACGGCTCTCGGGGGAAGGCATCGACTCGAAGTACGTCGCCGCCACGTAGTCGCCGACGAACGCATCTGGCGACCATGCGGCGATCTGCGGCTCTGCGATGCTGAAGGACATCACCGGCGTCCTGCCCGGCTCGATGCCGCTTGTGCGGAGCGCGCGCATCAGCGGACGGTTGGCGTCCCCGTTGACGGTGTTCAGGATCACGTCAGGCGTGGCTGCGGCAATCGCCCGTGCCGCGTCGTCCTCGCCGCCTCCGGCGAGCGGGATGTAGCGCTCGGCGACCACCTCCCCGCCGAGCGAACGCACCAGGTCTCGGATGATGGCGTTGGCGATGTGCGGAAAGACGTAGTCGCTGCCGACGAGCGCAAACCTCCGCGCACCCCGGCTGAAGAGCCACTGCACCGCGGGCACGATCTGCTGGTTTGGCGCGGCGCCCGCGTAGACCAGGTTCGGGCTCGACTCCACGCCCTCGTACTGCACGGGATAGACCATCAGTCCCTTCAGGCGCTCGATCACCGGGCGCACCGTGCGACGCGACGCGCTGGTCCAGCACCCGAAGATCACGCTGACGCGGTCCTCCGTGAGCAGCCGCTCGGCCTCCTCGGCGAACGTCGCCGGATCGCTCTTCCCGTCGCGCACGAACAGCTCGATCGGTCGCCCAAGCACCCCGCCCCGGGCGTTGACCTCATCCGCCGCCATCCTGATGGCGTTGACCACAGGAACCTCGCTCGTGGCCATCGGTCCGGTGAGCGAATGGAGCACGCCGACGCGGATCGGCTCGCCTGCCGCCCGGCCAAGCCCACCGCGAATCGCCACGATCGCCACAGCAAGCGCAGCGACAGCGCCCGCTATGGTCAGCGCGATTCTCGAACCGAGGCTCACGATGGGTCTATCGACCTGACACGCCGGCCGGCTCCAGCGCCACCGCAACCTGGCCCGCACCCGTCGCGCGCGCCGGCGAACTGAGAGACTCCGCTGACGCCCCAGGGCGGGCGGCCGCCAAGGTCCGCCCGTGCCCTCGCAGGAACCGTCCCAGCGCCATCACCGGGAAGTACAGGCGGTACAGGTGGTAGCGCAGGTAGAAGACCTTCGGGAAGCCGGTGCCCGTGCACTCGGTCTCGCGCCAGCTCCCGGCCGGATCGCCATCGGGGTTGGCAGCAGGGTCCGCCGCGGCGCGCGCATCGAGCTGCGTGCGCGCAAGCCACTCGAGCGCTCGGAGCAGGTCAGGGTCGTCGGCGCCGAAGACCTCCTGGAGGATCATCGCGCCCCATGCGGTCTGCGATGCCGTGGATGGCCCTGTTCCGCGCAGCCTCGGGTCGACATACGAGTTCGCGGTCTCGCCGAAGGACCCATCTGCCTTCTGCACGGACTTGACCCACGCGCCAGCGCTCCGGATCCAATCCGCGTCGCGCGAGACGCCGCATCGGATCGGGCCGATGACGGCCTGCCAGGTGCCGTAGATGTAGTTCACCCCCCAGCGGCCGAAGAAGCTGCCGTCGGGCTCCTGGTGCGAGCGGATGTACGCGACAGCGCGGTCGACCACCGCGTCGCCCACGCGCATGCCGTGCCAGCTCAGGCACTCGAGCGCACGTCCGGTGATGTCGGGGCACGACGGGTCCTGCATCGCATTGTGGTCCGCGAACGGCACGTACTCGAGGATGCGCCGGTCACGCGTGCGGTCGAAGGCGGCCCATCCGCCGTCGTCGTTCTGCATGGCGAGCATCCATGCGATGCCACGCCTCGCGGCCCCGACGCTCTCGCTGTCGCCGCAGCGCTGCAGCGCCATCGCCACCATCGCCGTGTCGTCGCAGTCGGGGTACCACGCGTTGGCGTACTCGAAGTACCAGCCGCCGGCCTGCGTGCCCGGCGCGCAGTTGCGGATCCAGTCGCCAACGTGCGTGCACTCGCGCCCGCACAGCCAGTGCGCCGCGCGCGCAAGCCGTGCGTCCTGCGCATCAAGACCGCAGTCGGTCAGCGCATACAGCGCGATGCCGGTGTCCCACACCGGCGAGAAGCACGGCTGGATGCGGGCATGCGTCGGCCCGTCAATGATGAATGCATCGAGGTCTCGCTCGGCCTGCTTCACGCGCGGGTCGTCCCGCGGGATGCCGAGCACCTTGAAGACCACCTGCAGGTAGACCATCGGCGGGAAGATCGCGCCGAGGCCCTCCGTCGGCGCAGGCATCTCCTGGCTGGCCCGGCGCATGATCCACGCGAACGCATCTGCGATCGCCTGCTCGCGCCAGGGCATCAGCCTGAAGCGCTGCATCAGCTTCAGCGTGCGGTCGACGGTCCGGAAGAACGCCTTCCATGGCGCGGGCGTGTCCGCGCGCATCCGCAGCGAGCCGCGCGCACGCGCGCTCAGGTAGAGCTCGTCGATGCGCTGGTGCGGCGCGAGCTCGCGCACCGGGCGGTGCGCGTTCACGATGGCCAGCGGGAGGATCATCGTGCGGCTCCACGCGCTCACCTTGTCCAGGTGGAAGTAGAACCAGCGCGGCAGCCACACGACCTCTGGAGGGATCGCAGGCACCGCATCCCACGGCACCTGGCCGAGCGACGCGAGGTAGAAGGTGGTGAAGGAGTTGCAGCCCTCGGCACCGCCAAGCTCAAGCACCCGCTCCCGTGCACGCACCATGTGCGGCGCTGAGGGATCGTCGCCCATCAGCTTCAGGCAGAGGTAGGCCTTGACGGTGGCGCTGATGTCGATGCCCGAGCCGGGGTACTGGCCCCACCCGCCGTCGGCGCGCTGCTGCGAGCGGAGCTGCGCGGCGAGCCGGCACATCATGTCCCATCCGCTGCGGCCATCGGCCATCAGCGCGCGCTCCTGGCCAAGGATCCACTTCATGAGCATGTACTCGCTCTGGAGGATCGAGTCGCCCTCGAGCTCCCCGCACCAGTGGCCGTCCTCGCGCTGCAGCGACGAGAGCGCCGCCACCGCGGCATTCGCGCTGGCCTCGAGGCGATCGAGCGCATCGGGCGAGATGCGGCTGCGCGGACTCCTGGTGTGCTCTACGGGCATGAGTGGATGCGCGCACAGCGTGCGCAAGCCCGGAAGTGTAGCGCGACCGCACGGCGAAAACCGCGGCTGGTGCGGCATCCTGCGTGCCGCGCACGGCGCAACACGTTGCCGCGCGCCCCGCCGGCGCCGCTAGACGCGCACCACTGACTTCACCAGCACCGGCCTGCGCGTGCGCGCGCTGCGCAGCGCGGCCTCGAGCACGCACTGCGTCGCGAACGCGTCGTCGAAGTCGGGCAGCGGCACTTCCGGCTCCAGTCCCGAGAGCGTGCGCATGATGTCCGCTGCCTGGCTCACGAAGCCGTGCTCGTAGCCGATGAGGTGAGCGGGAGGCCAGTACGCGCGCACGTACGGGTGCACCGGCTCGGTGCACATGATGCGCGTCCATCCGCGCAGCGCCTGCTCCTGCGTGTCATCCCACCATTCGAGCTCGTTCATGCGCTCGAAGTCGAATCGCACCGACCCGCGCTCGCCGTTGATCTCGAGCGTGTTCCGGTTCTTGTGGCCAGTCGCCACCCTCGACGCCTCGAACGTCGCCACCGCGCCGCCCGACATGCGCGCGAGGAACGCCACGCAGTCGTCGACGGTGCTGCGCTGGGTGCGCGCACGCCCCCCGCGACGCGCAGGAGCGGCCGCACGCCGCTCGACGAACGTGCGCTCCACCGCGCCGTTGACCTCCACGACCTCCTCGCCCGTCACGAAGCGCGCCATGTCAACGATGTGCGCGTTGAGGTCACCGTGCGCGCCGCTTCCGGCGGCCGACGCATCGAACCGCCACAGCATCGGCGTCGACGGGCCGCCCCAGTCCTGCAGGTAGGTGGCGCGCACGTGGTAGATGCGGCCGATCCTCCCCTGCCTCACCATGCGGTGCATCAGCGCAACGGCCGGCGCCCGGCGGTAGTTGAACCACACGAACGTGCGGATTCCCTTGCGCGCGGCGGCGCGCGCCGCATCGCGCATGCGACGCGCATCCGCGAGCGTGCCCGCAAGTGGCTTCTCGCAGGCGACGTGCTTGCCTGCCCCGAGCGCCGCGATCGACATCGCCGCGTGGAGGTTGTTGGGGACGGCGACATCCACGAGGGTGACGGCCGGATCGCCCACGAGGTCACGCCAGTCCGCCGTCGAGCGCGTCCACCCCCATCGCCTCCCGAACTCGTGGGTCTCCGCGGCATCCTTGCCCGCCACGCAGGCAAGCGCCGGGGCGGGAAGGTCGAAGAACCGCGGCGCCCCAGCCCACGCCACCGAGTGGGCGCGACCCATGAACTTGGTGCCGATGAGCCCCACGCCGAGGGGACCTTGATGACGAGCGCGGGGACGCGGCATGCGTTTGATCTCCAATCCGTATCCTACGAGCCATGATCGAACAGCACGCAGCGTCCGGCTCCCCAAGCGACGACCGCATCGATGCCATCACCGCGCGCCTCGGGACACTCGAGCGGGAGATCACGGCAGCGCACACGCGCGAGCGGCGATGGAAGCGGGTGGCCCTTGCAGCCGCGCTGCCGCTGGTCGCGCTCGCCTGCATCGCGGCCACGCAGGCCACGGGCATCAGCGACGTGGTGCGTGCGCGGCGCCTTGAGGTTGTGGACTCGAGCAACCGTGTCGTCTTCCTTGCCGCCGTCGGCGAGCATGGCGGGCAGGTCGACATCTGGGGTCCCGCCGGCGCGAACGTGGTGCGCATGGGCGCGAACGCGCAGGGCGGCGACCTCGCCATGTGGAATGCGGGCGGCGAGCTCGTCACCGGCATGTACGCCACGGAGGCTGGCGGACGGGTGGAGACCAACACCACCGACGGCTCCATGACCGCAATGCTCGCCACCAACGAGAGAGGCCCCGCCTTTGCGATCGCCGACGCGGAGGGTCGTCCCCTCTTCGCGGCAGCAGCTGCGGAAGGCAGCGTTGGCGTCTCAGTGCGCAACGCCGAAGGACGCGAGCTGGTGGCGATGGGCGCAGCCTCAGGAAAGGCCGGCGTCATGCGCGTGGCTGATGCGGCTGGCGTTCCGGTCGTCGAGCTCACCTCGGGCGATGACGGCGGCACCGTGACCTGCGCCACGCGCGCCGGCACGCGCGCTGCCGCGCTCGGTGTCATGGCACCGGATGCGGGCGGATCGATGGCCCTCTATGCGCCGGGCGGCAACGAGACGGTCTCAGCGCAGGCGCGCACCGATGCGGGCGCGCAGATCACGCTCGGCCGCTCCGCCGACGAGCCCCTGATGGTGATGCAGACCGGTGCCGCAGATGCGCCGCTCTTCTCGCTCATGTCCGGCGGCCTTCGCCTTGTCGGTCTTGGCGCAACCGCCAACGGCGGCCTGCTCAACCTCGGCAACGCGTCCGGCACGCCAGTCGTTGTGGTCGGCGCGGCAGCTGATGCCGATGGGGGCGCGATGAGCCTGCGCGGAGGCCAAGGCCAGCAGCTCGTGCGCGTGGGCATCGACAAGGTGGGCGCTGGCGAGGTCGCGGTCTACGACGGTCCCGGCCTGCGCAAGAAGGTCCTTGGCGCAGTCAGCAGCGCGCCCTGACCGGGCGCATCGCGAACGGGCAGCGCCCGTCGTCCCAAGGCGGGTTGCAGGAGCCCCCGGTCCTGCGCGCGATCACCCCACCGGAGTGAAGGTTGCGCCGCTCTGCACGTAGAAGTTCAGGAGCTGGCCGGTCGCGAAGTCCGATGCGGCCTGACCCGGCGCAACCTCAAGCCACATTGGCACCACGACGTCGGCAAGCACGCGGTTGCGCCCGATGTCGGTCGCGATGACGCGGCCCTGCACAATGCGCGGATGCCCATCGACAGGCTCGATGAAGACGCCGCCGCCGGCGGCATGGTTCATCTTCAGCGCCTTCGCATGCACGATGCCGCTCACCCGCCTGCCAACGTGCGGCGCAAGATCGCGCTCGTCAGCGGCGCACGCGAGCCTGATCATGTAGTTGGTGCCGGGAACGCGCAGGACCACATGACCGTCGGATGCGGTCATGAGCACGCCTGTCGCGACATCGCTCACGGTGGTGGACATGGTGACGAAGGGTATCGCGGGAGTGCGCAAGCGGGCGTGCATTCCCGGATGGTGCCAGCGTGCTGCGCGGAGCGCGCGCCGGCGGGCTCACGGACCGGTGCCGCGCCCGCAGCTCACGCGACGTTGCGGAGGAAGTTGCCCAGAAGCGCCGGGCCTTCCCCGCTCAGGAAGCTCTCCGGATGGAACTGCACGCCGTCCATGGGGCAGCTGCCGGAGCCAGGGCCGGTCCACCGCAGTCCCATGACGAGGCCTTCAGGCGTCCACGCGCTCACCTCGAAGGGGCCGGCCACGGAGGACCGCTCCACGACAAGCGAGTGGTACCGCGCGACCGTGATCGGGCACGGGAGGCCGCCGAACAGCCCGCGGGCATCGTGCTCCACCGCACTCGTCTTCCCGTGAACGGGCTCGGGCGCCCTGACGACGCGCATCCCAAACGCATCGGCCATCGCCTGGTGGCCAAGGCACACCCCGAGGATCGGCACGCGACCCGCGAGCGCCCGGATCGCATCCCGGCAGATGCCGCTCTCCTCCGGAGAGCACGGTCCGGGAGAGATCACGAGCGCGGACAGCGCGAGTGATGCGAGCTGCCCCGCATCGAGCTCGTCATTGCGCACCACGCGCACATCGGCGCCGGGCCTCTGCAGCCCGATCGCATGCACAAGGTTCCATGTGAACGAGTCGTAGTTGTCAAGGACCAGGATCATGGCTGTGATCGTGGTCATGGCTGTGGCCATGATCGTGGCTCGGGTCGGTGCAGGACGCGCCATGCTCGTGCGAGTGCGTCGCCGCCTCGAGCCGCCCGATGCCCCATGCGATCCCAAGCCCTGCGACGAGCGCCGCCGTGAGCCCAAGACGGTCATGCGAGTGGAACTGCAGCTCCGGCAGCAGGTCCGCAGCCGCGATGCACAGGAAAGTGCCCGCGCTGAACGCAAGCGCAAGCCCAAGGATCCCGGAGCTGTCGCCGCGCATGCCAAGCGCGAAAGCCGCTGCGCCGAGCGGCACGATCGCCGCGAACACCACGTTCATCACGTGGCGGCGCGCCGCGCTTGCGCCCGCCGCCGCAAGCATGGTGGAGAGCGTCATCGCGTCGAATGGCTTGTGAAGGAGCACCACGAGCACGGTGGCGAAGCCGGCCAGCGCGCCATGGCCCTCGCGCGCGCCAAGCTCGATGGCCGCAGCGATCGCGATGCCCTCAAGCGCGCTGTGGAGCCCGAGTCCGGCAAAGGCGCCGATCCAGCCGCCTCGTCCAAGCACCGCTGGCGCGCCGGCGCCGGCATGATCGGGCGCGGCACCGTGGGGATGGCTGTGGGCATGCGCATGATGCCCATGGCTGCAGGCGTGCGCCCCACCATCGGGATCGACCGCGTCGACCGGCTCGTGCCGGTGGTGGTCGAGGAACCGTGCAAGCACGAACATCACGATGAACCCGAGCACCGCGGCGATCATCACGGGCTCGATGCCATCATGCGTGGCCACGGCCGAGGGACCTCGTGCCATGAACGCATGCGGCAGCATGTGGAAGCAGGCCACGCCAAGCATCACGCCGGCCACTGCGCTCAGCGCAAACTGCAGCGCCCGGTGCCCAAGGCGGATGCGGATCGCGACAGCACCGCCCGCGACGCTGGCGGCGCACACTGCGGCGAGCGAGATGATCAGGGCGATGGTCGGTGAGATGTCCACAGGCAGTCTCGTTCAGTCTGCGGGACGGTCCCCGCCTGGGCATGTCTGCGCAGGCCGGGGGCGAGGCACGGCGCCTCGACGAAAAACCCCCGCACAGGCGCGGGGGCATTCGTCATTGCTTCAGTGGAGTGGATGAGGATCGAACTCACAACCTCCTCGATGCGACCGAGGCGCTCTCCCAATTGAGCTACCACCCCATGGGAGACCGACCACTATACCCGCCTGCCCCGCCACTGACTACCGCGGATACCTTGCGGAAGCGATGGGAGAACGCGCTGACACTGCCGCGCCGGCGCAGGTGAACCGCACCTCGCGCGACGAGCCTCGCCCGGATCGGGCGGAGGGTCCCGCGCATCCCGCACCCAACCGCGACACCCCCGCGATGCGCCAGCACGCGCGGTTCAAGTCGGCGCACCCAGGCTGCATCCTCCTGTTCCGGATGGGCGACTTCTACGAGATGTTCGATGACGATGCGGTCGTCGCGCACAGGATCCTCGGCATCACGCTGACTGAACGCACCAGCGGGATCCCCATGGCCGGGGTCCCCTTCCACTCCGCGGAGACGTACATCCGCAGACTGGTCGAGGCCGGCCAGCGCATCGCCGTGTGCGAGCAGATCGAGGACCCCAAGGCAGCCAAGGGCGTCGTCGAGCGTGCCGTCGTTCGCGTCGTCACGCCGGGCACCCGAGTCGACGAGTCACTCCTCGAGGATGGGGCGCCCAACCGCATCGCGGCGATTGTCATCGATGGCGAGCATGCCGCAGTCGCCACCGTGGAGCTCAGCACCGGGTCCTTCGAGGTGCACTCCTGCGCTGCATCTGGCTGGCACGGTGCGCTGACGCGTGCCGCCGCGTCGGAGGCCCTTCACGCCGAGGGATGCGCCGGTGCCGACGGCACCGCGCTCGATGTGGCGCTGCGCTCGATGGGGATATCGCCGGCGCCGCGAGCGCCGGGCACGATGACAGAGCGCACCGCGCGCGATTCCTTCCGCCGCCACTACGGCGTGACGGACCTCAGTGGCTTCGGCCTCGGCGACGACGGTCCGGAGCTCCGGGCGGCTGGCGCACTGCTGACCTACCTGCTCGACACGCAGGCGGGCCTGGCCGTTGATGGTGCGCACGGCACCGCGGCGGGCACGCGAAGCCTTGCGCACCTCGAAACGCCGCGCCGCGTCAGCCGTGACAGTGCGGTGCAGATCGACGCCTGGACGCTGCGCGCCCTCGAGATCGAGCGCACGCAGCTCTCGGGCGCGATCGACGGGTCGCTCCTGGGGAGCCTTGCCGCGCCACGCACGCCAATGGGACGCCGACTCCTGCGAGAGTGGCTGCTTCATCCCCTGCGCGACGCGGCCGCGGTGAGAGGACGCCATGCGGCGGTGTCGGTGCTGTGCTCGGATGATGCGCTGCGCGCAGCGGTGGGCCGCGCACTCGCCTCCGTGCAGGACATCGCCCGCATCCATGGGCGCGTCGCGATGCGCCGCGCCACCCCCCGCGACACCGTGGCGCTCGGGAGGTCGCTTGCGCGGATCGCGCCGCTGGCCGAGTCGCTGCGCGATCTCGAGCCGCTTGCTGCGCTGTGCGCGCAGCTCGCATCAGCGGTTCCGTCGCTCGATCCGCTCTCGCTGCGCATTGCGGCAACGTGCATCGACGATGCGCCCGCCCACCTGCGCGAGGGCGGCCTCATCCGCGATGGCGTCGATGCGGAGCTCGACGAGGCGCGTGGGCTCCAGCGCGACGCAGGAGCGTGGCTTGCCGAGTACCAGTCGCAGCTCATCGCGCAGACGGGCATCGAGAGCCTCCGCACCGGCTACAACCGCGTGTTCGGCTTCTACATCGAGGTGACCCACACGCATTCGGTGCGGGTGCCTGCCGCATTCACGAGGCGGCAGACGCTGCGCAATGCCGAGCGCTACGTCACTGCGGAGCTCAAGGGCTACGAGGACCGCGTCCTCTCCGCGGAGTCGCGCGCCCACGGGCGCGAGCGAGCGCTCTTCGAGGAACTGCTCGGCCACGTGGCCGCGGCGGGGCCGGCCATCGCCGACGCGGCACGCACCATCGCCGAGCTCGACTGCCTGTGCGCGTTCGCAGAGCAGGCCGTGCGTCGCAGCTGGGTGCAGCCGGCGATCAGCCCAGATCCCGTGCTTGAGATCGTGGGCGGCCGCCATCCCGTGCTCGACCAGTCGCTCGGATCGGGGTGCGTGCCCAACGACTGTGCGCTTGGCGGCCCAGGCCAGCCCGTGCTCGCGCTTGTCACTGGCCCCAACATGGCCGGCAAGAGCACCTACATCAGGCAGAACGCGCTGCTGTGCGTGCTTGCGCTTGCAGGGTCCTTCGTGCCTGCCGAACGTGCCACTGTCGGGCTCTGCGACCGCATCTTCGCGCGCATCGGCGCAGGCGACGAGCTTCATGCAGGCCGCTCGACCTTCATGGTGGAGATGACCGAGACCGCGCAGATCCTCAATGGGTCCACCGGACGAACGCTGGTGGTGCTCGACGAGATCGGCCGCGGCACGAGCACGCTCGATGGCCTGAGCCTCGCGTGGGCAATCGCCGAGACGCTCGCCGCACGCGGGTGCCGCACGCTCTTCGCCACGCACTACCACGAGATCACTGCGCTCGCCGATGCCGACTCCCGCATCGGCAACCTGCGCGTCGCCGTGCGCGAGTGGAAGGACGAGATCGTCTTCCTGCACCGCATCGAGCCCGGCCGCGCCGACCGTTCCTACGGCATCCATGTCGCGCGGCTCGCCGGGCTGCCCGCGACCACCATCCGCCGCGCGCACGCGGTGCTCGAGTCGCTCGCCGTCCACGGAACGCCCGCCGGATCGCCGACGCGCGAACCTGGCCTCTTCGATGGGCCCGAGCCGGAGCCGCCACCGCTCGCGGCATCGGAAGCGTTGCCTGATGCCGCTTCGGCTGACCGCACCGTGCCCGCAGCCAGCCCGGGAGAGCGGGATGCGCTCGCTGCACTGCGCTCGGCGCAGCTCGAGTCGATGACGCCGCTTCAGGCGTTCGACATGCTCCGCCGCACGAGGGAACTGCTCGGCTGAGCGTCCGGCGCCTCCCTGACGCTGTACCGACACGGCAGAACCTGTGCGCCGGCACCGCTCCCGCGCCTACCCTTCGCCCCATGGATGCCGCAACGCTCCGTGCCGCGCACGACGCAGGCCTCACCTACGCGCAGTACCTCGCCACCGACGTGTCGCGCGCACGCCCGTGGCAGGAGGTCGGGCAGCGCGTGGCCCTCACATCGGCACAGCGCGCCCTGCTTGGAAGCTTCACGCGCACCATGCCCGTCATCTGCCTGAGCGGGATCTGGTGCGGCGACTGCTCCGCTCAGGGCCCCATGCTTGCCGCAATCGCCGACGCCTGCCCGATGGCGGACCTGCGCTGGCTCGACCGCGACGAGCACGCGGAGCTCTCCGAGCGAGTGACGATCTGCGGCGGCCGCCGCGTGCCCACCGTCATCTGGATGTCCGAGGAGTTCGAGTTCGTGTCGCTGCTCGGCGACCGCACAGTCTCGCGCTACCGGGCGATGGCTGCGCGGGCGCTCGGCGCATCATGCCCGCTCCCCGGCGCGCCGCTGCCCGACGACGAGATGGCCGCCACGCTCGCCGACTGGATCTGCGAGTTCGAGCGCGTGCAGCTGCTGCTGCGGCTCTCCCCACGGCTGCGGCAGAAGCACGGCGACTGAGCGGCGCACGGGCTTGCGGCCCTGGCGCCGGACGCCCCACGCACCGCCGCACGCCGCACTGCGCAGTCAGCGGAGCTTCAGGCTGGCAAGCGCGAGCATCGCCAGCACCACCGAGATGATGTAGAAGCGGGTCACCACCTGCTGCTCCTTCCATCCGCCGAGGTGGAAGTGGTGGTGGATCGGCGCGCACCTGAAGATGCGGCGCCCCTCGCCCTGCGCGCGCTTGGTGAACTTGAACCAGCCTGTCTGCAGCATCACGCTGCTGATCTCGATGATGTAGATGCCGCCGACCAGCGGCAGCAGCGCCTCCTGCCGCGTGGCCACCGCGATGAGCGCCACGAGCCCGCCCATCGGCAGGCTGCCCGTGTCGCCCATGAAGACGCTTGCGGGCGAGCAGTTGAACCACAGGAACCCAAGGCACGCGCCAGCCATCGCGCCCGCCACGACCATGAGCTCGCCGGTGCCCTCCACATGCGGCACCATGAGGAAGTACGCGGCGCGCGGGCTGCCCGCAATCCACGCGATCACCATCAGCGCGAAGCTCGTGATGACCAGGTTGCCCGGCGCCAGGCCGTCCATGCCGTCGGTGATGTTCACCGCGTTCGACATGAACGCAATGACCAGCATCGCCAGGATCGTGAACGCGCCGACACCGAGCACGATCACGCTGCCGTCGACGACCGGCGGCTGCACGATCGACTCGACCGTCGGCGTGGGCGGGTACGTCCGCTGGAAGGGCAGGTTCAGCACATGGCCGTCCATGCCCGCCGCGGCCTTCCACAGGAAGAACCCCACAAGCGCGCCGATCCCCAGCTGGAACAGCAGCTTCTCCCACGCGAAGAGGCCCTCGCGCTGGCCTGGGTTGCGGCGGCTCGCCGTGAGCTTGAGCCAGTCGTCGATACCTCCGACGAACGCGAGCCACAGCGTCAGGATCATCGCCAGGTGCACGTAGCGGTTGTGCACCACGTCACCGAGCAGCGCCACGGTGACGACGATCGCGCCGATGATGAGGATCCCGCCCATCGTGGGCGTGCCCGCACGCGATGCCATCAGCGCGTTGAGGTCGGGGTTGTAGAACTCGGGAGCGTCGCCAATCTTCTGGCGTGCCAGCCACCGGATGACGCGACGGCCGAAGGCCAGCACAAGGACGAAGGACAGGAGCACTGCACCGAATGCGCGGAACTCCTGCTGGTACATCACCATGACCAGCGGGAAGAGCCCGCGGTCGTCGAGCCAGCCCTGCAGCAGTTCGGTGAGCCAGTAGAGCATCGGCTGCGGTCCGCGCTAGGCGGCGCTGCGCCCTTGCGCTGCCGGCGCCTGCAGCGCGCCGAGCAGACGCTCCATCGCGCTTCCGCGCGAGCCCTTGAGGAGAATCGCGTCGCCGGGCTCGAGCGCCTCGGCGACCAGCGCCATGGATGCAGGCTGCAGGTCGGGCACGTGCAGCACGTTGGCACCCCTCGACTCGCGCGCGGCGACGGCCGCATGCGCGGAGAGCCTGCCGACAAAGATCGCCAGTTCGGGCGGACCGCCCGCAAAGGACCGCATGACCGTGCGGCCGGTCTCCGCGTGGAGCGCCGGCGCATCATCGCCGAGCTCAAGCATGTCCCCAAGCACCACGACGCGCCGCGGCGCCTGCGACGCGAGCTCTGCGAATGCGCCGAGCGCGGCGGCCACGGCATCGGGGTTCGCGTTGTACGCGTCGTTGAAGATCGTGTACGAGCCCACCTGCTGGCGCACCATCCGCATGTCCGCGGGCTCGACCGCGGCGAGGCCCGCGGCGATCTCGGCATCCGGGATGCCACGGTCGATGCCGACGGCGATCGCCGAGAGCGCGTTCATCGCATTGTGCATGCCGGGCAGCGCCATGCGCATCTCCATCCTGCGTCCGCACGCGTCCACGGAGATGACCTGCCCTGTGCCGTCGTTGCGGCGGCCGACGAGCCTGACGTGGTTCGCGGGCCCCTCGCCGAATCGCACCGCCCTCGCGCCCGCAGGGAGCGCGCGAGCCAGCGCCTCGTCGATCATCGCGCTGTCGCCGCGCACCACAGCCAGCCCGCCGGGCGGCAGGGCCGACACGAGCGACAGCTTCTCGCGCGCGATTGCCTCGACCGAGCCAAGCCGCTCGAGGTGCGCGCGCCCCACCATGGTGACCACGGCAACGGTGGGCTGCGCGATGTCCGCGAGCATCGCGATCTCGCCGGGAGCATTCATCCCGATCTCGCAGATCACGTAGTCGTGGTCAACGTGCGCCGCGCACAGCGTGATCGGCACGCCGACGTCGTTGTTGAAGCTGCGGGGGCTTGCAGTGCCGCGCAGGGTGCGCGAGAGCACCCCGTGAAGCAGCCGCTTCACGGTCGTCTTGCCGGCGCTCCCTGTCACGCCGACCACCTGCATGCCGACGAGCCGTGCGCGCCACGCGCGCGCAGCATCCACGAGCGCGCGCCGCGCGTCATCCACCATCAGCACCGCCGCGCTGCCAGGGTCCGCCACACGCACGCGGCCCCACCGCCCGCGCTCAACGACGAGCAGCGAAGCCCCTGCCCGCAGCGCGTCGAGCAGGTAGTCGTGGGCGTCGAAGCGCTCCCCGCGAAGCGCGAAGAACGCGCGGCCCTCGAGGTCGGAACGCGTGTCGGTGCCGATGCCGGCGAGCTGGCCATCGGCCGATGCGCGGCAGCAACGGCCCGGCGCGCAGGGCGAGCCGGGCGCCACGGCCCACTCCCCGCCTAGCGCCGAGCAAAGCTCCGTCGGCGTCATGAAGCCGCGCCCGCTGCGCCCATCGCATCCGCTCATCGCATCCATCGCATCGCTCCTGGCATCCATGCCGCTCATGCACCGAACGAGCGCGGCCGGCGGCCGCAGCTCT
>CAYPOZ010000007.1:4339-5973 GCA_964412415.1 uncultured Isosphaeraceae bacterium | reverse complement strand
CCTCAACCTGATGCGCCCACAAGCGCACCGCGCCGGGCCGCAAGCGCGGCCCGCGCCACGACGCGGTCGTCGAAGGGACGCCGCTCCGTGCCCACAATCTGGTAGTCCTCGTGACCCTTGCCTGCGACGATCACCGCATCGCCCGGCTTGGCGAGCTGCACTGCGCGCGCGATCGCCCCTGCCCTGTCGAGCACGGACTCCACATCAGCGCCGCAGCCCTCCGGCACGCCCGCAAGGATGTCCCTGACGATCGCCGCGGGATCCTCCGAGCGCGGGTTGTCGCTCGTCACGATCACCGCATCGGCGTTCGCGCACGCGACGGCCGCCATCCGCGGGCGCTTGGTGCGGTCGCGGTCCCCGCCGCACCCGAAGACGGTGATGATGCGGCCGCCTGGCTCGAGCGTCTGGCGCACGGCGCGCAGCACGTTCAGCAGCGCATCGTCGGTGTGCGCATAGTCGACCAGCACCGCGATGCCATCCTCGGGCACGCTCACCGGCTCAAGGCGTCCGGGCGGCGCCGTGCACGTCGAAAGCGCGCGCTCAAGCGGCGCGGCAGGCACGCCTAGCGCGGAGGCTACGGCGAGCGCCTGCAGGGCATTCATCGCGTTGTGCCTTCCCGCAAGAGGCAGGTCCACGTCAAGCACGCCCCACGGGCCGTGCATCGCGCACACCATGCCGTCGGGGCGCATGCGCCGGATGCGCACCATGCAGTCCGCCGATGCGTCGTCGATGCTGCAGCGCATCACCCGCGCTGCGCAGTCGCGCACCATTCGCGCGTGCGAGGGATCGTCCGCGTTGACGATGGCGACCGCACCTCGCTCGAGCGACTCGAACAGGCGCGCCTTCGCGGCCGCGTACGCGTCCATCGAGCCGTGGTAGTCGAGGTGGTCGCGGGTGAGGTTGGTGAACACCGCGCACGAGAAGCCGATGCCGGCCACGCGCGACTGGTCGAGCGCATGGCTCGACACCTCCATCGCGGCAGCGGTGCATCCGTGGCGCACCATGCGCGAGAGCAGGTCCGCGAGCTGCGTTGCCGAGGGCGTCGTCAGCGACGAGGGCCGCTCGCCGCGACCGTCGTCCGTCACGACCGTCCCAGCGAGCCCGCACTTGAGCCCTGACGCGCCGAGCATGTGACGCAGCAGGTAGGTGACGGTCGTCTTGCCGTTGGTGCCCGTGACGCCGACCACCCGCAGCCGTGCCGCTGGCCTTCCGGCCGCCTCATGCGCGAGCTCGCCGATGACCGCTGCACGCGATGCGTCGTACGTCACCAGCGCGGTGCCGGCGTCGACGAACGCAAGCACCCGTTGCGCATCGGACTCGGGGACGGCGACGCCGATCGCGCCGCGCGACAGCGCGTCGCGCACAAACGCGAGCCCATCAAGCGCGGCACCTCGCCTCGCAACGAAGATCGTCCCTGGACCGGCAGCGCGCGAGTCATCGGTGACCGCAATCACGTCGCGGTCACCGCCATGCACGCAGGTCATTCCATCAACACGTTGGCAGAGTTCAGACAGGCGCATCCTTGCGACTCCCTCCGAACTCTATCGGCAAAGTGGCTCTCGCGGGACCCCTGATCGCGCGCGATCTTGCGCAACGCGTCATCTCGGTCGCCGGATGCCCTGCGAACCAACTCC
>CAYPOZ010000007.1:0-4188 GCA_964412415.1 uncultured Isosphaeraceae bacterium | reverse complement strand
AATGCGTCCGCCTCTACGGCAGCACGAGCATCGCATCGCCGTAGGAGTAGAAGCGGTAGCCAAGCCGCTGCGCCTCCACGTAGGTGCGCCTGAGCCGGTCCATGCCGACGAGCGCTCCGACCAGCGCCAGGAGGGTGGACCGCGGCAGGTGGAAGTTGGTCATCAGGACATCCACCCACCTGAACTCGAACCCGGGCCGGATGAAGAGCTCGGTGCTGAAGCCGTGGACCGGGCCCGAGCCGTGCCCTCCCTCCACCAAGCCCCGTGCGGTGGCCAGCATCGCCTCGGGAAGCGGTCGCGGGAGGGACTCCAGCACCCGTACCGAGGTTGTACCGACAGCCACAAGTCTATGTTCAGCAACAGTTTGCGACAGCGCCAGTGCCGCATCTGCCCGCAACCGGCATCGCTCGGAATGCATCGGATGGGACTCCACCTGTGCGGTGTCCACTGTCCGGAAGGTGCCGGGCCCCACCTGAAGCTCGACGTCGATCCGGCGCACCCCGCGGCGGTCAAGGGCATCCAGGAGTTCGGGCGTGAAGTGCAGGCCCGCGGTCGGCGCGGCACAGCTTGGAAGGTCTGTCATGGCCGCGTAGATCGTCTGGTAGGCCTGCCGATCGAGGGCATCCATGGCCCCAACCGCAGGGTCACTCTCGACATGCCGCTCACCGCGCGCCTGGAGGATGTAGGGCGGCAGCGGGGTCCATCCGCTCCGTTCGATGATCTCGATGGCAGGATCACCGGACGCGCTCTCGAGCAGCCACCCCATCCCCTCGCGGGCCACGAAGGTCAGCGCGTCGGTGCCGCCTCGCAGCTCGATCACATCGCCCGCCTTGAAGCGCCTTGCTCCATGGATCAGCGCATGGGCGGCAGTCCGCCCCCTGAACTCCAGGATCAGCCCCTCGACGTTCCGGCCGTCTGACCTTCGCCGGCCCCGCAGCCTCATGGGCGCCACGCGAGTCGTGTTCAGCACCAGGCTGTCGCCCGCGCGCAGGTACTCGGGCAGGTCGCGCACGTGCCGGTGCTCCACCCGGTCATCCGCACGGTGAAGCACCAGCATTCTCGCGGCATCGCGCGGCTCGGCGGGCTGGGTCGCGATGCAAGCGGGGTCAAGCGGGTAGTCGAGCTCCTCAATCCGCATGGCGCATGCCCATCGCAGTCAAGAGGCCACGGGCGGCGCGCTCCGCACCGTCACCCCGCCCGATGCATGCAATCGCCTGCCCCGCAGCAGGTCGGCCAGCGGCATCACCTTCCCCCCGGGAACCTGCGCCTCGAGCACCTCAATCTCGCCTGCGCCGCACGTCACCGTGCCACGATCGCCGACAAGGCCGATGTCTCCAGCTGCGGACGACGGTCCATCCGCCACAACCCGCGCACGCAGCAGCTTGACGGGCACGTGCTCAGCGCCGGGCGCGCAGATCGCGGCATCGCAGCCGGGCCACGGCGAAAGGCCGTTGATGCGTGCCCGCACCGCATCCGCCGCAAGCGCGAAGTCGACGAACGCATCCGCGCGCGAGAGCTTGCGCGCGCGCGTCGCACCTGCCTCGTCCTGGACCTGCATGGGCAGCGCCGCCATCGCGCCGGCCCCAGACGCGCCAGGCATCGCACGCATCCGTTCCACCAGTGCACGCAGCGTGCGCACCATCGGCTCCGCACCAATCTCGGCAAGTCGGTCGTGCAGCTCGCCGGCAATCTCCGATTCGCCCACGCGCGTCGAAGCGGTGGCGAACACAGGCCCGGCATCCATCCGGGGCGCGATCCCGATCACGCTCACGCCCACGTCGCGCTCGCCCGACATCAGCGCCCGCTGCACTGGCGCCGCGCCACGCCACGCAGGCAGCAGCGATCCGTGAAGGTTGAAGGCTGCCATGCCCGCAAGCAGAGGCTCGCCGATCTTCTGGCCGAAGGACACGATCACGAGGACATTCGCACGGACCTCCGCGATTCGTGCGAGCGACTCGGGGCTGTTCACGTCCGCCGTGCACCACAGCGGAAGCCCGGCATCACGCGCCCACTGGGACACCGGCGTGGCTGTGGTCCTCAGTCCACGGCCTGACGGGCGATCTGGCGCCGAAACCACGAGCGCAATCTCGAGGCCGGGAACGTCACACGCGCGAATCCGGCCGAATGTCGGAAGGCCGAACGAGCCGCCTCCAAGCAGCACTGCCCTGAACGCATCCTGAACAATCGCGTTCATCGCGCGGCGGCGCTGGCCTCGAGCTGGCGCAGCGGCTTGCGACTCGCTAGCCGGTCGATGGCCGACATCCGGTCGATGATGAGAATCCCGTCAAGATGGTCGATCTCGTGCTGCCAGCAGCGCGCAAGCAATTGCGACGACGTGCACGTGAACGCCTCCCCATCCAGTCCCGTCGCGCGTACCGTCACTTTCGGCGGACGTCGGATGGTGCCGCGAATGCCGGGTAGGCTCAAGCACCCTTCCTCGGAGGCCTCGAGGACTCCCTCGCACGACACGATGACTGGATTGATGTACACCCGCTCGGGCGCGGATTCCTCATCCTGCGCGGCTGTCACGAACATCCTGACCGACTCGCCCACCTGCGGAGCCGCCAGCCCAACGCCATCCTCCTCGCGCATGATCCGCAGCATCTCCTCCGCGAGCCCGCGAATCGACGCATCGATGCTCCCCACGTCGCGAGCACGGGCCCGCAGCACGGGATCCGGGTACGTCGCAAGCTGCCAAGAGGCCATCCTCCAATCGTAGCCACGCCCGCCATGCCCACCCGCATCCCAATCCGATACGATTTCCTCCCCGGGCACGACGCCGCTGGCCGAGCCTGCCACGAGACCCGATCATGATCTTCAACTGGAAAAAAGAAGAGTCGCAGCAGCCGGCCTTCGTGGCGCAGCCAGACAAGGCACGCCCGTTCCTCGACCGTGCACGCGACGTGGCCGACAAGGGCAACGCAACCTACGCACTGCAGCTCTTCGCCAACGCAGTCCGGTTCGACCCCGCCAACATCGCAATCCATGATGCGTTCTTCGAGTGCGCCAAGGTGTTCTTCTCCGCGGGCGGAACGCCGGCGAAGGCAGCAGACCTGAAGCAGCTCGAGAGCGCGACCGCCATCGACCGCTTCGCGCAAGCCGAGTACGCATGGATGCGCGACCCAAACAGCGTCGACCGAGCGCTGGAGCTGCTCGACGCCGCCGGCAAGGCTGGCCAGACAGAGTTCGGCGGCTGGTTCGCGCCCAAGGCGCTCAACCTTGTGGCCACCGCGATGGCCAAGAAGCCAAACAAGAAGGTGTGGAAGCGGACGAAGGACCTGTTCACCGTTCTGCAGGCCTGGAATGAGGCATTCATCGCCGGCGAGCAGGCCATCAAGCTTGATCCCACCGACACAGAGCTCATCAACGACCTCAATCAGCTCACCGCGGCGCGCGCGATCCAGCAAGGCGGCTACGGCGAGAACTCCGCCGAGGGAGGATTCCGCAAGAACGCGCGCGACAGCGAGCGGCAGCGCGAGCTTGAGGCCGGAGAGTCGATCGCCGGATCCGGCAGCAGCGACGAGCGCGCCCTTGAGCTTCGAAAGAAGGCGTACCAGGAGAACCCGCTCTCGGCCGACAACGTCCAGCTCTACGTGCAGGCGCTGCGAAAGTCCGGCGACCCCGAGCAGGAGAAGCTCGCCTACCAGGTGTGCATGCAGGCGTGGACGGCGCTGAAGGAGTACCGCTTCAAGCAGGCTGCGGGCGAGATCAAGATCGCACGTGCCCGCCGGCAGCTGGCGGCAATCGAGGCGAAGGCCACCCAGAGCCCGGCTGATGCCGCGGCCGCAGCAGATGCGGCGAAGGCACGCCGCGCCGTGCTCGAGCTCGAGATCGCCGAGTACAAGGACCGTGCCGCCGCCTATCCCACCGACCGGTCCTTGAAGTACGAGATCGGCCGCATCATGGCGGATCAGGGCAAGGCCGAGGAGGCGATGCCCTACCTGCAGCAGGCGAAGGAGGAGCCCAAGTTCCGCATGGCCGCAGCGCACCTTCTCGGCCGCTGCTTCGCGGCCGAGACGTGGTTCGCAGAGGCCGTCGAGGAGTACAAGGCGGCCCTCACTTGGATCGACTCGAGCCAGCCGGAGCGCGAGCTCGAGATCCGCTACGAGCTCATGCTGGCGCTGATGGAGCTTGCGCGCGCGGAGCGAAGCCTCCAGCATGCGAAGGATGCCGCCGAGACGTGCTCCG
>CAYPOZ010000006.1:30090-33007 GCA_964412415.1 uncultured Isosphaeraceae bacterium | reverse complement strand
AGCCGAGTCACCCCATCCTCTCCAGCCGCCCCCTCTGGGGGGTTGTGCGGCGGCTGAGAGTGCACCACTCTCAGCAGATGGCGATGTAGCTCAGGATGGTGAGCAACACGAGCTTCCGGCGCGTGCTCTCCAGGGTGATCACCTTTGAAAGGACTGACATGGCTGGGGATGGCTCCACGAGGAACCTACACTCGCACGATGCCCGAGAAATGGAGGCTGTCTAGCCGAACCATGCGACTTTTCGCATGTCTTGCGGCTTTCGGGGGCGGATTTATCGCCTCCGCACGCCACGACGCGCCCCCCGCTGCCCTGACCGTAAGTCCAACCGTCACAGCGACCGAGGCCTGGCTCGACGCCCGCGGATGGCTCGACCGGGGCGAGGCGCCCGCCCAGCCGCACCCCGTGCCCGGCGCGCGCGTGGTTGCCGTGAGCATCCGCCGCGACGGCACGCTGATCGGCGTGGGCGAGTCGCAGTCGAACGCCGACGGCACGCGGCCCGCCGACCTCGCTGACGCCGTGCGTCAGGCGATCAACGACTCGCGCCGCGACACCACGCTCTCGCGCGCACTCGAGACAGACGCCACCGCATGGACGCGCCTCTCTCTCGAGATCGAAGTCGCGGCCGACCCAGTCCCCCTCGCCGGCATCAACTACGAGCAGGTCGCACGCAGCATCGAGCCTGGCATCGATGGGCTCGCCGTGCGACGCGGCCCGCGCTGGCTCTACACGATGCCTGGCCGCGCGATGTCACTCGAGGTCGCGTCCGATCCAGCGCGCACGTTCGTCGGCATGGCCAGCCGGCTCGGCGTGCCGATGCGCGACCTTCCCGATCTTCTGCCTGGAGAGATGCCCGCGCTCTACCGCGTGCCTGTGACGCGCCTCGTGCAGCCCATCGACTCGCGCGAACCGGTGCAGGTCATGCGGCTCGCGCGGCAGGTGGTGACGACCCCTTCGGATGGCACGGATGCGGGTGCACAGGCCGCCGCCGACCGAGTTGCCGCTTGGCTCTGCGGGCATCTCCATCCGACCACCAGTGGCATGGATGTGGCGGAGGGCGCTGCCGTGCTGGAAAACCTTGGGCTACGCGGGGACTGGATCCCCTCCGCGGGAGTGCACGAGCCGATGGCCGCACTGCCAGCCGACCAGGCGCTCGCCGCGCTGGCGCTCGCGCGTTACGCCCGCACCGCACCCGACACCGCTAGCCCCACCGCGAATCGCAACGCCTCCGACACCGACCGCGCCGCCGCCGCGCGCGCCGCGGCGCGACGCATCCTCGTCGCACTGCTCCGCGTGGCGCCAGTCGAGCGCGACCCGCTGCAGGACCGCAACGCGATCGCGCTCGGCGTGATGGCCGCGCTTGAACTCAAGGACATCACTGCCGATGCCGACCTCACGCACGCACGCGACACGCTGATCCGTGAGTTCCTGCGCGACGGCAGCGCTGCTGCATGGATGACCGCAGACGCCACGCCCCGCACGCGTACGGCAGAGATCGCCGCCGCGTGCTCGCTGCTCGCTTCGGGCGACACACGCCTCGACGCCACCTCACTTCGTAATGCGCTCGATGCCGCATGGCGTGACATCCCGCGCCGCGATCTCGTGGCCGAACTCGGCTGGCTGCTCTGGTCCGAACGTGCACTCGCATCAGCGAAGGTCCCGGCATCCACTGACGCCCGCGATCATCAGGAACTCGCCCGCTCCACGCGTGCCGCGCTCTCGCGTGCGCAGATCGCGCCCGAGATCAGCAACGGCGCCGTTGCAGAGGATCCACTGCCTGATGACCTCATGGGCGGCTTCCGTCTCGCGGGCCCGAACACACGCGGCGCCACTGCCCAGAGCGCGCGCCCGATGCTTGGGCTCGCGCTCATGCTCGACAGCCCCGCCATGACCCCAGAGGGCGAACGCTTCCGAGCCCGTGAGATGCAGCGCATGGCCGTGCGCTTCCTGCGCCAGCTGCAGGTCGACGATGTGACGGCAGCGAGCATCCCAGGCTCGCGGCGCTGCCTTGGCGCGCTGCGGTCGGCCCCATGGGAGATGAGGCTCTCCGTAGCCGCGAACTCCGCGGCACTTCTTGCACTTGCAGAGTCGCATGATGGGATGATTTCGCTCGAACGAGTGATAGACTCAAGCAGTTCGGCATCCGCAACCTCCCCTGCAGGCAGCCCATGAACCACACATCCGCCAATTCGTCGGCTGCCACGCAATCCGCATCAGGTTCGGAGCCGGTGCGTGCACCTCGTCCGCTCGCGCTCGCGGCCATCGCGTGCCTCACCGGTGCGACTCTCGCCGGCACCGCCACACCCGCACACGCCCAGGGCCTCTCTGGCGCGATCGATGCGGTCATGCAACAGCGCGCCGCAGATGCCGCCGCCGAGGAGATGCAGACCGCCAAGCCAAAGATCCTCGGTGCACTGCTCACGACGCCGATGAGCGTCGACTTTGCGGAGACCACCGCGAAGGACGCATTCGACTACTTCAAGAAGAACCTCGGCGTTCAGATGATCGTGCGCTTCCGTAGCGACCGATTCCCCGAGGGCATCGACCCTGAGGCCACCATTACGCTGAAGCTCGACAGCACGCCCGCGCTCACAGTGCTCGAGCAAATGATGGCGCAGGTCTGCACCAACGTCCCATGCACCTGGCAGCTGAAGTCGACGTTCCTCGAGATCGGCACCAAGCCTGACCTCTCGCGACCCGGAGACCTTGAGCTCAAGCTGTATCCCGTGCGCGACATCCTGTACGAGGCCCCCGTCTTCGACAACGCTCCCGACTTCAACATCGACACCGCGCTTGCCCAAGGCATGGCCATGGGCGGCGGCCATAGGCCGGAGCCACTCGGCGATCGCCGGCGGTCGGGCTCTGTCCCCCTATCCCGCGACCGTCCGGCCGTGTCGCCGCCGCCTCATGCACGCCGTGA
>CAYPOZ010000006.1:27439-30039 GCA_964412415.1 uncultured Isosphaeraceae bacterium | reverse complement strand
GGAACCCTCTTCGGAGGCGGCGGCGACAGCCCAGAGCGCGCATCGCACGAGGAACTCGCAGGCAAGCTCATCAAGCTCATCCAGCTCACAGTCGAGCCGGAGATCTGGCTGAGCGGCGCAGCAACGATCGAGTACTTCCAGGGCAGCCTGATGGTGAAGGCGCCTGACTTCGTGCACCGTCAGCTCGGCGGGTACCCGTTCGCGCCAACACGAGTGTCCGGCGCAGCCCCCGCGGGTCGCTACGTGACGATGACTGTGCCGATCACGCAGTCTCAGGTGCAGGGCTTCGGCGGCGCAAGCGTGAGCGGTGCGGCCGGAGCATCTGGCGGCACAGGCGCCGGCGGCTCGGGTGCCGGCGGATCCGGCGCTGGCGGCGGCCGCGGCGCCGGCGGCACGGCCCCCTGATCGCGCATCGCGAGCGCCACACACGACGCCCGCGCGCCAGCCGACACCCGCGTCCACGCACACACCGCGCACCGCGACGCACACCTTGACCACCGGCGCACAACCGCGTCAGCTCCGCCGCGATCTCGTGTCGTGCACCGGCGACGGGATGACCTACTCCTTCATGGTGGGCCTGGGCGAGAGCTACTTCCCCGCCTACGCGCTCGCGCTCGGGTTCTCCGACGTCATCGGCGGGCTCATCGCGAGCATCCCCTACTTCATCGGCGCATGCCTGCAGCTTGTGGCGCCATGGGGCGTCGAGCGCATCGGCAGCCCGCACAGGTGGGTGATGCTCTGCGCCGGCGTGCAGGCGGCGAGCTTCCTGCCGCTGGTGATCGGCGCGGTGATGGGATCGCTGCCCGCGTGGATGCTCTTCGCCACCGTGAGCCTCTACTGGGGCAGCGCGCTTGGCGCAGGACCTGCGTGGAACGCATGGGTGGGCGCCGTCATTCCGCGCGCCGTGCGACCCGCCTACTTCGGCATCCGGAGCCGCCTCTGCCAGATGGCGAACCTCGCGGGAATCCTGATCGCCGGAGGCGCGCTTGCACTAAGCGGCACCGATACCAACCGAGCGGCGTTCGAGAACCTGCTCATCTTCGGGGCGGTGTTCACGCTGGCGGGCGCGAGCCGTGCGATGTCGATCCGCTACCTGCTGCGCCACTCGGAGGCGCCGCGCGAGCGATGGGCCGCCCGCGCCGTGCACCCGCTGAAGCTGCTCACGCGCCCGCTTGCAGGCCGCGAGCGCGAGCTCATCATCTTCATGCTGGTCTTCCAGGCGGCGGTGCAGGTGTCGAGCCCCTACTTCGCGCCGTACATGCTGCGGTCGCTCGGGTGGTCGATGGGGCTGTTCCTGGCTGCGATCGCCGTCGGGTTCGCGGCAAAGAGCGCGTTCATGACATGGCACGGCCGCTATGCGGCGCGCGCGGGCGCCCGCGCGCTGCTGGTGCGCGGGGCTGTGTGCGCGGCAGTGGCCAGCGTGCTGTGGACGCTCTCGCCAAGCCCGTGGTTCGTGATCCCGCTGCAGATCTTCAACGCTTACGCATGGGGCGCATACGAGCTCGCCACCTTCCTGATGCTGCTTGAACTGGTGCACGAGAACGAGCGCACCAGCGTCTACACCGCCTTCAACCTGCTCAACTCGGCGGCAATGGCGATCGGTAGCCTCGCGGGCGGATGGCTGCTTTCCAAGGGCGAGTCAACCTTCTCCGCGTACATGACGCTCTTTGCGGTGTCGAGCCTGCTGCGCGCCGCCGCCCTGCCGCTGCTGCTGCGCGTGCGCGATCCACGCGAGGGCATCGGTGCGGAGCTGCCCACGACCCTGAATCCGCAGGAGGAGCGCGACCTCATCGCCGCGGAGGGCGCGCGATGAGAGGGGCTGCGCGATGACGATCGCGGCGGCGGCTGTTGCAGTGGCGTTCGTGCTCATGGCGCTGGTGCCCGATGCGACGCTTGCCGCGTTCTTCACCCACGACCTGCTCGCACAGCGCGCAGGCGTTGACGTGCGTGCATCGAGCACCGAGAGCGCGCGCCTCTTCCGCGCCGCATGTGCAGCCGCTGCGGTGGCGTGGATCACGGCGATCCCGGTCTTGCGCCTGATCGCAGGCCGTGCCGCTAAGGCATGCAACACCGCTCGCGCGCGTGATGCGGCACCGACCACTCGCGGGGCAGGCACTGCCACAGCAACCACGCATGTCCGTGCGCGCGTGCACGACGGCCTCCGCTGGTGGATTGCAGTGCTCGCGTGCGCGGCAGCGGCCGGGCTCGCGCAGCGTGCGGACATCCTCGCGCAGAGCCTCTGGTTCGACGAGATTGCCGCATTCCTCGACTACTCGCAGTGGGGCGTCGGCGCGAGCATGGGCACCTACTTCTCGCTCGCCAACCACCCCTTCCACTCGATGGCGGTCGCAGCGGCGATCAACATGACCGGCACCGTCAGCGAGCTCATCGTGCGCCTCCCGTCGCTCGTTGCCGGACTGCTCGCCGTGCCCGCGTGCGCGTGGCTCGCGTGGGAATCGGCGCGGCTGCTCGGCCGCGCCGACGCCACCCGGGTCGCCATGCTCGCCGCGATCGCAGCCCTCCTCATGCCACTGGCGATCCTCGCATCCACTGAAGCGCGCGGCTACGCGATGATGATCCTCTTCGCGGCGATCGCGAGC
>CAYPOZ010000006.1:25152-27429 GCA_964412415.1 uncultured Isosphaeraceae bacterium | reverse complement strand
ACGCGCTCCTCTTCACCTTCGGCATAGGCCACGCGCTTCTTGCTGGCCTTCTTGCCGCACCCGCGTGCGCGTGGCTCGCGTGGGAGACTGCATGCGCGCCCGATCACGCCGCCAGCCCGCGAGCGGCTATCGCGCCCGACTGCCGCGCCAGACCAAGTGCGTCCGGCACGCCTGTCGCCGCTGCACCCAATGCTGCGAGCCTCGCCATCCTCGCCGCGATCGCCATGCTGATCATGCCGCTGGCGATCCTGGCTTCCACCGAGTCGCGCGGCTACGCGATGATGATCCTCTTCGCGGCGATCGCGAGTGCCGCACAGCTCCGCGCACTGCGCCAGACCGGCGCAGGCCAACCGGTGTGGTGGCTTGCGTACAGCGGCGCGTGCGCGCTCGGATGCTGGACGCATCCCACGTTCGTGGCGCTCCCGCTCACGCACGGCCTCGTCGCGTCCTGCACCATCATGCGCCACGGTCCCCGCGCGTCGATGCCATCGATCGCCAACCTCGCCGCACTCGTTGTCGCCGCCATCACCACGATGGCGATGACGAGCCCCCTGCTCCCTGACGTGATGCGCGTGATCCGGGAGTTCACCGCGTCCGACGGCGACGAGCCCACAGCGATCGGCGTCGAAGGTGTGCTGCTTGTGCTCCAGACGTGCGGTGCATGGGTGCCATGGGCCGCGGGCATCGGGGCGATGCTCGTGGTGCCGGGTGCAGCACGTGCGTGGAGTGCGGGTGGCGCGATGCGCATGGCCGTGTGGCTGCCCGCGCTGGCTGCCGCACTCTTGGCTATCGGATCGCTCCTCGCCGGAAGCTGGATCTACGCGCGTTTCGCGCTCTTCACGGTGCCGGCCACGGCCCTCGCGGCTGCGATCGGCGTGCAGGTGTGGCTCGACCAGCCTCGGCGCATGCTCGCGCTTGGAGTGCCTCTTGCAGTGGCGATCGCGTGGTCCGCATCGATCCTCACGCTCGGTCCCCGGCAGCCGATCCGCGATGCCGTCGAGTGGATCGCGCAGCGCCGCACCTCCGGTCAGGTGGTGGCATCCGCCGGCCTCGCCGACAACGTCACCGCGATGTACGCCACGGTGCTCGATGGCGATGCGGCGTCGCCAGACTCGATCCGATCGGCAGGCCTCGGCGGCACCCAGCTCGGCGCCCTCTCTCCCACCCCCGACTACCTGATCGTGCTCTATCCCGCGCTTTTCGAGCGTGCCGGCGGTGCCGCGCAGGCGAAGGAACTTGGCCTATCGCCGGTGCGCGCAATCCAGGGCTGGATCGACCAAGGCCAAGGCGAGGTTCGCGTCTACGCTCGCCCCCAGCCCGCGAAGTGACCTGGCGTCGACCTCTCGCTCTCCCGACGCACACTCGAGTGATCCCCGCCCCACTCCTTGGCGCCTCCATGTCCGACCCCACCATTGGAGTCCTCTCGGAGCGCGAGCACGGTCCCATGTGGATCTTCTCGATGCGCCATCTGCCATCGGGCAGTTCCCACGAGATGGCGATGAGCTGGGCCGACTACGACCTCTGGTCACCCGAGGGCGCGCATCCGCCAAGCGAGGTTGCGCGCGCCGCTGCCGAAGTGCTCCTGGAGGCACTGCATGATTCGGGCATGCCGCCGCCCGCGCGCTCCGACGTGAGCCTCGCCCGCCGCCACCGCCCCAACGCCGATGCGCTCATCCGCGCGCGGCTGCGGTAGCGACCGCCGCGGGTATCAGCGGCTTGCGCTGTCGCACCGTCCAGGCGGCAGGCACCTCCACCGGGAACGTCGATCCCGCACCCGGCGCCGACCGCAGCGACAGCGTGGCACCGAGCATCTCGGCCAGCTCGCGGCAGATCGCAAGCCCAAGACCCGTGCCCCCGTGCCGCTTCGTGTGGCTCGCGTCGACCTGCCTGAACTTCTCGAAGATCACGTCCTGCATGTCCGCAGGCACGCCCGGACCGTGGTCGATCACCGAGATGCGCACCGCAGCGCGGCCGCCCTCGTGCTCGACGCGCGAGGCAGCGATGCCCACCTCCGCCCCGCTTGGCGAGAACTTCACCGCGTTGGAGAGGAAGTTGTAGAGGATCTGCTGCAGCTTGCCCGGATCGGTCTCCACCGCAGGAAGGTCCTCGCCGACATCGACCGTCACCGCGACCGACTTCGCCTGGCACTGCGGCTGCATCAGGCGCACAAGCCCCTCGATGATGTCGGCCACGCTCGTGCTTCGCACCGCCACCTCCACCCGGCCCGCCTCGATCTTGGCCATGTCGAGCAGCTCGTTGATCATGTCGAGCAGACCG
>CAYPOZ010000006.1:24065-25118 GCA_964412415.1 uncultured Isosphaeraceae bacterium | reverse complement strand
ATGTTCGTGATGTAGCGGATGCGCTTGGGGTCGGCGGCAGCGTCTGACTCCGCGATTTCGCGCAGCAGGTCGGCGAACCCGATGATCGAGTTGAGCGGCGTGCGCAGCTCGTGCGACACGTTGGCGAGGAACTCGCTCTTGAGGCGGCTCGACTCTGCAAGGCCCACGTTGCTCTCCGCGAGCTCGGCGATGCGCACGTCGAGGCTCTCGTTGGCGCTGCGTAGCGACTCCTGCACCTGCTGCATCTCCGCAAGCATGCCGTCAAACGCGCGCGAGAGCTGCTCAAAGTCGTCGCGCGTACGAAGCCCCGACCTCGCGGAGAGGTCGCCGCGCTGCACGCGCTCCGCCGTGGCGCGCAGCCGCCGCACGGGAGAGAAGACCAGCTTCGTGAGGATGAACCAGAACACCGCCACAGCCAGCAGCGACGCCACCGCGAGGCTCCCGAGGAGCCACACCCTGTTAAGCGCCTCCTGCCTCGACGCGAACGCGCTCGCGCGCTCGATGATCACGAGGGCACGCGGCGGATCGCTCACACCCGCGTCGGAGGCACGCGGCGAGAAGTCGAGGAACCGCCGGTCCTGGATTGCACGCCACTGGCTGTCCGGGATCGCCAGCGCATAGCGGTACACGGTGCCCCTCTCGGTGTCGGCAGCCTCCGCGTAGTCGAGCAGCGCAGGATCCGCCGACAGCGCGCGCCACGCCTCGGCCGCGAAGGGATCTCGCTCCTCGCCGTCCTCAAGCCGGTCCGCAGGCACCACTCGGATCGGGATCGGCGTGCCCTCGGTCCGCATCAGCTGGAAGCCGTTCTGCACCCAGGTCTCGGCGAGCTGGCGGGACATCTCGCGCTGACCCTCGTCGACCATCTCGCCCATGCGGACCCACGGCACCGTCAGCGACCCGGCGATGATCACCACCACCGCCGCGCCGAAGACGAGCTGGCACTTTCCTGCAAGCGAGAGGCCCGACGCCATGGCGCATGAGAGTACGCCATGCGCACATATCCTCCACAGCGTGAGACGCGACGGCACGGACCCCGACCATGTGCAGATGAGC
>CAYPOZ010000006.1:21091-23924 GCA_964412415.1 uncultured Isosphaeraceae bacterium | reverse complement strand
TGGCGAGCGTGATCCTCGAGCGGGACCCTGACGCGGCGTGGGCACGGCCCACGGCAGGTGCGCCATGAGCCCCGATCTCGGACGCGGACGCGAGCTCGACCCGGGCGCGTTCGGCATGGACATCTCGGCGCTGCCGCCTCATGATGCAGGGCCGTTCGACCCCCGAAGCCTCTTCGCCGACCCGACCCGCCCCTTCGAGATCGAGATCGGATCCGGCAAGGGCACGTTCCTGCTGCAGCAGGCGACGCAGGACGCACGCGTGAACCGGCTCGGCATCGAGTGGGCACGCGAGTACTGGCTCTACGCCGCAGACCGCATGCGCCGCCACGGACTCGATTCCGTGCGCGTGCTGCGCGCCGACGCGACCCAGTTCGTGCGCCACTGGTGCCCGGCTGGCATTGCGCAGGTCATCCACCTCTACTTCAGCGACCCCTGGCCGAAAGCGCGCCACCACAAGCGCCGTGTAGTGCAGGACGAGACGCTGCGAGACTTCCACCGCGTGCTCGTGCAGGGCGGCGAGCTGCGCATCGTCACCGATCACGACGAGCTTTGGGTATGGTGCGAGGAGCGCACTTCGCGTGCGACGCATCTCTTCGAGAGGATGCCATTCCAGCCGCCCGCAGCCGATGCAGGCGAGCTCGTGGGCACCAACTTCGAGCGCAAGTTCCGCCGCGAGGGACGCCCCTTCAACGCGATGACGCTGCGCGCGCGGGCTGCGCCTGCCGCGTAGCGCGATGACGCTGCGCGCTAAGGCTCACTCAGGGTCGTAGGTCAGCTGGCTACCGACGGTGTTGCCGGGACCCACAAGCACCACGCGCGGGCGGTGCGTGCGGAACTCCTCATCCGTGAGGATGCAGAAGCTCATGATGAGTATGCGGTTGCCGACCTTCGTCAAGCGCGCCGCGGCGCCGTTGACGCCGATCACTCCGCTGCCGCGCTCGCCCTTGAAGACGTACGTCTCGAAGCGCGCCATGCTGTCGACATCGGCGACGAGCACCTTCTCGCTCACGCGCATGCCGCACGCATCAAGAAGGTCGGGGTCGATGGTGATCGAGCCCATGTACTCGGGCTCGCAGTAGGTCACCATCGCACGGTGAATCTTGGCGAGGAGGGCGTGTCGCAGCATGGGGCACCGGTCACTGCGCGCTGCGGCGCGCACGCGGCCGCGGCGATGGTGCGGAATCCTTGTCATCGGCGCCCGCACGCCACTCGACGCGCGACGCATCCGACCAGAGCCCCTCGAGGTCGTACCACTCGCGCTGCCCAGGCTCGAAGAGATGCAAGACGACATCCACGAAATCGGCGCAGATCCAGCTCGAACCCTCGTCAGCGGAGACGCGCCACGGCGCGCTCGACTGGCTCTTGCCGAGCTTGGAGATCTCCGTCGCCACCGACTTCATCTGCCGCGGGCTGGTGCCGCTGGCGATCACCATGAAGTCGCAGACCGGCGAGCGGCCCTTCATGTCGAGCACGACCACGTCGGTGCACTTGAGCTCGGAGGCAAGGCGCGCCGCCGCGAGCGCAAACGCTCGCGCGTCGCTCCCCGCATCCGCAGTGGAGCGCTTGGGCGCCGGAGTCTTCATGTGAGGTGTTGGGCGAGACGCGATCCGCAGGGCAGCACGCCGCGGTCAGCTTCCGCGGCCACCGAAACCCGATGACGGGCCGCCGCTGCGTCCGCCAGCCGAGCGGGGACCGCCCGTGCGCGCAGCACCCATCGGACGCATGCCGGGCGGAGGCGGACGACGAGCCTCACGGCGCTTGCGCTCGGAGGGCTTCTCGTAGTACTGGCGCTTCTTCACGTCCTTGGTGAGACCCTCCTTCTCGCACAGCTTCTTGAAGCGGCGGAGCATCTGCTCGGCGGTCTCGTTACCACGTGATTTCACCTTGATTGGCATGAGTCCTGCATTACACCGCGGTCTGAGAGGCGACGCAAGGGGAAGAATCAGGCACGATTACCGGACGGACCCCTGCCCGCCTACCGTCTCCCCATGCCCCTTGTGCTCGATGCCAGCAACATCCTGCATGTCACGGGGGTTTTGCCACCGGAACTGGCCGGCCCGGACGAACGCGGGCTCGTAGACCTGATCCGCGCGAGCCGGTGGCGTGGCGAGCGCATCTGGATGGTGTGCGATGGTGGCCGGCGCGCATCGACCTCCGGGTTCCACGACGGCGCCGTGCTGCATCACGCCGGCCCAGGATCCGATGCCGACACCGTGATCGCCAAGCTCATCGAGACGTGCAGCCACCGCAACTCGCTGACTGTCGTCACCAGCGACCGACGCGTCGCCGCACACGCGCGCCGGCGCGATTGCCGCACCATGCGGTCGGAGGAGTTCCTGGCCGCGCTCGCGCGTGACTGCGCGGGGCGCGCGGCGCCGCGCGCATCCGCAAAGACGACCGCAAGGACGGCCACGCGCGCGATTGCCAATGGCAGCGCACGTGCAGGAGCAAAGGGCACCGAAGATGCCGCCCGCATCGATTCAGCGCAGGTCGCCGCGTGGCTCGCCTACTTCGGGCTCTCAGGGAACCGTGCGACATCGGTCGAGCAGGACGCCACCCACGCCGCCGAGCGCGAGGCTGCGCGGCTTGCTCGCGAACTTGGCATCCGTGCCCGCGATGCTGCCCGCCGCCGCACGCGCTGAACGCGCCGCGCGCGCTGCCCGCCGCCGCACGCGCTGAACGCGCTGAACGCGCCGCGCCCTACGATTGCCGCATGCCTGGACGCTCGCCCGCGAAGGTTCCACCCGCCCCCATTGGCTTCACGCCAGTGCCGATGGACTTCGAGCGACCGCCCACCGATCCCGTCGCGGAGTTTCGCCGCTGGTTCGACGAG
>CAYPOZ010000006.1:9020-21081 GCA_964412415.1 uncultured Isosphaeraceae bacterium | reverse complement strand
CCTACGATGCCTCGACCGGCCGACCGGCGCCGGATCTGAACCTCACCCGCGTGGGCGCCAGCGGCTTCGATCCCGAAACCGGAAAGCTCGTCAAGCAGATCGACGCGGTGGTCGAAATCGCGCGTCACATACGCGACGAAGCCGCCCAGTCGCTGGATGCACGCTTCGACGAGGCCTGCCGCCTCCCGATGCCGAACCCAAACGCGATGACGCTCGCCACCGTCGACGGGGACGGCGCCCCGAGCGCGCGCATCGTGCTGCTGCGCGGCATCGACGAGCGTGGCGCGCTCTTCTTCACCAACCGCCATAGCCGCAAGGGCACCGCGCTCGAGTCCGTGCCCCGCGCCGCGCTGCTCTTCCACTGGGACCTGCTCGACCGCCAGATCCGAATCGAGGGCCGCGTCACGCACGCCACCGAGGGCGAGAGCGACGGCTACCACGCTTCGCGCCCGCGCGAGAGCCAGATCGGCGCCTGGGCAAGCGACCAGAGCAGGCCAGTCGCATCGCGTGCAGCGTTTGAGGCGCGCATCGCCGAGACCAACGCGCGCTTTGGCGACGGACCAGTGCCGCGTCCGCCGCACTGGGGCGGCTACCGCGTGTCGCTCGATGCGATCGAGTTCTGGCAGGGACACCCCTACCGCCTGCACGACCGCGTCGTCTACTCACCGCGCACCGGCGGATGGTCGGTCACGCGGCTGTTTCCCTAGTCAGTTCTCGACCGTCTCGCGCTCGCGGCGCTGCCACGGTCGGTCGCGCTCGCGGCGCTGCGGCACCCATCCGCCTCGCACAGTCACGCTGCCCGCGCCGGTGATCTCGCAGATCTTCCGCAGCAGCGCAGAGTCGGGCACCACACGCACGCCGCCCACCGTGATCGCCGCATCGGCGCCATCGACGGGAAGCACCACGTCCACCTCGACCGGCCGGCCGCGCAGGTTCGATGCGCTGTTGGCGGCCTGCTTCAGGGTGCCGGCAAGCATGCGCATCATCGGCACCAGCAGCTCGTCGTCTTCCGCACCGCCCACAGGCACACGGATCTCCACGCGCGTCGCCAGATGTCGCGACGCATCCGCGATCGGGATGAGCTGGTCCACGATGATGCCCGGCTCCGCGCGGCTGCGGTCGACTGTGCCCACGATCATCAGCATCGCGTCGGACTGCAGCATCTCGCCGTGCTGAGCGAACGTGTCGGGAAAGAGCACGCACTCGGCGGTGCCGAGCTTGTCGACGATCGTCGCCATCGCCATGCGCCGGCCAGGCTGCGCACCGCGCTGGCTCACCACATTCCTGATGCGGCCGACGATGCCTGCCATCACCACTGGCGCCTGCGCGGGCATGTCGCGGATTCGCACGCTGTCGGTGTTCGCAAATGACTCGGCCTCGCGCGACCAGCCGTCGAGCGGATGTCCGCTGACGAAGAAGCCGAGCGCCTCCTTCTCCTGCGCGAGCGCCTGCATGTGCGACCAAGGCGCAGCCTTTCGCAGCGCGAGGCCGGATGCGCCCGCAGCGTCGTCGACTGCGCTGCCGCCCGCCGCTGACGCACCGTTGCCCCCACCACCAGTGCCGCGACCGCCAGCACCCGCAGAGCCCGCACCGCTTCCGACATCCGCCGGCAGCAGGTCACCGAAGATCGACATCTGCCCGTCGGCACGGTCACGCGCACGCGACTGGCCCGCGCTCACCGCCTCGGGAATCGTCGCCAGCAGCGATGCGCGCTGCTCGAGCCCGTGCAGGCCGTCGAACACGCCAGCCTTCACGAAGCTCTCGAGCGCAGCCTTGTTCACCGCGCGCAGGTCCACGCGCTCGCAGAAATCGAAGACGTCGCGGAACGCGCCGTGCGCGGCGCGCTCGTCCATGATCGCGCGGATCGCCGACTCGCCCACGCCCTTGATCGCCTTGAGACCGAAGCGCACGTGGCCGTGCAGCGCGTCGTGCGGCTCGTCGGGCCCGTACACGACGGCGAAGTCCGCATCGGAGAGGTTGATGTCCGGCGGACGCACCTCGACGCCCACGTGCGGCCTCTCCGGCGTCGAGTCCGCCCACGCGATGCGCTTGCACTCCTCGAGGTAGACCGACCACTCCTCCACCTTGCGCGCCTGGCTCTCGAAGCTCAGCACAGCCGCCATGTACTGCGCGGGGAAGTGCGTCTTGAGGTACGCGGTCTGGTACGCGATGATCGCGTAGCCCGTCGAGTGGCTCTTGTTGAAGCCGTAGCGCGCGAAGGGCAGGATCAGGTCGAAGATCTCGCCGGCGCGCGGCTCGCTCACGCCCTGCGCCACCGCGCCCTTCACGAAGTCCGCGCGCGCACCCGCGATCTGGTCTTCCTTCTTCTTGGAGATCGCCTTGATCACGCTGTACGCCGCACGAAGCGGAATGCCGCCGAGGTGGTGCAGCACCTGCATCACCTGCTCCTGGTAGACCATGATGCCGTAGGTCTCGCCGACGAATCGGTCGAAGATCTCGTGCACCGGCGGCACGGCCTCGCGCGCGTGCTTGCGTGCGCAGTACTGCGGGATGAAGTCCATCGGCCCGGGCCTGAAGAGCGCGTTGGCGGCGATCAGGTCCTCGATGCGGTCGGGCTGCATGTCCACGAGCAGCCGGCGCATGCCGCCGGACTCGAACTGGAAGATGCCGCTCGTCTCGCCGCGGCGGAACATGGCGAGCACGCGCTGGTCGTCCAGCGGGATGCGGTCGAGGTCAAGCGGATGCGACCGCCCCTCGCGCGGGCCACGCGTGCGCGGATCGAAGTCCGCACCCCGTCCCACCGCCGCGAACACCGCAGCCTCGGGCATCGACCTGCTGATCAGCGACTTCGCGCGCTCGATCGTCGACAGCGTGCGCAGCCCGAGGAAATCCATCTTGAGGAGGCCGACCTTCTCGCACGAGGGCCCATCCCACTGCGTCACGACCTCCTCGCCGCCGCCCGACGCGCGGCAGAGCGGCACGATCTCGTCGAGCGGGCGAGTGGCGATCACCACGCCCGCCGCGTGGATGCCCGCATGACGCGCATGGTCCTCGAGCGCCTGCGCGTGGCGCACGACCTTCGCGATGGTGGGATCGCCCTCGACCGCCTCCTTCAGCTTGGGCTCGCGCTCGATCGCCCGCTCGAGCGTGATGTCGAGCTCCGCAGGCACCAGGTTCGACAGCGCCTGGCCATCCGCAGGCGGCAGCCCCATCACGCGCGCCACGTCCTTCACGGCGGCCTTCGCCTTCAGCCGGCCGAAGGTGATGATCTGCGCCACGTGCCCGTACTTCGCGCGCACGTAATCGAGCACGCGCGCGCGCCCATCCTGGCAGATGTCGATGTCGATGTCGGGGTACTCGGTGCGGTCAGGGTCGGTGAACCGCTCGAACAGGAGCCCGTACCGCTCCGGGCACGCGTTGGAGAGCCCCAGCAGGTAGCCCGTCATCGTGCCCACGCCCGAACCACGCGCGTTCGCCGGGATCCCCTGCTGCCGCGCCCAGTTCACGAAGTCCCACACGATGAGGAAGTAGGGCGAGATCGACTTGCCGGCGAGCACCGCGAGCTCGCGCTCGAGCCTCGCGCGGATCTGCGGCGTCACGCCGTCGGGGCCGTAGCGCCAGATCGCGCCAGACTCCGCGAGCAGCCGCAGCGCACGGTCGCATGTCTCCTTCACGAGCTCGCGCGAGCCGCCCGCGGACTCGTCGAAGGGCCTGAGCTCGAAACGCCGGCAGTACGCCTTGAACCACTCGGTGAGGTCGCCTCCGGAGTATGTCGCCGGTTCCGTCGGCCCCTCCACGATCACCACTGGCGCGTGGCTTCCGCCGCGCGGCAGCTCCACGTTGCAGCGCTCGGCAATGCGCACCGTGTTTTCCAGCGCCTCGCGCTCCTCGGGATCGGGGAAGAGAGCCTCCATCTCCGCGGGGCTCTTCACGTAGAGCGCCTCTGGATAGCGCAGCCGGTCGGGCGCGTCCTTCGTGCGCGACATCGAGATGCAGCACAGCGTGTCGTGCACGTCGTGGTCCTCGGCACGCAGGAAGTGCGCGTCGTTGTCGGCCACCAGCGGCAGCCCGAGCTCGCGCGCGATGTGGCGCTGCAGCTCGATGTAGAGGCGCGGCTGCCCCTCGGCATCAGGCCCGAAGGTGCGCGCGTGCCAGCGCGCCTCCTCCACCGCCAGCGTCCAGTGCGCCTGCTGCCCGCTGCGCACGTAGTTCACCAGGTGGTGCGCGATCGACGACCCAAGGTGCCCGTTGATCGCGATGAGCCCCGCGTTCCACGCCTCGAGCGTGGACTTGTCCATCCTGGGCTTGTAGTAGAAGCCGTTGATGTAGGCGTCGCTCGAGAGCCTCAGCAGGTTCTGCCACCCCTGCATGTCCTGCGCGAGCAGCACGAGATGGAACCCGCCGTCCGCGACGCCCGTCGAGGTGCGGTCGCGGCGGTCGCCGGGCTGGCCGTCGCGGTCGGGCGCAACGTACGCCTCGATGCCAAGGATGGGCTTCACGCCCGCCTTGCGGGCCGCATCATGGAACTCGAGCGCACCATAGAGATTGCCGTGGTCGGTGACGGCCACCGCATCCATGCCGAGCGCCTTCACGCGCTCCACGAGATCGTCGATCTTGTTGCCGCCGTCAAGCAGCGAGTACTCGCTGTGCAGGTGAAGGTGGACGAATCCCTGTCCGGGCATCGGCATCGGTCTCCCGTTCAGGAGCCTACCGCACCGCCGAGCCGCTCGGCCGCATCGCGGGTCTCGCCGTCGATTGCCTGCGAGAGCGCCTCTCGGAGCGTGCGGGTCATGGCGCCGGGCGCGCCGCCCCCCACCACCGCGCCCTCGATGCCGACTACCGGCATGATGCCCCAGCTCGAGTTGCACAGGAAGATCTCGTCGGCGCCAAGCGCATCGTCGATCGCCAGCGTCCGCACCTGGCACGTGATGCCCATGCGGCCCGCGATCTCGCGCACCACTGCGCGCGTGATGCCTGGAAGCACCGGCGACGGCAGCGCGCCCGCCTTCTCCTCGCCGCGCGCGATCGGCGTCAGCAGCTCGCCCTTGCGCACGAGGAAGATGTTGCTGACGGCACCGCACGCAAGGTGGTTGCTTGTGGTGAGGAAGAGCGACTCCGCGCATCCGTCGGCGCTTGCCGCCTGAAGCTCCGAGAGCCGCGGCCAGTACCACAGCGTCTTGTGTCCCGCGAAGCGGTCGAATGGGTTGGTCCGGATGTCCGCGACCTTGATGCGAACACCGCGGCTGAAGAGCTCGGCCGGATACCGCGTGGGCGCCTGCGCCACCGCCATGATCGTGGGATCAGCTGGGCCGCTCCGCGCGCCGCTGAGCATGCTGAGGTCGCCGCCGGTCACCGTCAGGCGCACACGAGCCTCCGGGAGCTCGTTGCGCGCCACCGTCATCTCAATCGCGTCTGCAAGCGGCTCGAGCCTCAGCCCCTCCGCAAGGCGAAGCTCTGACGCGCTCGTCGCGAGGCGCTGGAGGTGATCCATGACGCGGAACACGCGGCCGTTCCGCGCAACCATCGTCTCGAAGAGCCCGACGCCATGCTGGAACCCCGCGTCGAACGCGCTTACGCGCGCCTCGTCGCGTTCGAGGAACTTTCCGTTGAGCCACACGACCATTGCACGAGAGTATCCCCGCTCACCTACGGCGCCTGCACGTCCTCGACGCCGATCACCAGGATGATCGGGTCGCCCGCGCGCGCAACGAGCCGCACCCGAGTCGATGGCCCGCCCACCGCAGTCACGTACGCCGTATGCGTCGCGGCGCCGCCCGGAAGGGACACATCCCCGTCCACCACGCTCACGCCGCACGCCTCCAGTCCAGCTGCGCGCAATGCCGCGGCCACCCGCCGCGCAAGCTCGTTCGCCACGATCGGCTCGCTCATCGCCAGCGCCGGCGGCACCGCTGCGGCATCGAGCGCGATCGCATCAACGATCTGGTCCATGAAGAGCTCGACCCTCGGCCGCTCGCGCTCGGCCGCACGCGAGTTCCACCATGACAGCACGCCAAACGCAGCCAGCACGATGATCGGCAGCACGATGAGCCTTCGCCGTGCGGCCAGCCTGTCCCGGCGAGCGCTCTCGTCAGGGGGCATTGGCTTGGCGCTCCTTCACACGGTGCATCGCATGGACGATACGCGCGCCCTAGGATCGTCGGATGCCCGTCGCAACGCTGAGCGCCGTGAGATTCGGCCACGGCACACGCATCCTCCTTGACGATGTCTTCCTGTCCATCGAGTCAGGCGAGAAGATCGGCCTCGTGGGCCGCAATGGGTTCGGCAAGACCACGCTCATGCGCATGCTCGCGGGCGAGCTGCAGCCCGACACGGGCAGCGCATCGGTCACGCGCGGTGCGCGCGTGGCGTTCCTCACCCAGGACCCTCGCCTTGAGCCCACTGACACGCTGCGCGGATCGGTCGCGCGCGCCTTCGAGCGCATCGGCCAGATCCAGTCAAAGCTCCACACCATCTACGACGCGCTCGCCACTGCCGACGGCGACGAGCTCGAGCGCCTCATGGCCAGGCAGTCGGCGCTCGAGCACGATCTTGAGCAGGCGGGCGGCTACGCGGTCGACCACCGCATCGATGCCGTGCTGCACGGCCTCGGGTTCGAGGATGCGCAGTTTGGAATTCCCGTCAGCTCGCTCAGCGGCGGCCAGCGCGCACGCGCCGGCCTCGCGCGGCTGCTCCTGGAGGAGCCCGACCTCCTGCTGCTCGACGAGCCCACCAACCACCTCGACATCGCAGGACGCCGCTGGCTCGAGAGTTTTCTCGCGGAGGAGTTCCCCGGAGCAGTCGTCGTGGTCAGCCACGACCGCTGGCTCCTTAACGCTGTCGCCTCGCGCATCATCGAGATCCACGACGCGGCGCTGCGCGACTACCCCGGCAACTACGAGGACTTCGTGGCCCTGCGCCGCGAGCGCATGCTGACGCAGCTGCGGCAGCACGCGAAGCAGCAGGACCGCATCACGCGCGAGCAGGCGTTCATCGACCGCTACCGCGCTGGCCAGCGCGCACGCCAGGCGAAGGGCCGACAGACGCGGCTCGAGCGCTTCCGCCGCGACGAGCTCATCGAGCGGCCGCAGGACTTCGACGTGATGCGGCTGCAGCTCCCGCGCGCGGCGCCGCTCGGCGACATCGTCCTCTCTGCCGAAGGGCTCTCGAAGACGCTCGGCGGGCGCACGCTCTTCAAGGACCTCGAGCTCACGATCGCCCCCGGCGAGCGCCTCGGCGTGATCGGACCGAACGGCGCGGGCAAGACCACGCTCGTGCGCACGCTGCTCGGCGAGCTCGAGGCCGACTGCGGCATCATCAAGCGTTCGCCGCGGCTCTCGGCCGGCTGGTTCCGCCAGACGCATGAGCACCTTGACCTGTCGCTTGCCGTGTGGGAGTACCTGCGACAGACGGTGCCGCCGCGCGCCAATGGGCTCAAGCTCAATGAGCAGGAGGCGCGAGACCTTGCGGGCGCGTTCCTCTTCTCCGGTGCCGCGCAGGAATCGCGCCTAGGCGCGCTCTCCGGCGGCGAGCGCGTGCGGGCCATACTCGCGGGACTCGTCGCGGGCGCGCACAACCTGCTCGTGCTCGACGAGCCATCGAACCACCTCGACATCCCGAGCGCCGAGCGGCTTGAGCAGGCGCTCTCCCTTCCCCCCGAGGAGGGCGGATACGACGGTGCGCTGATCCTCATCAGCCACGACCGCGCGCTGCTCGAGTCGACCTGCGACCGCATCCTGTGCATCGAGGGCGACGGCTCGTGGACGCTCTTCAACGGCGACTACGCGGAGTACGAGGCGTCGCGCGAGGCGGCCAGCAAGCCCAGCGCCCCGCCAGCCCCGCCAGCCCCGCCACCGCCGCAGGCCGAGCGGCCTGCCGACAAGCCCAGGAAGCCCAACGACCGCAAGCCTGCGGCGAACAGCGCGCCGCGCCGCAAGGGCCCCCACACGTCGCTCTCGCAGCAGGAGCTCGAGTCGCGCATCGCCGCCGCGGAGTCGCGCATCGCCACGATCGACCAGCTTCTGGCGGATCCAGCGACATTCCGCGAACGCGCCAAGAGCGCATCGCTGCTCGACGAGCGCACAGCGCTCATCGCGCGCAAGTCGTCGCTTGAGGAAGAGTGGCTGGCCCGGGCGTCGTGACGCTCAGTCGCGGAGCACGACGACGCCGCGGTCGTCGACCACCTGCCAGCGCGACGCCGGCGTGACCCCTGCGCCCGAGAGGTCGATGCGCGCGCCACCCACATCGCTGCGCACCTCGAAGGTGCCCACCTCGCGAGCCGTGCCGTCGGCCGCCACGATTCGCAGGCCGTACGTTCGGCTGGCGGCCAGGTCGATCCACGTCACCAGAGCCGAGTCCAGCGTCGGCGCAAGCAGCACCGTCGCCGAGGAGTTCACGGCCGGGCTGTTCGCCACCATGCCGCGCACAATCGACCCTTGTCCGAGGAAATCCGAGAGGTGAGGGCCCACCGCCGCACGCAGCTGGTCTCCCGTCACGCGCTCAAGCGCGAGCTTCGACACCTGCGTCGCGCTCGTCGCGAGCCAAGCGTTGAATGCAAGCGCTGCGGCGAGCGCGCCCGCCGCGGCAAGGCACGCGCCGCGCCAGACCAGCGCAGACTTGCGCCACCTGTCGGCCGCGAGCAGCGCGTTCCACGCCTCTCGCTCCGCATCGTCCTCAACTGCCGGCGCCAGCGCGACATCACTTGCCGCCGCCGCCATCACGCTGGCAGCCTCGGCGATGTCATCCTCCTGCATGGCCCCGGCTGACCGGCTCGCCCCGCCAATCGTCGCGATTGGCGCAAGCCGCTCGTGCTCCGCACGCTCATGGTTCGACACGGCCTCAAGCACAGCACCGATCACGCGCCATCGCAGCGATCGGTCAGGCTCCACCTGCGGCAGAAGCGTCTCGTCGGCGGCGATCTCCGCCTGCATTGCCACAACCTCTGAACTGAGCGACGGCGGCGCCTCGCTCAGCAGGCGCTCGAATCGTGCAGTCTCGATCTCGTCGAGACATCCAGTGATGTGCAGCTGCGCGAGCTCATGAAGCTCGTCACGGCGCGCAGATGAACTACTTGACGACATGCCTTCACACACCTCGATCGACAGTCGGACGGACCCTGGACCGCCTGACCTGGACTGGGAAGACCACGCAACTTGGCGTGACCTCGTCCCTCTTTCTCTCCGCAAGGGACGATTCGACGTCCGAGTGCAGATCTCCTTCGGCCCGAGCCTGCACGTTGCAGGAGGGTCCCGTGCCTACCTATACGTACGGAGGTTGCAGACGGCGCCCCGATTCTCGAGTTGTCGGAAAGTTATTGGCTCAGCCCGCCTGCTCGTTGGCGCCCAGCCTTGAGCGAACTCGCGCCAGACCCCTGCTCAGGGCGCTCTTGACGGTTCCCAGAGGGACGTTCATCTGCTGGCTGACCTCACGCAAGGTGAAGCCCTGCAGATAGATACGCTCAATCACATCGCGCTGGAGTGCGGGCAGCTCGTCCAGTCGCCGCCTCAGCGCACCCTCGTGCACATCCCCCGCGGTCGGGCGCTCCTCAGGAGGTGCGCTGACCGACGCATCATCCTCAAGGTGCACAGCCTTCGGACGGACGGCCCGACGACGCAGCCGGTCAATCACCGAACGCCGGGTGATCAGCATCACCCATGTGACCAGCTTGGCCTTCGTGGGATCAAAGCGGTCCGCCGTGCGCCACACCTGCACGAATACGTCCTGCACCAGGTCTTCGGCCTCCGCGCGCGTTCCCAGCGACTGGTACGCGTGCCGGAACACCAGGGCACCAAAGCGGTCGAACAGCGCCTGTACTGCAGCCTCGTCGCCTCTGGCGACTGACTGCATCAGCACACGCTCCTCATGTACGACCATGGTCCTGATCCCTCGACCTTTCCCGGCCTTTGGGCCGGGTCACTGCATGGGGTACAGGCGCGACCACGTCGCGGCACTGCACTCCAGATGCCTGAATGATGCCCCAAGACCCCCCCTTCGCAAACTCATTTCGCGAATTTTCCGCATAGACAGGTCGATGAAATGTGGCATTATTAGCTGTACGGGGAGGGGAGATTGTGCCAGTTCTTCGCCCGGATGCGTGGTCCGGACGAGCGCCTTTGGATCGGTCCCCTGCATTGACGACGCCCCGAGCCGACACTCGCGTCAACGCCACACGTCCGCCGCAGCGGATCGTGGGTTTCACCATCGTCGAGATGATGGTGTCACTGTCGATCATCGCGCTGATGATCACGCTGCTTGTGCCGCTGCTCGGGCGAACGCGTGAGGCCGCGCACCGGCTCATGTGCGCGAGCAACCTCCGCCAGATCGGAGTGGGACTCTCGCTCTACGGGAGCAACCACAGCGACAGGCTCCCTTCGACCGTGTTCGCCCGCGGCGACAGTCCGCAGCCGCAGGAGATGATCTCGCTCACGACAGGCACTCGCGAGGATCCCGAGGAGCGAGCCGACTGGGATGGACTCGGCTGGCTGATCGGAGAGGGGCGCATGTTCGTCGACTCCCCTTCCGTGCTGTTCTGCCCAAGCCACCGCGGCAACCACAGGGCAGAGTTCGCCGCGAAGGACCTCGCATCGCACAACGTCTTCGAGCGGATCTACGTCAACTACCACTACATCGGCGACCTCGACTGCGCGCGGGACCGCACGAGGCGGCTCGACAGCGACCCGAACCAGGCGCTTGTCGCCGATGGCATGCGACAGCTTTCCGACATCAACCACGGCGACGGGTCCAACGTGCTGCGCGGTGACGGTTCCGTCGCGTACTGGGCCGACCGCCACTCGCTCATGGTTCGATCGCTCGCCGCCGTGTCGTTCGATGCGGCGGATCCCGAGCCCGTCTACCAGACCCTCTGGGCGGAGCTGTCGCGCGTCAAGGAGTGACCGGCAGCGGATCGAGCGCGATCCGCTGTCCGCGGTGCGCGCCGATCCCTGGATCCCACGCGCTCCACTCGACTGCGCGCCACCGCGGAGCGACCAGGCACCGGTCGATTGCCCACAGCGGGAACGCGCGGGGGAATGTGGCACGCAGGCCGCGACCCGCGTCCGAGCACACGTCCGACATCTGAGGCCAGGTGCTCGCGACTGCGACCGATCCGGGCGTCGTGTTCATGTCCCCGATCACGACATCCGGCGTGCCGAGCGACATGCCCTCGAGCGCGGCGCGGAGCTTCCCGAAGATGTCGGATCGCGCCACGCGGAGCTGCCGCGGCGCATCGACCATCAGCATCGACCACTCGGGCAGGCGATCGGTGGCACTGAAGCGGACCCATGATGCGGCGATGGACCCGTCGTCGTACACGGACCGCGCCTCCCTGACCGGACAGAACGAGATGACCGCGAACCTGCCGACCTGCAGCGTGACTGCGCCAGCATCCGCGGCAGCACGAACCGCGGCCGCGCGCAGCAGCGCCCCGGCCTCCGAGATCGCGTACACGTCGGCGGGCTGCGCCATGACGGCTGCGCCAAGGTCGGTCGCGTCACCCGGCCATCGCGCATTCAGGTGCACGATGCGCAACGGAGCGCGTGACGCGGGCACTTCACCGCCATCGAGCCGCCCCCAGGAGATCCACCGCAGGGCCGCTGCGCCCGTTGCCGCCACCGCCGCACACACCACCAGCGGCAGCGCGACCGGCACGCGCCGCGCCCCCGATTGCCGCATCGAAGGATTGCCGCCCCGAGCCCCGCTCCACACGACAGTCGCAGCAGCGAGCGTGCCCGCAAGCGGCACCGCCGCCGGGATCCAGAAGAGCCACTGCGACCACCACCAACGGTCGCTCGCAACCTGACCTATGCCCCATGCCAACGCGGGAAGTAGCAGCGCCCACGCGAGCGCAATGCGCCACCGTGCCAACGATGAGCGCGATCCCATGCTCATCTCACGATGCGGCGCGGACGATCGCATCCGCGATCGCACGGTCGCACGCGAGCACGCCCCGGCTGCGCGTCAGGTCGGGCCCTTTTGAGCACCGAACTGCGGCGCCGCCGAGATCGCCCGCGAATGCGCCAGCCTCCGCGCAGATCACCAGGCCAGCCACATGGTCCCACGCAGTCTCCGAGCGGCCCTTCGCGCTCGGCACGCGCATGAACGCGTC
>CAYPOZ010000006.1:8382-9010 GCA_964412415.1 uncultured Isosphaeraceae bacterium | reverse complement strand
GTCGGCCACAAGCGCGTACTTGCACTGGCTGTCGAGGCTGATCGTCGTCCACGGAAACCCTGCGCGCGACACCACACCGCGCATGCGCTCGGCGCGGTCGCCTCCCTCAATCGAGTCGCACACGATCCACGGCGATCCGGCGCCCCGCTGCGTCGCGCGGTCGGAAGGCCGCGCAAGGCGAACCGCGTCCGAGGCGCTGCCGGGGTACTCGTTCGCATCAAGGCTCCACGCTCCCGAGCCAGCGAGCGCGCCATACAGCGTGCCGCTGTCTCCTGCCGGCCGAATGGACATCGGGTCGCCAGATCGTGGCATCGTGGGGCACGAGAGCGCGCCCACGGTCGGCACGGAGTCCTCCACCCTCGCCACGCAGATCGCGAAGTGACGGCCGGAGCGGAATCCCTTCGTGCCGTCGATCGGGTCGATCGTCCACCAGTCGCGAGGCCACGACTCGGGCGTCAGCGTCGACTCCTCGGGCAGCATCGCCTCGGGTTCGCGCGGCCCGCTCGCGCCGAACGCATCACGCAGCGCGCGCACCGCACGGTCAAGCAGCGCGCGCCCGCCGGGCATCGAGACGCTCGATGCGCCCTCCTCACCGACGATCGGCTCCCTCTCGCCGAAGCGCTCGCGG
>CAYPOZ010000006.1:0-8372 GCA_964412415.1 uncultured Isosphaeraceae bacterium | reverse complement strand
CCGTCGGGCCACGACAGCACGACGCGCGCGATTTGGGCACCCCTTGCCGCCGCGAGCATGGCGCACTCAAGCCGGGGATCCCCCATCGGATGCGGACTGGACACGCGCGAGGCGGGCACGGAATCGCTGCTGGACTGCATCGGCACGAAGCGTAGGGCTCATTGCTCGTGCCGATTTGGCAGGCACAAGTGCCCGAGGCGGCGCTAGTGCCCCCCACCGGACCCATGGCGCGCCCGCGAACTGGCACGGTTGTTGCATACCAAGGGTGTCGAAAGGAAACACAACCATGTCCACCGGAAAGATCATCGGCATCGACCTCGGCACCACCAACTCATGCGTTGCCGTCATGGAAGGCGGCCAGCCAAAGGTCCTCATCAACAGCCAGGGCACCCGCACCACGCCCTCGGTCATCGGATTCACGGAGAAGGGCGAGCGGCTGGTCGGCCAGCCCGCACGCCACCAGCAGGTCACCAACCCAAAGGCGACCATCTTCAGCATCAAGCGATTCATGGGTCGCCGCATGGGCGAGGTCGCATCCGAGCAGAAGCTGGTGCCCTACGAGGTGACCGGCTCCGGCGACGAGCTCGTCAAGGTCAAGGTGCGCGGCAAGGACTACACGCCGCCTGAGATCTCGGCGATGGTGCTGCAGGAGCTCAAGAAGATCGCGGAGGACTACCTCGGCGAGAAGGTCGAGCGCGCGGTCATCACGGTGCCCGCCTACTTCAACGACGCGCAGCGCCAGGCGACCAAGGACGCCGGCGAGATCGCCGGCCTCAAGGTCGAGCGCATCATCAACGAGCCCACCGCCGCTGCACTGGCGTACGGCCTCGAGAAGAAGAAGAACGCCCGCATCGCGGTGTTCGACCTCGGCGGCGGAACGTTCGACATCTCGATCCTCGACGTCGGCGACGGCGTGTTCGAGGTGCTCGCGAGCAACGGCGACGGCCACCTCGGCGGCGACGACTTCGACCAGAAGCTCATCGACTACATCGCCGACGAGTTCCGCAAGACAGACGGCATCGACGTCCGCAAGGACCCGATGGCGCTGCAGCGCCTCAAGGAGGCCGCGGAGAAGGCGAAGATCGAGCTCTCGACGCAGCTCGAGACCACGGTCAACCTGCCCTTCATCACCGCCGATGCGAGCGGCCCCAAGCACCTGCAGGTGCGCGTGACGCGCGCGACGTTCGAGTCGCTGTGCACCGACCTGCTCGACCGCCTGCGCGGCCCGTGCATGACGTGCCTCAAGGATGCGGGCCTCAAGCCCAGCGACATCCAGGAGGTCGTGATGGTCGGCGGCTCCATCCGCATCCCCAAGGTGCAGGACATCGCCAAGGAGATCTTCCAGACGCAGGAGCTCGACCGCAGCATCAACCCCGATGAGGTCGTGGCCATCGGCGCGGCGATCCAGGGCGGCGTCCTCATGGGCGACGTCAAGGACATCCTGCTGCTCGACGTCACCCCGCTCTCGCTCGGCGTCGAGACGCTCGGCGGCGTGATGACGCGCCTCATCGAGAAGAACACCACGATCCCCTGCTCCAAGAAGGAGATCTTCTCGACGGCCGCCGACAACCAGACGTCGGTGACCATCCACGTGCTGCAGGGCGAGCGCGAGTTCGCGACCGACAACCGCTCGCTCGGCCGCTTCGACCTCACGGGCATCCCGCCCGCGCCGCGAGGCGTGCCGCAGGTCGAGGTCGAGTTCTCGATCGACGCCAACGGCATCCTCAACGTGAGCGCCACCGACAAGGCCTCAGGCAAGAAGCAGGAGATCAAGATCACCGGCTCGAGCGGCCTCTCGAAGGACGAGGTCGACCGCATGCGCAAGGAGGCCGAGGCCAACGCCGACGCCGACAAGGCAAGGCGCGAGCTCGTCGACGTCCGCAACCAGGCGGAGCAGCTCGTCTACCAGACGCGCAAGTCGATGGAGGAGCACGGCGCGAAGGTCTCCGCGGAGCTGCGCGGCAAGCTCGAGAGCGCGATGTCCAACGTGGAGTCGGCCGTCAAGGGCGACGACAAGAAGGCCATCGACGCTGCGGTGAAGGCGCTGTCGGAGGCGGCGCTCGAGCTCGGCAAGATCGCGTACGAGTCCACCAAGGACTCGGCGGGACAGGCCGGCGCGCAGGGCGCAGCCGGAGCGAAGGCAGGCGGCAAGCCCGACGACGTCATCGACGCCGAGTACGAGGTGAAGGACGGGAACTGAGTCCCGGCCCCGCAATCACGGGACATTCACCGCGGGCCCCCGAACACCGGGGGCCCGCCTCGCTTTTGCGCACGGTCGGTCGACCCCGACGGCGTCACCGCGCGCGGCGCATCCGAGCCAGCTCGTCGATCAGAGGGCGCCAGTACTCGCGGTCCGCCTTGCGCTCCGCCATCTCCTCCGCGGCGAGCGAAGCCTCGATCCTCTCGCTGTCGCCCGCGATTGCCGCGGCCACCGCCGGTCTCGTCTTGGCCCAGCGTGCCGCTGCGCGCGGATTGCGGATTGCGACCTCAAGAAGCAGCGAGGGAGTGCGAAGCTCGCGGAGCCAGAAGCTGACGAGCGCGGGAGTCGCGCGGCCGCGGTGCCCGAAGTAGTGCGACTCCACGAGCCGGCGGATCATCGGCCAGTCCTTGTCGCGCTGGGTTCGCTTGGCCTTCAGCAGGTCCGGAAGCGACATGATGTCGCATCGCGTGCCGTCGGGAAGGCGGATGGTGGTCCGCCTGCGCCAGATCGCAGGGAACGCGTCCACGCCGCGCATGCGTGACATCACATCCACCCGCATCCGGTACGCCTCCGGATGCATGCACCGGAAGTGGACCGCGTGGCCTCGGCGCAGGTGGCGAAGGCTCAATTCGGGAACCGCGATGCACCCCGCATGCAAGTCCTCAAGGGCGCCGCGCAGGCGCGCGAGGTTCGCCGCATCCGCCAGGATGGCGATGTCGGTGTCCCTACTGAACTCGGCCCCGCCGTAGAACACGCACGCCTGACCGCCCATGAGCAGCGCGCGCACGCGGTGCTCGTGCATCGAAGAAAGGACTTTGCGTATCGGGTTCGGGATCAAGGGACCCTCCCAGGGCCAGGAACGTGGTCCACAGCCGCTCGCTCGCGCGCCACCGCTGGAGCGGCGTCATCCGGTACCAGGCGGCCCACTCGGGACCGGCAACCTCTTCAGGTCGGATCACGCCCGGATGCTACGCGCGAGTATGCGGTGACCTTTTTGCCCATTGCGTGCGGTGCACCCTTCCATTCCGGGGAGCGAAACCTAGACTCGCGTTCTCGACACTTGACCGCAGGTCCGGGCGCCGGATGTCTCCGGCTGACGCACCTGCTGCCTCGAGGAGCCGCTCATGGAGACCATCAAGGGCATAGCCGTCAGTCCGGGGATCGCGGTCGGCACCGCTGTGCGGCTCGCCGAGTCGGATGGGCATATCGCATTCCGCACCGTCGAGCCTGAGGAGGTCGGTGCGGAGATCCAGCGCGTCGACGAGGCATTGGCCGCATCAGCGAGGGAGCTCAAGGACCTCCGCACGCGCACCGCCGCGCGCGCGGGCGAGCAGGCCGCGGCCATCTTCGACTTCCACATGGGGCTTCTCGCCGACCGCACCCTGGTGCAGCCCATCCATGACGACATCACCCGCGAGCGCGTGGCAGCCGAGTACGCGGTCAGCGAGAACTTCCGCAAGCTCGCCGACCGCCTGCGCGCCACCGGCAGCGAGATGTTCGTGCAGAAGGCCGCGGATGTGGTCGACCTCGAGAACCGCGTGCTTGCGCGGCTGACCGGCGGCGCCATCGGCAAGATTTCCCGCGCTGCAGGCCCTGTCGTGGTCATCGGGCACGAGATCACGCCGAGCCAGGCCGCCGAGCTGCACCGCGCGCATGCCGTGGCGTTCGCGACCGATGCCGGCGGGCTCACCGGGCACACATCGATTCTTGCGCGCGCGCTGGGCATGCCGGCTGTCGTCGGGTGCATGCATGTCTCGACGGATGTCGAGGACGGTGACCAGGTCATCGTTGATGGCGATGCAGGCGTCGTCATTGTGCGCCCCGACCCCTTGATCGTCGAGCGCTACCGCGCGGCGGCCGTGCAAGGCGAACAGCGCCGGCGCGCGCTGCGCGATGTCGCGAAGGAGCCCTCAATCACGCTCGATGGCGTGAAGATCGAGCTGCTCGGCAACATCGAGTTCCCCGACGAGATCGAGGCGGTCTTCGCCAACGGCGGCTCGGGCACTGGCCTCTACCGCACCGAGTTCCTTCACCTGACAAGCGCGACGACACCAACCGAGGAGGACCACTTCGACGCCTACCGCCGCGCGCTCGAGCTCTCGCGCGGTGCGCCCCTGGTCATCCGAACGCTCGACCTCGGCGCCGACAAGTTCACGCAGGATCACCTGGCAGACCCCGAGCGCAACCCCTTCCTCGGGCTCCGGAGCATCCGCTACTGCCTGCGGCATCCGCATCTCTTCAAGACGCAGCTGCGCGCGATACTTCGGGCGAGCGCGCTTGGGCCCATCAAGGTGATGTTCCCCCTCGTGTCGAGCGTGATGGAGCTGCGCCAGACGCACATGATCATCAACGACCTCCGCGAGGAGCTCGAGGATGACGGCATCCCGTTCGACCCTTCGCTGGCCACAGGCATCATGGTCGAGACCCCGGCAGCCGCGCTGATGACGCGCGTCTTCGCCAACGAGGTCTCCTTCGTGTCGATCGGCACCAACGACCTCATCCAGTACACGCTGGCGGTCGACCGCGGCAACGAGCAGGTGGCCTCGCTCTACAGCGCCGCAAACCCGGCCGTGCTCACACTGGTCAAGAATGTCGTGCGTGCGGCGCGCCACGCGGGCATTGGGGCCAGCCTTTGCGGCGAGGTGGCCGGCAATCCCCTGTTCACGCCCTTGCTGATCGGGTTCGGGTTGCGTAGCCTGTCCATGAGTCCGGTCCAGATTCCCGTCGTCAAGCGGGTGGTCCGGGCGCTCGACATCGAACGTTGCGAAACGCTCGCCCGTAAGGTGGGCTCGTTCGACTCGGACAGGCAGGTGCTCTCGTACCTGCGCGACGAACTTCGGAGAATCGACCCAGAGGCGCTCGTGAATGCGGGTGCCGACTGAGCGACCAGAGGACTTTTCAAGGAACAGGCGCACGAGGACGAGCGCACCATCCGGATGGCGAGGCGACACCGCCCCGTCCGGGTCACGCGGCCTTCCCGATGCGCGGACGGATCAACGGCTGATGCACCAATTCGGACATAGGTTGTGCCGGGAACGATCGTTCCCGAACCCCGCCAGTCCGGACCCGACGGGTCCGGGCGGGTGCGCTTCCTTGCGTCAATCGATCCGTCATGCCCGCCGCGCGACTGCGGCAGGATCATGCACGTGCCGGACAACACAGACAATTCACTGACGGGCGGAGAGAAGGACGGTCTCGGGGAGGGCAAGCGCCGCGACGCGAGCCATGAGCTTGCGCACGTCGAGGGCGAAGGCCATGACGGCAACAGCGTCGATGAAGGCGCATCGCACGAGGATGGCGACTCGTGGGGCGCCGATGGCGCGCTTCCCCCCGACCTCGAGCCCGTGCTCGGCGGAATCGACGAGCCCCGCGAGGCATTCGACCCTGACGAGGCGCGCGGCATCACGCTCGAGGGCGTGCGCGAGCCGCTGCCGGCAGACCCGTCGTTCGACCCTGACACCCTGCCCGAGCGCGAACCGCTGCCTGAGCTCGAGGTCGAGGCGTGGGCCGACGAGGACATGTCCATGTCCGGCCCGCCCGGCGAGTCTGCCGAGGGCGACGCTGCAGTCGAGACCGAGGCCGAGACCGAAGCCGAAGAGGACGAAGAGGACGAAGAGGCGGAAGAGGAGGAGAACGGCGGTGCCGACGCGGAGTCGCGCGGCGCACGCAAGGCCGCGCGTGGCCGCCGCTCGCGCGGCGCAACGATCGACCCGGCCTCCCGCGGCGCGAAGCCCACGATCCGCCGCAAGCTCGTGATGCTCGTCAATGACGTGCCCGGCGAGGAGTGCCGCATCGCGATCGTCGACGAGCACGGCCGCCTCGACACCTACTTCGCCGAGCGCGAGACCACAGCCACCAACGTCGGCAACATCTACAAGGCGCGCGTCGCCAATGTGGAGCCTGCCATCCAGGCCGCGTTCGTCGACTTCGGCACCGGCAACAACGGCTTCCTCCACGTGAGCGACCTCCATCCCAAGTACTTCCCGGGCAAGGAGCGCACCGAGCGCGTGGGCCGCAAGATCCCCCGCCGCGAGCGCCCCGCGATCCAGGAGGCGCTGCGACGCGGACAGGAGATCGTGGTGCAGGTCATCAAGGAAGGCATCGGCACCAAGGGACCCACCGTGTCGAGCTACCTCAGCGTGCCCGGCCGGCTTCTCGTGATGATGCCTGACATGGACCGCGTCGGCGTCAGCCGCAAGCTCGACGACGAGGACCAGCGCCGCGAGATGCGCGCGATCCTCGACTCGCTCGAGCTGCCCCAGGGGTGCGGGTTCATCCTGCGCACGGCCGGCTTCGATGCCACGCGCAGCGAGCTCCAGCGCGACGCGTCGTACCTCACGCGGCTGTGGAACGCGATGAACCGGCGCAGCGACCGCACGGGCGGCCCGTGCGCGCTCTACACCGAGAGCGACCTGATGGTGCGCACGCTGCGCGACTACGCCGACAGCTCGATCGACGCGATCATCGTCGACAGCCCCGGTGCGTTCGAGCGCGCGAAGCTCTTCCTCGAGATTGTCGCGCCCCGCGCGGCGACCAAGGTGCACTACTGGGACCGCGCCGTCCCCCTCTTCTACGCCTACGACGTGGAGCGCCAGATCGAGGAGATCCACGCACGGCAGGTGCCGCTCAAGTCCGGCGGCGCGCTCGTGTTCGACCAGGCCGAGGCGCTCGTCGCCATCGACGTCAACAGCGGCCGCAGCCGCAGCGCCAGGGACTCCGAGACCAACGCCTACCAGACCAACTGCGAGGCGGTCGACGAGATCGCCCGGCAGCTGCGCCTGCGCGACCTCGGCGGACTCATCATCCTCGACCTCATCGACATGCGGTCGCCCAAGCACCGCCGCGACATCGAGCAGCGCATGGCCGATGCGCTGCGCCGCGACCGCGCGAAGACCACCTTCCTGCCCATCGGCGACTTCGGCATGATGGAGATGACGCGCCAGCGGATGAGGCCAAGCCTGCGCAAGACGCACTTCAGCGACTGCACGCACTGCAGCGGCAGCGGCGAGATCCGCATGCCTGACGCCGTGGCCGCCGACATGATCCGCCGTGCCACGCTGCTCTTCACCTTCGACCGCGTACGCCGCGTGGAGATCGTGTGCTCGACGAAGGTCGCCACCGAGATGCTCTCCGGCAAGCGGCGCATGCTGCACGAGCTTGAGGAGCGCACCGGCAAGCGCGTGGATGTGCGCATCAGCGAGGCATTCGCTGCCGACCGCGTCGACCTCTACGCGTACGACGAGCGCAACGCGGACATCGACATCTCCCGCATGCCGACCTTCGAGCCACCTCCGGCGAGCCGGCTGCCTGTGGAGCTGCCGCCCGAGGCCGAGCAGGACCTCTCGCCGGAGGACATGGCCGTGCGAAGGCGCCGCCGGCGCCGCAAGGCACAGCCGGCCGATGCCACCGCCATCGCGCTGTCTGGTGGCTTCGACGACCTCCCCGACATCGATGCCGCCGAGCGCCCGATCCGCGAGGAGCTTGCCGCTGCAGGCGAGCGGCGCGCGGAGCGAGCGGCGCGCGAGCGCGACGAGGAACGCGACGAGGACGAGGACCGCGGTTCGCGCCGAGGCCGCAAGCGCAGGCGCGGGCAGCGCGAGGAGGCCCCGAAGGAGCGTGCCGCCGCCGCGCCGGAACGCGATGAGGCCGGCGACCATGGCGATCGGGGCGGCAAGCGCAAGCGACGTCGCCGCGGACGCGGCCGCCGCCTCCCATCGGACATTTCAGCCATGGCCGCGGAGCAGTCGGCATACGAGACGACCGTTGTTGCGGAGGCCGTCGGCATGACGGCCGATGCGCTCATCGAGGACCTTCGCGGGGCCATCGACCCGGAGCTTGCCGCACTTCTGCTCCCAGGCACGCTGATGCTGCCACCGGAGCTGATCGCGGTCGTCGCGCAGCGGCATGCGCCGCAGGACACAGAAGACGGGCCTGGCGACGAGGAGCCGAGCGGCAAGGGATCCAGTGCCGCAGGCCCCGAGGACGCCGAACGCGCAAGCGGCGCATCACCCGATGCGGATGCCGAGGGCGACGCATCAGGCGAAGCGGGCACCGGCGACGGCGCGCGTGGCGATCGCGACGCGCGCGGCCGGCGCAAGAGCCGCCGCGGCGGGCGCAACAGGCGCGGACGCCGCGACGCTGACAGCCGCGAGAAGCCATCCTCCACGCGCAG
>CAYPOZ010000005.1:25627-33086 GCA_964412415.1 uncultured Isosphaeraceae bacterium | reverse complement strand
GTCGATCTTGAGGGTCACGCTCGACGAGTCCGTGTAGTCGCCGAGGAACGCGTCATTGCTGATGTTGAAGTACGGGATGCCGAAGTCGTTGAAGACCGTGCGCATGTTCCACGTTGGGTTGCCGCCGGTGGAAACGACGGATGTGCCGCCGCCGAATCCGTCGTTGCCGTTCGGGCCGACCCAGCCGTCGGATGCGCCCCCATCGAACGTTGTCACGACGGTGTCGGCGGCAGCTGCGCAACAGGCAGCCGCAAGCGTGGTGGTGAGAAGATGGGTAACCGCAGACCGGATCATGCACCAACAGTATGGCAGCGAACTGCCGCACGCAAAGTCGGGCACGCGCAATCTGCGCCATGCAAGGTCAGGCAAGCGCGTTCTGCGCCACGCAGCGCCAAGGGAGCGCGATCCGCAGGGGCACATACCCTGATCGGGAGTGACGGCACAGACGCCCGCTGCAACCACCCGAAGCACCGCCTGGCGCATCCTGCGGGGCGCCGTCATCGTGTACGCAGCCTGGTGCCTCATCCTGTACTTCCTGCAGTCGCGGCTCCTCTTCATGCCCTACGCCGCTGGCCCCGGGATGGACGAGGGGCAGATTGCTGCGGAACCCGGCCTCGAGCGGATGCAGGTCAGCCACGGCGACGGCATCGCGACGGAGGCATGGCTCGTGCGCAGCCGCACACAGCCCGCGCGCGGCCTCGTCTGCTTCATGCACGGCAACGCGGAACTCATCGACTACAACCTGCCCGAGGCGCGCGAGTGGAACGTGCGCGGCTTCGATGTGCTGCTCGCGGAGTACCGGGGCTACGGGCGGTCGCCTGGATCGCCATCGCAGGATGCGATCGTGCAGGACACCCTCGATGCGATCTCTGAAGCGGTGCGCGAGGGCGGCTACCCCCTGCTCGTGCTTCACGGGCGGTCGCTCGGGAGCGCCGTCGCGGTGCAGGTGGCGCTGCGGCTCGGTGACCGCTGCAGTGCCGTCGTGATGGAGTCGCCGTTTCGAAGTGTTGCATCCTTCGCGTGGCGGTACGGGGTGCCGCCAGCGCTTGTGAAGAATCCCTTCCGCTCAGATGAGGCCGTGACGAAGCTCGCGTGCCCGGTCCTCATCCTGCACTCGCGCCAGGACGAGATCGTGCCGTACAGCCATGGCGAGGCACTTGCGGCACTGAACCCGCTGGCCACCCTGGTACCGCTCGAGGGCTCGCACAACTCCGGGCTGTCCATGACGCGGACCTACTGGGATGCGATTGACGCGTTCGTGCAGCCACTGCCGTAACGCCTGCGAGTAACGTGCCCGCGCCATGGCGGCGAAGGCGCACCACTCAATCGCGACCCTCTCGTGGAAGGATGCCTTCATCGCGCTCGGCATCGTTACGGCAGTGCTCTCGCACAGGACGGACCACATTGACAGCCCAGCGGAAATGTCGGGCGCGTGGGGCGTGTTCCAGCTGGTGTCGCTGTTCGCCGTCACGCTCGGGTGCGCGTTCCGCGCGCTTGAGCGTGCAGATGCCGTGGCCATGAGGCTTGGCGAGCCCTTCGGCACCATCGTGCTCACCCTGTCGGCGATTGCCATCGAGATCTCGATGATCGCGGCACTGATGCTTACGGTGGCGCCTACCCCAACCGCCGGACGCGACACGATGTTTGCGGTGCTCATGATCCTCTTGGGGGCGTTCACTGGCATTGCCCTCATTGTGGGCGGCCTGCGCTCGAAGCGACTCCTCAATCCGGACAGCTCCGCCACCTACATCGCCCTCATCGCGGCACTCGGCGCCATCGGCCTGATACTGCCGCGATTCACCGAAAGCCGCCCTGACGGCTACATGGCCCCGATGACCGAGGTATTCGTCGCCTTCGCATGCCTGCTGGTCTACATCGCCTTCCTGTGGCGCCAGACCACCATCGACCGCAGTGACTTCTCGTTTGATGAGGGGGGCTCGGATCACGCCGCAGCAGCGCGCATCACAGGCCGGCAGATGGCTGTGCATGTGATTGGCCTTGTGGGGACGCTGATCACGATCACGTTCCTCGCGGAGGGCCTTGGGCAGGGAGTGCAGTACGGCATCCAGGTGCTCAACCTGCCAATTGCGCTCACCGGCGTGGTCGTTGCGGCGCTGATCCTGCTCCCTGAGGGCCTGGCAGGACTGGCTGCCGCACGGAGTGGGCACATGCAGCGGTCCGTCAACGTGCTTCTGGGATCCGCCCTTTCGACGATTGGGCTCACCATTCCGGCTGTGCTCCTCCTTGCCCTATTCACCGACACGCAGGTGGAGCTCGGCCTTGAGCCGCCTGAAATCGTGCTGCTTTGCGCGACGCTGTTCATCACGGCCGTGAACTTCTCGCGCGGCCGGGTGGGATTCTCGCAGGGGCTCGTGCACATTGTGCTGTTCCTCGCGTGGATTGCGCTGATCTTCGACCACTAGGCACAGCATGCGCGTCGCATCGCTTGACCTTCTGCGTGGCGTCGCGATCCTCGGCATCCTGCCGATGAACATCGTCGCGTTCGGCATGATCGCGATGGCCTACCAGAACCCGCTGGCAATGGGACCCACCGATCCCGCGAGCATGTGGGCGTGGCGCATCACGCACCTGCTCTGCGACCAGCGCTTCATGACGATCTTCTGCGTGATGTTCGGAGCCGGCATCGCGCTTCTCGGGGAGCGGCCCACGCGACCTGGCGTCTCGCCCGCTGGACGGCACTACCGGCGCATGGGGTGGCTGCTTGCGCTGGGCTGTGTGCACGCGTACGGCATCTGGTACGGCGACATCCTCGCGAACTATGCCGTGTGTGCGATGCTCATCTGGCCGCTGCGGCGGCTGGCGAGTGCGTGGCTCTGCACCATCGCTGGCACGATGCTCATGGTGCCACCGCTGATCATGGCTGCGCTTGCGCTCGTGATCGGCTTCGCGCCCGAGGCGATGATCCCCAAGATCATGGCATCGTGGGCGCCACCGCCGGAGCTGGTGGCGGAGGAGATCACCGCGATGCGCGGCGGCTGGCTCGAGCAGATGCCCGTGCGGGCGGCCAACGCGGCGATGATGCAGTTCGGCATCTTCTTCATATGGTCACTCTGGCGTACGGCTGCGCTCATGATGCTTGGGATCGTGCTGTACCGCAGCGGTTTCCTCTCCACACTGTGGCGCACGCGCACGTACGCGCTGCTGGCCATCCTGGCCACCACCTTCGGCCTCGCGCTGACCGGCACCGGCATCATCCTCGCCGAGCGCGCTGAATTCGCTGGCACATCCATGATCACCACGTGGATGAACTGGAACTACTTCGGCAGCCTCTTCGGGGCGCTCGGGTGGGCAAGCGCCATCATGCTGCTTGCGCACGCTGCCAGACCCGCATGGCTGCTCGCAGTCCTCGAGGCTGTGGGCCGCACAAGCCTCAGCAACTACCTGCTGCAGTCGCTGATCTGCACGCTCATCTTCTACGGGCATGGGCTCGGCTGGTTCGGCCACCTTGACCGGGTGCAGCTGTGGGGCGTTGTGCTCGCGGTGTGGGCGCTGCAGATCACGCTCACGCTGCTGTGGCTGCGCGTTGCAAGCGTCGGACCCGTCGAGTGGGCCTGGCGCAGCCTTGCGGCATGGACACCGCTGCCCCTGCTGCGCCGCGCCGCAATCTGACCGTTCAGCGCTCCGCGAGGTCCACGAGGAACGCCTGCTCGCGCGCGACCTGGCGCAGCCGCTCGAAGCGCCCGCTCTTGCCGCCGTGACCCGCATCGAGGTTGATGTCGAGGATCAGGGGATTCGAGTCAGTACGCAGCCGCCGCACGCGTGCCACGTACTTGGCAGGCTCGAAGTAGCCCACCTGCGAGTCCCACAGCCCGGTGGTCACCATCATCGCGGGGTAGTCCTTTGCGGCGATGTTGTCGTAGGGCGAATAGGAGAGGATGTACTCGTACGCCTCGCGCGACTCGATGGGGTTGCCCCACTGCGTCCACTCATTGGTCGTGAGCGGGATCGAGGGATCAAGCATCGTGGTCAGCGCATCCACGAAGGGCACGCCGAGCACCATGCCCCTGAAGCGTTCGCCGCCCATGTTCGCCACTGCGCCCATCAGCAGTCCGCCGGCGGACCCGCCTGAGGCGAATCGCAGCTTCGGGTCGCACCATCCATCGGCCGCAAGCGCGTCCGCGACGTCGATGAAGTCGTTGAACGTGTTGCGCTTTCGCAGCTTCCGGCCGTCCTCGTACCACGCCTGCCCGAGGTCAGCGCCGCCGCGCACATGCGCGGTCGCGAGCGCGAAGCCGCGGTCCATCAGCGACACGCCAGCGAGGTCGAACGCCGCGTCCGACGGGAACCCGTAGGCGCCATATGCCTCGATAAGGATGGGGTGGCGGCCGTCGCGGGCCCACGCATCCTTGCGCCACGCGATCGACACCGGGATTCGCTTGCCGTCCCTGCTCTGCACCCACACGCGCGTGGAGTCGTACTTGCTCGCGTCATAGCCGATCACCGGCTGGACCTTCCGCACCACCTGCGCACCATCGGCGAGACTGACGTCGATCGTTGTCCGGGGGCGCGTCATGGTCGTGAGACCCACCCGCACTGCGGGGTTTGCAGGATCGCGGTTGTCGCCGAGCGTCATCGCATAGGCGGCCTCATCCACGGGCATCACGCGCCCACCACCGCCGCTCCAGGGAATGACCCGCACCTGCGCGTTCGCGTCCGCACGCTCGCCGATCGCGATGCCTCCGTCGAGCAGCGCGAAGGCGTCAATTGACGCATCGCTGCGGTGAGGCACCAGCTCCGTCCATGCGAGACGGTTGGCGACGGCGCTGTCAGTGGCCGTCATCAGCCTGAAGTTTGGCGCGTCGCGGTTGGTGCGGATGACCCACATGCCCTTGAGGTGACCCGCATAGCTGCGTACATCCTGCTCCCTCGGGATGATCACCTGCGGCGCGGCATCGGGCGTACCGAGGGGGACCGCACGCAGCTCTGTCGTGTCGAAGCCCTCGATCTCGATGCAGAGCCACTCGCGGCTCGCAGACGGGCTGATCGACGTGAACAGCGTGCTGTCGGGCTCGTTGTAGACCACGGTGTCTGCGGACGACGGCGCGCCAAGCACGTGGCGGCACACGGGCCCGCTCTGCAGAAGCACAGGATCCTGCCTCATGTAAAAGAGGCTCTTGCCGTCGTTCGCCCACACGATCGGCTCGAGCGTGCCGTCGATGCGGTCCGCGAGGGTGGCGCCTGTGCGCAGGTCCTTGACGAGCAGCTCATGCCCGCGACGACCCTTCGTGTCCTGCGTCCATGCGATGAGGTTGCCGTCCGGGCTCGCCACCACGGCGCTCACGCGCAGGAAGTCCTTCCCCTTGGCGAGGGCGTTGGCGTCGAGGATCACCTCCTCAGGTGCGCCGGCCTCAGGTCCAGCGACGCTCCCACGCTGGCGCATCCATGTGGCGTACTCGGCGCCTGGGGTGAACGACTGCCAGTACCACCAGCCCCTGTCGAACACGGGAGCGGTCGAGTCATCCTCCTTGATGCGGCCGCGGATCTCCGAGAGCAGCTTCGACTCAAGCGGCCTGAGCCGTCCCATCAGCGCATCGGTGTACGCCTGCTCTGCGCGCAGGTACGCCATGACGTCATCGCGCTTGCGCGTGGGATGGTCGTCGCGGATCCAGTAGTACTCGTCGATACGGTCGCCGTGCGGACTTCGCACGGTGTAGGGCTGCTGACGCGCGATGGGCGGATTCGGCGTGCAGCCGCTCGCGACCGCAAGCGCGGCAAGACCCGCCGCAGCCAGAACCTGTCGAACGGTGGACTGACTCGATGCGCTGGATGGTGCTGCCATGCGGGGCAGCGTAGGTCAGGGCTCGTCGATGTAGGGGGTCTCGCGGTCCATGATCGCGAAGCCCTCCTTGACGAACTCCGTCACGCCGGCCGCGTGCGAACGCATCAGGCGCACGGTCTCCGGATCGTCGGAGGTCTCCACGATCTTGACCCCCTTCTCGGTCAGCACCACGTCGATGCGGATCAGGTGGTGGCGCTTGAAGAGCTCGCGGAACACAGGATCCCACCCTCGAACGGGGTATCCCTCCCGGATGCGGTCCTTCATTGCAAGCACGTGATCCTTGATGAGTGCCGCGATGCGCGGGTCGTCGGACTCGGTCTCCGCCTCCAGACCGCGGTCGATGTGGCGAACCGTGCGCCTGATCTTGGTGTGGTCGCGCAGCAGCGCCTTCCACACCTGCATGTCGTAGTCGGTGGTGCCGGGCTCCGCGTCGGACAGGCCGCCGAGCGCAGGCCCCTTCGGGAGCTCGCCGGTGACGGTGCCGGACGGATCAGGTGTGGCTACGCGCGGGGACTCGGCAGTGCATCCGAGGATGGCGATGATCGGCGCAGAGCACGCAACAAGGAGGGCGAACCGAATCATCGGAATCAGCCTACCGGGTCGTGCCCAGTACGTAGATCGTGCGCTGCACGAGCGCAGCGAACCTGCCCTCGTCGAGCGCGCGGGCTGGATCGTTCCACGTCGCGGCGAGCGCATACCACGTGCCATCGGCAGACTGCAGCAGGTAGGTCAAGTTGATGGCGCCCGGCTCCGACCCACCCTTGAAGCCAACCCAGCGGAACTGCTTCGGCGAGATCGAGAGCCCGCGGTTGATGGCAAGCGCATTGCGAAGCTGCATGAGCGCCGATGCGGCGTCACCCTCGGTCTGCACGCGGATCCAGTCCATGGTCCGCGCGAGGTCCGATGCGCTCGCGAACCACTCGATGGAGTCGACCAGCATCGGCTGCGCGAGCGCACTGGCGTTGAGCGCATCCATGCTGATGGGCCCACCGAGCGGAGACTTCGCCAGGAACGCGCGGCGGCCCGCCGCGTCGAGCGGCGCGTACTCGCGTGCGCGCGCCCCATCGCCAACAAACTTGAGCAGGAACATCTCGGCGGTGGTCAGGAATGGCGTGGTCCGTGCCGGATCCGCCACGCCCATCGCCCCCATCGCGGCCTCCACGCGCTCCCTGCCGAGCGTTGCGATCAGCAGGTCGGTTGCAGTGTTGTCGCTGACCGAGATCATCAGGTTGGCAGCGGTGGCAAGCGTGACCGGCGACCCATCGGGCCACTCCTGCATCTGGCCCGAGGGAAGTGACTTGTACTGCGGCAGCAGCGGTACCACGTCGGCGATCAAGCGCTGTCCAGCCTTCACCTCCCCGATGAGCGCGCCAAGCACATGGAGCTTGAACGCGGAGCCAATCGCAAGCGACCGGTCGGGATCGAGCGTGGCTACCGGCGTCGGCGGACCCTCGCCGAGCGACCAGACGCCGAACGACACCTGCCCACCGAGCGCGCGCATCGCTGACACTGCCTCGTCGAGGCTCTTGAGCATCGGCGACGGAAGGCCAAAGAGCAGCCCGACGACCTCATGTGGCGACGTGTCCGACAGCGCGAGCGTCAGCGGCACCACCATGCCCTTGGACGTGATGAGGTCGAACGTGCCCGAGTGCTCGCCCT
>CAYPOZ010000005.1:24638-25617 GCA_964412415.1 uncultured Isosphaeraceae bacterium | reverse complement strand
ACTGCATGCCGATGGCACGGAGCTGGCCGGGCTTCACCTGCGCCGTGAACGATGTGGCCAGCAGGTCGTCTGGCCACGTGGGCGCCTCCGAGATGAGGTCGGCGACCTCGCGCGCGCGGCGCTCAAGGACACCGCCCGCGTCCGCATGCGAGGCAGCGTGCGCGGGCACGGCCGCGGCGACCGTAAAGAGGGCGAGCAGGCCGATGCTCCAGAGCGCCCGCATCACTTGGGCCGGTTGGTGTTCGCGAGAGCAATCACCTTCGCGCTGTCGCCTGTGCCTCGGAACACCGCGAGGAACGGCGCAGGGTCGGCCGGCAGCGTGCTCCATCCGACCTTCTGGCCCATCGTGAGCAGGTCACGATGGCGAGGTCGCCGCAGCGAGTCGTGCGGGTGTCAGCAAGCGCAGGTGCATCAGTGGTCGCGTGCGATGCGCCCTTGATGATGTCGGCCCCGGTCTTCTGTCCCTTGAAGTTGATGACCTGCATGCCGTCGGCCACCATGGCCTCGAACACGGGCATCTCCTTCGCGTGCTGCGCTGAGAGGAAGCGCTTGAGCATCGACTCGCCTTCGGCGTTGAGCGCAGCATCGCCCGCGAAGCGGGGTGCGCCTGGAGCGGGCCGCGGCGATGGCATGTTGAACGTGGCCCACGCGACGAGCCGCCAAGATCCATCCACGACGGTCCAGACGCCGAGACGCGGCTGCTCGTCGCTCTGGGCGGTCTTGCCGGCGACCGTCTCGGTGACCGACATCAGGCAGGTCACCACCAGGGCATCGCCGGCACGCGTCGCCACGACGCCTGAGAGCTTTGCGCCCTTGGGCGCCATCGTCTTAAGCTGCTCCGCCTCGCCCGCCCGATCGAATGACCCCTCGAAGCTGATTCGCTGGAAGCAAGGCGCGAGTGCACCCTCGATGGCAGCCGCGTCCCCACTGCCGGCCGTCGTCATCCATCCCATGAGGAGCTTCGACGCAAGCGCATCGA
>CAYPOZ010000005.1:12940-24628 GCA_964412415.1 uncultured Isosphaeraceae bacterium | reverse complement strand
CACGCTGCCGCCGGCGCCTTTGCCTCCACCTGGACCTGCGCAGGTGCGGCGGCCGTGCCGGGCGCCGCCTGCGCGGCGGCGCTCGAGGGGCGCGCACTGGTGTTGGCGGAGTACAGACCGAGCGCGGCAACTGCCGCAGCGGTCACGAGGAGGATTGGGAGCTTGATCACGGGGCGGATGCTAGATGGCAATCGACACGGGCGGCTAGCGAAGTGCGACCTGCTGCCGCACTAGCCACATGCCCCGCTCGAACACGCCAGTCGCGTAGAGGGCCGCGCGGAGCGAGTCAGGCGCCATGTGCGCGCTGGCATCCGAAAGGCGCCCGCGAAGCGCCTCCATTGCGGGTCCCCGGTCCTCGGTCAATTCCTTGAGCACCGACCACTCGAGGTCGTCGTTGCCCCGCACCGCCTCGGCGAGCGTGCGCAGGTTGCCGTCGAGGGCTTCCACAAGGCCGCCCACGAGCATGGCGCCCTGCCCGTCAGGATCGAGGCGCCTGGCCTCGCGCGCAACCTGAACCATCGAGATGATGCTCTCGCGAAGCCCCACAAGCGCACGGTGGCGCTGGTCAAGCGCCACCGCGTGCATCGACGCATCGGCGCTCAGCTGGCGCGACATGATGTCGCGCATGTAGGACTCGATCGAGTCGAGCAGCGATGCGATCGCCTCGCCGGTGCGTGATGCCGACTGGCCGCGCACGTCATGGCGGGCCTCGTCAAGCAACTCGGGAAGAAGCTCGACGACCCGCACGTGCTCGCGCGCCACCAGCTCCAGGGCGGAACCAGGATCCTCCAGCGCCGCATCGCTGATGTAGCGCGGACGCGCGATGTCCTGGTCGGGTTCGGGGGGACATGTTCGCTCGCACATGCGCTCGAGAGGTCCTACGAGAAGCGTGCCGACGACGGCGCACAGCGACTGCTGCACGAGGTAGGCCACCGCAAGCCTCGCCTGGGGATCCCCGCCGTCACCGATCACGTAGGCGAGCGGGCCCCACCACTGACCCGCGGTGACCCACGCCGCGAGTCCCACTCCGATGCCAGCGATCGCGTTCAGGGTGGCCTGGAACACTGCAATCTGGCGATGCTCGCCGCGCAGCCCACGGCCGAGCAGCACAAGGCTCAGCGCGACGCCGACACCGGTTCCGGCCTGCACCATCAGCACCTGCCCGCTGGTGATCACGCCTTGATGCGCAAGGGTCATCGCAATGATCACAAGCGCCGCTGAGCTCTGCACGACCAGTCGAAGCGCAGCGCCTACCACGAATGCCGCCAGCAGCGAGCCCTGCATCACCGTAGCCACCGAAGCGAACCACGGCTCCGCCGTGATCGGCGTTGCCGCATCCTTCATGAACTTAAGCCCAAGAAGCAGCAGCCCGACTGACCAGACCGCGCCCGCGTGCACCCGCACACGTGTGGCGATGCCGAGGCCCAGCACCATCCCGGAGAGTCCGATCAGGTACCAGATGAGGAGCTGGATGTCGACAGCCGCGACCCACACCAATGCCACCGTGCCGACATTCGCCCACGCGACCGCCACCATCGCACGCCGCTTCGGCAGCGCACCTGCAATCACCAGCCCGAGCAGCATGAATGCGACCGCTGTCGCGCTCTGCGTGACCGCACCGAACAGTGCGCCCACGATGGCCGACAGCGGTGCCTTCGATGTCCACTTAGTGAGGAAGGCCCTGAACCGGCGCCCGATCGTCTGCTTGAGGTTGTTCCTGAGCTGCTCGAGGCCGACGAAGAAGAACGCAAGTCCGGCGAGGAACAGCGAGGCTGGCAGCATCGTGCCCATGGTGATGGCCGGCGCCTTCAGCGTCCCGAGCTGGCCGTCGCGCCGGGGATCCCGAGCAGCCTGTTGATACCGGAGAACTCAAGGACGTCGCGCACCTGCGGCTGGAGCGAATCGAGCCGCAGCGTGCCGCCGCGCGACTTCACGTGCTTGTGCAGCAGGATCACAACGCGAATGCCGAGGCTCGACATCATGGTCAGGCGTGCGCAGTCGACGGCGATGTCGCGCGTGCCCGCCAGCGCGGGCTCAAGGCACCGGTGGGCGGCATCAGCGGATGACTGGTCGAGCCGCCCGGACCACGACACGGCAAGCGCATCGCCATTGGACCGCCACTCGACCTCAAGGGCACCTGTCGTCACCTTCGCCACTTCCTCTGACATGGGAGGCGAGACTACTCAGGCGATGGTTAGCGCGGACCCTCGCGATGCGACCAAGCGCCAGACCTCACGCAACGCTTGCACATCGCTAACACACGCACACACGCCGGCGCCGACCGATGCGGGATCGGCAGCCGATCATGAAGTTCGCGTGAGCCAGCCCCGGCTGGTGCAGCGCTGCGGCGCCGCACTCCGATACACATGGCGATGCCGAGCGACCAGCCCATGAGTTCGCAGGAGTTCCTTGCGGAGCTTCTACGCCGAGGACCGATCACGGCTGCGGAATTCGGGCTGCTCCCGCGCGACATCCGGTGGGCAATCGAGGTCGAGTGGATCCGAGCCTGGCTCGCGGGCAGCACACCCGAGGACGTGGCGACCGGCACCTCTCGCGAGGAGACACTCGAGAGCGCACGGCTCCGCGCGCTCGACCGCAGTGCGATGCTCGGCTACGGACAGTCTCTGCTGCAGCGCGACCGTCGAGGTGCGGCGCCGCATGGAGACAGCGCCACATCCGACGAGTGAGCGCCGGGAGCTCCCCTGACAGTTCAGCGACGGCGGCGTCGTGCAGCGCCGGCGATGGCGAGCAGCGAGAGCGCGCCCGGCGCCGGGATGAGCGCCATGGCCGAGCCAGGAGATGCCACGTTGCCGAGTGCGTTGGCGCTGATGAAGCTGACCTGCGAGCCGATGGATCCCGGCGAGCTGATGTTGCCGTTGAATGCGGGGTCGATCATGCCACCCACCGTCCAGCCGTAGAAGAAGCTGCTGCCCGTGGTGGCCGCGCCAAAGCTCACGCGGCTGATCTCGGCGCCTGTGCCGGTGAAGATGATCGCTCCGTCCCCGCCCGAGCTCAGCCCGAGCCCGCTGCCGCTGTAGAACCCGACCTGCACGCCGGCGAGTCCGCCCCAGAAGCTGCGGAACGATGAGACGTTCGCGCCGGCGGCGCTCTCGATGAAGATGACGCTCTCGCCAGCGCCGATCGTGGCGACGCCGTTGAGCGCCTGCGAGGAGCCGAAGCTGAAGGAGCTGTCGTCGAAGCGCCACCCTGAGATGCTGATCGCGCTGGATCCGTAGTTGGTGACCTCGATCCAGTCATCGGTGCCCCCGCTTCCGCTGGAGCTCATGACCTCGGTGATGTGGACCTGCGCTGAGGCGATGGATGCGATGGCGGCGACAGAAGCGGCCGCGACGATGCGGAACGGATGGCTCATGGAGATGGCTCCCGTAGGGGTTGGGAGGCGAGAAAGGGAACCCGGCGCACAACCTTGCCAGGCGACAGCAACTAATTAGGACACGCGCGGACGCAAAGTCACGTGCAGACATCGTTAAGGATTTGTGCTTCGGCCCCGGACCGCACACGCGCCGGCCGGCGTGCCCGCGGAGCTTCATGCGGGTTCACACATCCTGAACGCAATGCTCGCAGACCTTGAAACCACGCTTCACGGGAAACGAGGGAATGCGGTCTACGTTTCTGTCAATCAACCACCGGTCGGTTGGCGACGCCGCCAGGCACTCCCCTACTTCACTTCCACTTCCACTTCCAAAAGGACAACGTCATGAACGTCCAGCTCAAGAACCCGCTGCTTGCCACAAGCGCCATGATCCTGTGCGCCTCCGGCGCCAGCGCCGCCGAGATCCTCGTCACCCAGAACATCGCGACCTCCACCACGTGGACCGCGGACAACACCTACAACCTGCAGCAGCAGGTCTACGTGCTGCCCGGCGCCACGCTGACGATCGAGCCCGGCACGATCATCGCCAGCACCACCAACCTCGGCGGCTCGCTGGCCGTCACGCGCGGCGCACGCATCTTCGCCCGCGGCACGCAGGAGAACCCGATCATCTTCACGTCGAAGGCTGACGTCGCGACATGGACCAACGGCAACCCTAAGACCGGCACCTGGCGCGCCGTGTGCAACGAGTGGGGCAACCTCACGATCATGGGCCGCGCGTACATCAGCGAGAACGCGGTCGACAGCAACAGCGCCACCTTCAACGCCAGCAATGTGGCGGCGATGGAGGGGCTCATCGCCTCTTCCCCCACTGACCAGAATGTGCTCTACGGCGGCGGCAACGATGACGATGACAGCGGCTCCCTGGCCTACGTGTCGTTCCGCTACGGCGGCCGCGTCATCGGACTCAACAACGAGCTCAACGGCCTGTCGCTCGGCGGCATTGGCCGCAACACCATCATCGACCACATGGAGATCATGAACAACGTCGACGACGGCATCGAGATCTGGGGCGGCACCGTCAACCTCCAGAACTTCGCGATCTGGAACATCGGCGACGACAGCTTCGATGTCGACCAGGGCTGGCGCGGCAAGGCGCAGTTCGGCCTCATCGTGCAGGGCTACTCGGCGAACGCAAGCCAGGGCTCGGGCGTCGGCGACAACGCGATCGAGATCGACGGCGCAGAGCAGTCGGACTACCAGCCCGTCACCACGTGCGTGCTCTACAACATGACCGTGATCGGCGACCGCGGCACCACCGGCGCCAACGGCTGCGACCACGGCGTGGCGTACCGCGACAACGCGCGCGTCCAGATCCGCAACTCCATCTTCATGGATCTTGGCGAGCGTCTCGTGGCGTTCGACAACGTCGACGGCGATGGCGGCGCCGGCTACGGTTACAACGGCACGCTGCCGTGGGCGGCCACGTGGACGACCCCGTACAGCACCTATTCCACCGTGAACGCCCCGGCGAACCCCGCGTTCTTCTACCGCGCCCAGGTGGACGGCAACCTGAACGAGATCAAGGACTCGGTGTTCTTCAACAACACGTTCAGCTCGGCATACACCGAGGCCGACGCGCGTGGCGTCCGCAATCCGGCGAACAACAACGTGACGGCGACCGCAAGCCCGATCGTGTCCCTGGAGCGTGGAGCGACCGTCTCCCCGACGGCCACCCTCCGGATCAGCCCGGTGACCGGCATCGACCCGCGCGCCGCCAACGACGCAGCGACCTCCGTGGGCTCCGCCCCCAACGACGGGTTCTTCGTCCCCGCCAGCTACCGCGGCGCCTTCAGCCCGGAGACCCACTGGCTCTGCAGCTGGACCGCGGCTGACGCATACGGCTTCGTCACCGCACCTGCCAGCTCCTGCACAGTCGGGGCCGCCTGCCCCGCGGACATCAACGGGGATGGCTCGGTCGGCGGAACGGATCTCACCCAGCTTCTGGCAGCGTGGGGCTCGAGCGCTGCGAACGCAGACATCAACGATGACGGGACCGTCGACGGTATCGACCTCGCTGCGGTGCTCGCGGGTTGGGGTCCGTGCAACTGAGTCTCTCTGTCTGTGATTCCTGATTGAAGGGAGCGCCTGGCGGCGAGACGTGAAGCCGCCAGGCGCTCCTTGACTTTTTGGGTGGCGCTGCCCACCATCGGAACTTCGATGCCGCACTATCCAGCCCTCACGCGCGACTCGATTCGTCTCTCTGTGGCAGCGCTGTTTGCATCGCTGTCACTTGCGGGCGGATGCTCGGACTCCGGCAGCGCTGTGCGGAGTCCCTCCGATGTCGCGCCGTGGCGAACCGAGCTGCTCGGCGAGGCGTTCGAGATCGCCAGCAGCATTCCCGAGGAGCCGCACCTGCGCGACAAGGCGAAGGCGCAGGAGTGGTGCGCAGCGGCTGCGCTCGAGCTTGATCGCGCGGATCTCGCCCGGCAGTACGCCGAGGACATGAGGACGTGGCGGCAGGCCACCATGCTTGCGGACATCGCAGGCTGGCACGCCGAGCGTGGCGACACTGCCGCGATGGAGCAGCTTGCCGAGCGCGCCCTGTCGCTTGCCCCGCTGGCGCGCGACTGGCAGCAGGAGCGCATCCGGGTGCACGCTGCACGCGCCTACGCGAAGGCGGGCCGTGACTCGAGGGCGAAGGCGCTCTCCTCTGGAGTAGGCGAGTCGGAGCAGGGAAAGGTTGAGGCGGTAGTTGCCGCGAGGAGCGACACCACGGGCGCCCAACCGGCAGTCGAGGCGGGCACACCAGCATTCGAGGCGCAGATGGAGCAGGTCGACCATTGGATCATGACCCTCAACTTCGACCTTACGCGCAACGCCGCAGAGGTCTGCATCGCGCTGTACGCGGGGTGCCAGGACAACGCCGAGCAGTGCGCGCGAGTGCAGCGCTCCATCGAGGCAGCCAACGGCAAGCTCCCACCTGATGTCCGCATCGCCAACCTGCTCGCCCTCGCGCGCATCGCAGCTGAGGCAGGTCACCGGGAGCGTGCGGCTCCGCTGGTCGAGGCTGCGGAAGGCGTGCTCAACTCGGGCACCTGGATGCCGGAGGACGAGATGGTGCAGGTGGCGGCTGTCGCGCTTGGCAAGCACGGCATAGGCCGCACTGAGGACGCGCGTGCCGACCTCACGCAGGCGCTGGCGCTGTTCGGCGAGAAGCGAGAGTCCATCATCGACATCTACCGGGCAGCTCCCCTGCGTGCGGTCGCGGTGACGCGGGCGAAGATGGGAGACCGCGCGGAGGCGCTCGACACGTTCATTGTGGCGATCAACGAGGGCACCGCCAATCCGAACGCGCGCCCCCGTGCGGAGGACCTGACGGAGACGTGCGTGGCGATGGTCGTCAACGACATCGATCCCGGTGACGCCGGCCGCGCGCGGATCCGCGAGATCCGCGCCGGACTCAAGGACCCGTGGTGACGCCTCGCGGCGCCTTCACAAATCCTTGACGATTCGCTCACACTCACAACACGGATTGTGAACTCAGGTTCACAGTCGCAGACCTACTTTCCCTGCCTCACGTCGACGGCACGCCGCTGTGCGTGCCGGATGTCCCGTCCTGCCCTTTCGCGTTGTGAGCATGATCACGCCGTCACATGTCTGGACTGCGTCCGGAATCGCGCTTGTGGCGGCCTCCGGCGCCTTCGCTCAGGATGCGGGCACGCTCCGCGGCGTGATCTCCGATGGGGACTTCGGCGATCCCCTGTCGAAGGCTTCAATCACGGTGGTCGAGACGGGCGCGAAGGTCCAGACGAACGACCAGGGCAACTTCTCGGTCAACCTGCCTCCGGGCCGCTACACAGTGATCGTGGCCAAGGAGGGCTATGTCCGCCAGGTCAAGGCGAACGTGACCGTGACCGGGGGGCAGCTTGCCGACCTGGACCTCAAGCTCGTCGCCGAGTACGAGGACATGGACGAGTTCATCGTCCAGGAGATCGAGCTCGGCAGCTCGGAACAGACGCTGATCGAGCTGAAGTTCGAGACGCCGCAGCTGCTGGATGCGGTGAGCGCCGAAATCATCTCGCGCGCTGGCGCGAGCGATGCGGCGCAGGCGCTTCTGCTTGTGCCCGGCGCATCCGTGCAGGAGGGCCGCTATGCGGTCATACGCGGACTCCCCGACCGCTACGTGGCGACGCTCCTCAACGGCGTTCGGTTGCCGACCTCTGCCGCGGAGCGGCGTGCCGTCCAGCTCGACCAGTTCCCCACCGCGATCCTCGAGACGGTGCAGGTCAGCAAGTCATTCACGCCCGACCAGCAGGGAGACTCCTCCGGCGGCGCGATCAACATCGACCTCAAGGACATCCCTGAGGAGACCTCGTTCCAGATCCGCGGGCAGGTAGGCGCAAACTCGCAGGTCGTGGGCGCGGGCAAGGACTTCCTCACGTACCGCAACGGCAACCTCAACTACTGGGGCAACAACCAGGGCACCGAGATTCCCACGAACCTGATCGGGCAGTCGTGGACCGGCTACCCCGTGGGCACCACGACCCAGGACTCGCCCTACCTCGACTACAAGTGGTCCGCATCGGGCGGAGGCAAGTGGGAAGTCGCGGATGGGGTCAAGGTCGGCGGGTTCGGCAGCTTCTTCTACGAGACCGACTACTCGTACTTCGACAACGGCGTCTCCGACCAGTGGTGGATCACGCCGTCCGAGGGGCTGATTCCGCAGTACGGACAGGGCACACCGGGCCAGTTGCAGTTCCAGACGAACCTGCTTGACGTCACTGAGGGCGCGAAGAGCGTGCAGTGGGGGACGCTGCTGTCCGGCGGCGTCGAGTCGGACCGGCACAAGATCGGCGGCACGTACCTGTACTCCCGCATCGCCGTGAACCAGGCGACGCTCGCCACCAACACGCGAGGCAAGGAGTTCTTCGCCGGGCCTGACTTCGACTGGAGCGCGTACGGATTCCCCTTCTCGCCGCTCCCGCCCTACGACCCCAACGACCCGAGCAGCATCGCCAACACCGACCTGCTGCTTGCCTCCCCCTACCAGCGGCTCGAGACGCTGCAGTACACGGAGACCTCGACGCAGTCGGTCATCCTTAACGGCAGCCACAAGCTCGGCGACGAGGACGGCGAGTTCCTCAAGATCCCCGAGCTCGACTGGACGCTCTCCCAGAGCACGGCGACGTACAGCCAGCCCGACAAGACGCAGTTCGCGTCTGTATGGCTGCCGCCATCGGACTTCATCGACCCGTCGCTTCCGGGCATCTGGATCCCCTACCAGCCCGCCGAGAACATCAACCTTGGCTGGGCGCAGCACATCTGGCAGGACATCGAGGAGAAGAGCTCCCAGCTGTCCCTCAACCTGAAGCTGCCATTCGCTGTCGACGAGGACCGCGAGGGATTCGTCAAGACGGGCTTCTTCGGCGACTGGGTAACCCGCACCTTCACGCAGGACACGTTCACCAACCGCTTCTCGCCAGGATCGCCGACCGACTACATCGGCGGATGGGACGACCCATGGAGCGCGGTGTTCCCCACAGAGAACCACCCGATCTTCGAGTCGACGCAGGACGTCGACTACAACGGCGACCAGCGCATCATCGCCGGCTACGGGATGGCGGAGTACCCGATCACGAGCGAGCTGAGCGTGCTCGGCGGCGTGCGCATCGAGAGCACGCAGCTGACGACGCAGGTGTTTGGCGGCCCTGACGCGGTGTGGTTCCCGCCCGGTGCGCTCGTGCCCGTCGACTTCGCGACGAATCCCGACGCCGCCAACGTCGACTACAGCGTCCTGAACTTCCTGCCGGCGCTCTCGGTGAAGTACGAGCCGATCGAGAATCTTGTCTTCCGGGGCTCGTTCACGCAGACGATCGCGCGCCAGACCTTCCGCGAGATCACGCCCGTACTGCAGCAGGAGTTCCTTGGCGGCCCGATCTTCATCGGCAACCCGGAGCTCGAGATCGCCAACCTCGACAACTACGACGTGCGCGTCGACTGGACGCCCTACGACAACTGGCTGCTCTCGGGCTCCTTCTTCTACAAGAGCCTGCGCAACACGATCGAGTACTCGCAGTTCGAGGCGCCCCAGGGCTTCGTCTACACGGGCCCGGTCAACTACCCCGAAGGCCACCTCTACGGCATCGAGCTCGAGGCGCGCGTGGACGCCAAGGCGATCGAGGAGAGCCTGAAGGGCCTGCAGGTCGGCGCGAACCTCACGCTGATCGAGTCGGAGGTGACGATCCCCGACAACGAGCAGGCACTCTTCCAGACCATCGGATTCCCGCTCAGCACGCGCGACATGACAGGCGCGCCGGCCTACCTCGCCAACATCAATGTCACCTACGACTACGAGGAGACGGGCACGCAAGCTGGCCTCTTCTACACACTGACCGGCGAGACGCTCGAGACCGGCGCCGGCATCGACACCAACAACTTCGTGCCCAGCCTGTACTCGCTGGCCTACGGCACCCTCAACCTCACCGTGCAGCAGCGCATCGGCGAGTACCTGCGCCTGACCTTCCAGGCGAAGAACCTCCTCAACCCCGAGATCCAGACTGCGTACGAGGGTGCCTACGTCAACGGCAGCATCCTCAGCACATCGTTCACGGCCGGCATCGACTTCTCGATCGGCCTCAGCTTCCAGATGGACTTCTGAACCATGCGACACCCAACCAGCACGACCCTCCTCACCGCACTTGCAGCTCTCGCGCTGTCGTGCACGGCAGCCGCGCAGGACGCGCCTGCGGAGCCGCCGGCGGCCCCTCAGCAGAGTGAGCCCTCGCCACCGCCGGCGCCGAAGCCCGCCCCGGCGCCAACGCCAGCGCCCGCACCCGCGCCCGCTGCCGCATCACCCGCGCCCGCTGCCGCATCACCCGCGCCGGACCCCGTCCAGGTGCAGATGCGCATCGAGGAGGCACGCGCCGCGATGCAGCGCTGGGTCGAGACGCGCCGCGTCATCAGCGACGAGTCGCAGGAGTGGGCGCTCGGCAAGGAGCTGCTCGAGTCGCGCATCGACATCCTTGCGCGCGAGCTCGAGTCGGCGAACGAGCGCATCGCCGAGGCGGAGAAGTCGATCACAGAGGCCGACGAGCGCCGCGCGGCCCTCGTCGCCGAGAACGACAGGGTGCGCGCGGGGTCAGCCGCGCTCGCGAAGGTTGCGGCCACGATGGAGAACCGCACCAAGCAGCTGGTCGCGCGACTTCCCGACCCGATCCGCGAGCGCATCCGCCCGCTGTCCTCACGCCTTCCCGAGGACCCGAACACCACCACGCTCCCGCTGACGACGCGATTCCAGAACGTGGTGGGCATCGTGAACGAGGTCAACAAGTTCAACCGGGAGATCACGACCACGACCGAGATCCGAAAGCTCGCGGATGGCTCGAGCGCTGAGGTCACTGTCGTGTACCTCGGCCTCGCGCAGGCGTTCTTCGTCGGCGGCAATGGCCGCATCGCGGGGTACGGCGGCGCCAATGCCGACGGATGGACGTGGACTGTCGCCAACGAGCACGCCCCGCAGATCGCCAAGATGGTGGCGATCCTCAAGAACGAGAGCCCCGCAGAGTTCGTGCTCCTGCCGCTCAAGCCAAAGCAGAACTGAGAGACCACGGAGTCACCATGATCACCGCAATCCGTTCAATTCTCGTCGCAGCGGCCGCTTCGGCCGTTGCGCTCTCCTCCGCGGCCAATGCCCAGGCGCCGGCAGCGGGCACAGCCGCACCAGCTGCCGCAGCACCAGCCCGCACCCTCAGCGACGCCACAGGCGACATGCAGAGGCGTCTCGAGGATGCGCTCAAGGAACTGTCCGACCAGCGCTCGCAGATCGCGCAGGAGAAGGTCCCCCTGATGCGTCGCCTGAGCGAGGTGGAGCAGCAGGTCTCCGACGCGCGCAAGAAGTTCCAGGAGACGACCCGCATTCTCGACACCCGGTCGCTCGGCCTCGGCGACCTCCAGAAGAACATCAAGGCGGGCGAGGAAGAGGTGGCATACCTCGCCAATCTGCTCGTCGAGTACCTGCGCAACTTCGAGTCGGGCCTGCACATCACCGAGCTCCAGCGCTACCGCCAGGAGCTCGACGCCGCCAAGAAGGCATCGGAGAACGAGGACATCAGCCAGCGTGACCTCTTCGAGGTGCAGGCGACTGTGCTCGCGGCGAGCCTCGAGCGTCTTCACGGCGCATTCGGCGGATCCCGCTTCGAGGGATCCGTGGTGGATCCTGAGGGCACCGTAAACCAGGGCACCTTCGTGCTCGCGGGGCCCTCGGCGATCTTCCGAGCGATGGACGGAAGCATGGCAGGCACGGCCGAGCAGAAGCTCGGCTCGCTCGAGCCGTCGCTCACCCCCTTCCAGTC
>CAYPOZ010000005.1:0-12912 GCA_964412415.1 uncultured Isosphaeraceae bacterium | reverse complement strand
GCCGCCGATCCCGTTGGCGATGTAGTCGTCCGCCTTCTCCCCCTTCCAGTCCCCAGAAATGCGGGAGAAGGCGGGCGACTACATCGCCAACGGGATCGGCGGCATGCCCTTCGACCCCACGATGGGCAACGCCCATCGAATTGCGCAGACAGAGGAGACGCTCATCGAGCACATCCTCAAGGGTGGACCCGTCATGTACCCCATCATCGGGCTTGGCGCGGTGGCCATGCTGGTGGCACTGTTCAAGTGGATCACGATGCTGTTCGTGTGGCTGCCGAGCCAGAGGAAGGTGCGCGCGATCCTCAAGGCGATCGGCGCGGGCGAGTTCACCAACGCCGCAAACCTCGCGGGCAAGATCGGCGGTCCGATGGGAAGGATGCTGCAGGCAGGCACCGCGGTCCTTGGCCTTCCGCGCGATGTGGTCGAGGAGTCGATGTTCGAGGTGATGCAGCGCACCCAGATGCGCATGCAGTCGATGCTGCCCTTCATCGCCATCTGCGCATCGGCCGCACCGCTGCTGGGCCTGCTCGGCACGGTCACTGGCATCATGAACACATTCACCATGATCGAGGTGTACGGCACTGGCGACGTGAAGACGCTCTCAGGCGGCATCTCGGAGGCGCCCATCACCACCGAGTACGGGCTGATCGTGTCGATCCCGTCGCTGCTGCTCTACGCTTACCTGTCGTCGAAGGCGCGCAAGGTGGTCAACCGCATGGAGTCCACGGGCGTCTCGTTCATGAACGAGGTTGCGCGGCGCGAGCACACGGCCTCGGCACAGGCTGCATGACGATGGACGGATCGAAGGAACAAACTCACTTCGAGGCGCTCGCCGGGCACCTGCCCGAATCGCTGCAGCCACTGGTGGCCAATCCGCCGCCGATCGTCGAGCGTGCCCTCGAGATCACGGTCGCGGGCGGGACCGCGATGTATGCGATCTGGTTTGTGGCCTTCGTGATGTGGGCCCTGTGCTTCAACGTCTTCCTGTCCATGCTCATGTCGGGCATGCGGCGGCGATCCAAGGCGCGGATCCGCAGGATCATCTCCGATCCGGACGTGGCGCGCGGCACGGTGGCAACGCTCGTCGCCGATGCATCGCGCGCCGGAGACCCGGATGGCGCATCACTTGCGTTCGACGAGTACCGCGCCTTCGAGCTCGAGCCCTTTGAGGGCCAGCTCCGCTTCGTTAAGGTGTGCATCGGTGCCGCACCGCTGATGGGCCTCTTCGGCACGGTCACCGGCATGCTCGCGACCTTCGCGGCGCTCGCCGAGGGAACCCGTGGCGAGCAGACCATGGGCGCCATCGCCGCAGGCATCTCGGAGGCACTGATCACCACCGAGGCAGGCCTCGTGGTGGCGCTGCCTGGGCTCTTCGGCCACTACTTCCTGTCGCGCAAGCTGGCTGGCTTCCGCGACTTCCTCTCGACCGCAGAGGGCATGTGCCGCATGGCCATCCGCCAGCGCCGAGCCTTCCACTGACTCACCTGACAGGAGCGCCCTATGGGACGATTCAGAAGCTCGCACTCATCAGACGGCGGAGAGCCGGCAATCGACCTCTCCCCCATGCTCGACTGCGTGTTCATCCTCCTCATCTTCTTCATCGTGACCACGACCTTCGTGGACGAGACGGGCATTGAGGTCGACAAGCCCCAGGCCGCATCGGCGGCGCAGCTCGAGAAGATCAGCATCATGATCGCCCTCACCAAGAGCGGCCAGGTGGTGTACGGCGGCAAGGAGATCGGCATCAACGGCGTGCAGACGCTCGTGAAGCGCATGATCGCGAAGGAGGATGTGCCCGTGATCATCCAGGCCGACAAGGACGCACCTGCAGGCCTTCTGGTCCGGATCATCGACGAGTCGAAGCTTGCAGGCGCCACGAAGGTGAGCGTCGCCAGCGCCAAGAACAGGTAGCGCACCCCACGCCCATCACCAACCAGCCGTGAGACGCCGAAGCGCCATTCTCCTGATCTCGCTCCCCGCCGTGCGGGCGATCGCTGTCGTCCTTGGCCTCGCGATGACAGGCGGGCTCATGCTGCTGCTTCCATTCCTCGAGGCGATCACCTCGGCGCGCGAGGAGGACATGATCGTGCAGGCCGTGAACACGGCCGCGCTTCCCCCGCCCCCTCCGCCGATGGAAGAGGAGAAGCCCGAGGAGGAGAAGGAAGAGCCGCCTCCGGATCCCGAGCCCCCCAAGCTCACGGACGAGTCAGCGCCACTTGACCTATCGCAGCTCGAGCTCGCCCTCAATCCGGGCACGGGCGGCGGCGTCGGCGCTGACGTGGAGGTGAAGTTGCCCGTGGCCTCGACCTCAGGCGATGGCAAGGACGGCGCCAGCGACTTCGACGCGCTGTTCTCGCTCGCTGACCTCGACGAGAAGCCGCGCGCGATGTTCCAGCCCGGCCCCACCTACACGACGGAGATGCAGCGCGCCGCGCCAGCCACCGTCTACATCATTTTCACGGTCGACCAGCGCGGACGCGTCGAGAACCCGATCGTGCAGGGCACAAGCAACCCGATCTTCGACACCGCCGCGCTCAATGCCATCAAGCAGTGGAAGTTCGAGCCTGGCAAGCGCAACGGGCAGCCTGTCCGCTTCCGCATGCGCGTGCCGATCACGTTCCCCAAGACCAAGAAGTGAGCTGACCATGTTCCCCCGCAGGAGCCAGAGTCCCATGACCACGATCCTCCCCACCCTCACGCTTGCCGGCGCACTTGCGCTCATGCCGTCCGCAACGCTGCTGGCGCAGTCGTCGAAGTCCGACGCGAAGGCCGCACCCGCGGCTGCCGGCAAGGCTGGCTCCAAGGACGCCGGCGCCAGCAAGAAGAAGTCCGGCAAGGGCAAGGGCGACGAGGAGCCTGATGCCTACCCCGAGGTGCCGCCGCCGGATCCGTACGCGGCGACGGTGCCGCTGTGGCCGATCCCGACGGTGCCGCCGGAGCGCCAGGTGCGCCTCGCGCCCGAACTGCTGACGATCCTCAGCAGCCCCGACTACACGCGCCGCTTCAACGAGAGCTACATCTCCGAGACTGACATCGAGCCCAAGCTCACCGATGCGGAGAAGCCGCAGATGTCGGAGGTCTTCCGGCTGATCCAGGAGGACAAGCTCGCCGAGGCTGGCGTGATGATCGACCAGAACCGCAACGTGGAGTCGAGCGCGATGTTCGACTTCACGATGGGCAACATCGCCTTCCAGCTCGGGAACATCCCGCGCGCGATGGAGGAGTACGAGCGGTCTGTGCAGCGCTTCCCCAAGTTCCGCCGCGCCTGGCGCAACCTGGCGATGCTGCGCGTGCGTGCGGGCGAGCTTGAGAAGGCGGTGCCCGCGCTCATCAAGGTCATCGAGCTCGGTGGTGCGGAGCCGAGCATCTACGGCGTGCTTGGGTACGCGCTGTCCAACAGCGAGAAGCCACTGGCAGCCGAGAGCGCCTACCGCATGGCGATGCTGCTTGACCCGGGCACGCGGGACTGGAAGCTCGGCCTCGTGAAGTGCTTCTTCAAGCAGAAGCGCTTCGCCGACGTGATCGCCATGACCGATGAGCTCATCGGCGAGACGCCGGATGCCCCTGACCTGTGGATGCTGCAGGCGAATGCCTACATCGGCATGGGCAAGCCGATGATGGCCGCGCAGAACTTCGAGATCGTCGACCGCATGGGCAAGACCTCCATCGAGGCGCTCAGCATGCTCGCTGACATCTACGTCAACGAGGGCCTCTACGACGTGTCGGTCATGTACTACATCCGTGCGCTCGGCATGGAGCCGCGCGGCAAGGCAGAGCGCCCGATCCGGGCCGCGAAGGTGCTGGTGGCGCGCGGCGCGAGCGGCTCAGCGGAGACGCTGCTCGCCGAAGTGGAGCGGGTCTTCGAGGGCGAGCTCACCGACGACGAGCGCAAGGACATGCTCAAGATGAAGGCGCGCATGGCTGTGGCGCGCGGCTCGGGCGAGGAGGAGGCCGAGATCCTCAACGAGATCGTCACGCTCGACCCGATGGACGGCGAGGCGCTCATCCTGCTCGGCCAGTACCACGCGCGCAAGGGCGACGCAGAGCAGGCGGTGTTCCTCTACGAGCGCGCCGCGAAGATCGAGAAGTACGAGGCGGATGCGAAGGTGCGCCACGCGCAGCTCCTCGTCGGCAAGGGCAACTACGCCGAGGCGCTTCCTCTGCTGCGCAGCGCGCAGCAGATCAAGCCCCGCGAGAACATCCAGGCCTACCTCGAGCAGGTCGAGCGCGTCTCGCGCGGACGCTCCTGAGCGCCCGCGCCGGTCGCATCACCATTCCTTGACGTTGCGTACGCGCTCTCCGCACAGAGCGCTGACGCTTCGCTTGCGGTCCGCTGACGGGACCTGAGCGGTCGTGGTCCATCCTGTCGGAGCGTCGCTTTCCCCTCGCTCCCAAGGATGGAGATCCACTCCCAATGCTCATTCGCATCGCTGCTGCCGTCATCGCGGCGTTTCTCGCTGCCACCGCTCTAGCCGATTCCGGCAGCTTCCGCCTGACCGTCCTGCACACCAACGACACCGAGAGCAAGCTCCTGTATCCCGCGTCGTCGCTCCAGTCCTATGGAGGTGCAGCCAGGTTCAAGACGAAGGCCGACCAGCTGCGCGCGGCGGCGCTCCTTGAGGGCGGATGCGTGATGGTCTCCTCCGGGGACAACGTGCTCCCGGGACCTGAGTTCAACGCGAGCTTCTCGCTTCCCGCAGGTAGCCGCCTCTACGACTCGATTGCCCTGCAGGCGATCGGATACGACGCAATCTGCATCGGGAACCACGACTTCGACTTTGGACCGGACGTGCTGGCGCAGATCATCCGCGGCTTCACGGACGGCACGCCGTTCCTCTCGAGCAATCTCGACTTCACGCCGGAGCCGGAACTCGCGGCGCTGGTGACGAAGGGTCGCATCGCCAAGCGCACTACCCGCGTCACGCAGGGCGTCACGATTGGCTTCGTTGGCGCCACGACGCCCGACATCGCCTTCATCAGCTCTCCCGGCGATGTCGGGATCAATCCCGATGTGCTCGGCGCGATCCAGGCTGAGGTCGATGCGCTGACGGCGGCAGGCGTGCGGCACATCATCGTGATGACCCACCTTCAGGGCATATCCGCGGAGCGCGCGCTCGCGCAGCAGTTGCGCGACGTAGACGTGCTGGTTGCCGGCGGCGGCGATGAGCTGCTCTGGAATCCTGGCCAGCTCCTCCTGCCCGACGACGCCATCGACGCCAATGGCGACGGCATTCCCGACGCGCGCTACGGCGCCTACCCCATCTACGAGACCGATGCGAACGGCCGGCAGCTCCCCATCATCACGACGCGCGGCGACTACCGCTACGTCGGCCGCCTTGTCGTCGACTTCGACGCCAAGGGCAATGTGGTGGGCGTCGACTCCACAAGCGGACCCGTGCGCGTCGCGAGCACGACGTTCGCAGACGGTGTCATCGAGGATCCGGTGGTCAAGGCACAGGTGACAGATCCGGTGGCCGCATCTGTGGCCGCGCTCGCCTCCAACATCATCGCAGTCAGCGAGGTTGCGCTTGACGGCCGCACGAGCACCATCCGCTCCCAGGAGACCAATGAGGGCAACCTGTGCGCCGACAGCCTGCTGTGGAATGCGCGACTCCTCGCTCCTGCCGAGAACCTGCCGCAGCCCATCATCGCGTTCCAGAACGGAGGCGGCATCCGCAACAACTCGATTCTCCCTGCAGGCAACTTCACCGAGCTGAACACGTTCCAGTTCCTGCCGTTCTCGAACTTTGTCTCGATCATCCCGGCACTGCCCGTCAGCACGCTCAAGGACCTCATCGAGAACGCGGTCAGCCGCGTCACGCCCGTGCCGTCGGGATTCCCGACGGGCAACAACGGCCGCTTCGCGCAGATTGCGGGCTTCCGGTTCACCTACTCGGTGGCCGCAAACCCCGGAGCCCGCGTGATCGACATCGTGCTCGATGACGGCACGGTGCTGGTTGATGACGGCATCGTGATCGATCCGCAGCTGACGATTCCCGCGGCGACGATCGACTTCCTGTGCCGCGGAGGCGACGAATACCCGCTGCAGGGACTCACGTTCCGAAACATCGGGGTCAGCTACCAGCAGGCGCTCGCCAACTACGTCCGTTCACCGCAGGGGCTCAACGGTGTCATCAGCGCCACTGATTACCCCGCGGGCGGCGAGGGACGCATCGTGAAGTACGTGCCGAGCTCATCATTCCCTGCCGACATCAACGGTGATGGCATCGTGAATGGCCTCGACGTCGGGGTGATGTTCGCAAACTGGGGATCCTCCGGTGCGGGCGACGTGGACGGCAGCGGAACCGTCAATGCCCGCGATCTCGCGATCGTGCTCGCGAACTGGACGACCTGACCGGCGCACCTAGGCGACGGGGGACCCGAGTGCGACTGGACTCGGGTCCCCTTCGCTTGCCTCTCAGGGCGTGATACGGCGTCAGCGACGGATAACTGCCCGCGAGGACGTGGTTTGGCCCTTGGATTGGCGCCTCGAGCGACTATCTTCTGGCGGATGCGGCGGCCCCTGTTCACGAGTGCGCTGCTGCTTTGGGCAGCCCTGCTTGGATTCGGCACGCCCGCCGCTCAGGGCCAGAGCTCCGACACCTTCAACGACACGTCCCCGGGACCCTGGTGGGAGAGCGAGACGGCCAACGCCACGCTGACGATCGCGGAGACGAACAACCGCCTCGAGTTCTCGACGACGCCGAACCCGAACCTGACACCGCAGAGCTTTGCGGGGTACGCGGCGAAGAACTGGCGCGTGCGCGCGACCAGCGAGATCCGCGCGCGGGTCAAGTGGCGTTCGTTCACGAGCGGCACGACGAGCACGGTCGGGTCCGAGGCGGGCGTCGTCTTCTCGATGTTCCCTGCGGCGTCTGCCCGCCAGGCCACCGGGTACAGGTCTGGCCTGAACATCTCCATCGGCACGCACAACTTCAGCGGCGTGGGCCCGCGCCGCGACTTCAACGTCAACTACATCAACGCCACGGGCGGCGTGGTCAACATCTACCGCTTCTGGGCGTACTTCACCAACACGCCATTCGCGTTCTACAACTACTACAGCGGCAACCCGATCGGCACCATCCAGTACGAGGGAACGTTCTACCTGCAGTACTTCCCGAGCGCCGACGTGATGTACGTCAGCCTCACGGGATACAACGACCCCAACGCGCCCGCGGTCACGAACGTGACGCTCGGGATCCGCGACCCGCAGATGTTTGCGGTGGGCGGGTACGGAACGCGCCCCGGCGGGATGACCGGCGCGAACGCGTGGCTCGACGACTTCGCGCTCGACATGGGCGTGATCGAGGCGCCGCCCTCGAACGTGGCGGCGGAGGATGGCACCAACACCTCACGGGTGCGCGTGACGTGGACCGCTGCGCTCAATGCGACCGGCTATCGCGTGCTGCGCAAGGAAGGCACCGCTGCCCCGATCGTGCTGGCGACGCTGCCGGTGTCTTCACTGAGCTTCGACGACACCACCGCGGTGCCTGGCACCCCCTACACCTACACCGTCCGCATGATCACGCCTACCGGCGATGCGTTCGAGGTGAGCGACGCGGGATGGCGAGGCGTGTCGGCGCCGACTGGCGTGGTGGCGACGGACGGATCGTCGACCAGCGCCGTGACGGTCTCGTGGAACCCCGTGACCGGCGCACAGCAGTATGCGGTGTTCAGGGCGCTCGGTTCGGCGGCCGCAACGGAGATCGGCACGGCAACCGCATCGCCATTTGACGATGCGTACGCCGATGCCGGCCTCACCTACACCTACACGGTTCGTGCGAGGACGCCCGCAGGCGACTCTGCACCGAGCGCATCGGATACCGGCTGGCGCAACATCGCTGCGCCAGCCGACGTGTACGCATCCGATGGCACGTCGATCGTTGCGGTCAACGTGACATGGAGCGCAACGGCGGGAGCGACCGGGTACCGCGTGTTCCGCGCGCAGGGCACTGGCACGACGTCGGAGATTGGGACGATCGCTGCGGACGCGCTGTCATTCGGCGACACGTATGCGGTGGCCGGAACGCTTTACACCTACACGGTGCGCGCGCGCACCGAGGCAGGCGACTCCGCGACGAGCGCCCCTGACACCGGCTGGCGCAACGTGGCGGCTCCGGCGGACGTGGCGGCGAGCGACGGCACGTCGACTGCCGCCGTGAACGTCACCTGGAGTGCGGTGGCCGGAGCAACCGGATATCGCGTGATGCGCGCTGCTGCTGGAGGCACGCCAGCCGAGGTTGGCACGCCCACCGGCGCGAGCTTCGCGGACACGGGAGCGGTACCCGGCGTGGCGTACAGCTACATGGTTCGATCGCGCACGGCGGCGGGCGACTCCGTAGCCAGCGGCCCGGACCGAGGATGGCGCAATGTCATCGCGCCTCGCGATCTTGTGGCAAGCGACGGGACGAGCGCTGATGGCATCGAGCTCTCGTGGTCGAGTGCAGCGGCGAGCGACGGGTTCAATGTCTACCGGTCGGTTGGCGCTGGTGCGCCGACGCTGATCGGCATATCGCGCGCGCCGCGCTTCCGCGACACGACCGCCGAGCCGATGACGAGCTACTCGTATGTGGTGCGTGCGCAGGCGGGTCCAGGCGTGTCCGCGCCGAGCAACGCAGACCGCGGATGGCGAAGCGTGGCTGCGCCAGCGGCAGTGAGCGCCACCGACGGCACCGAGCGCGAGTTTGTGCGCGTGACGTGGACTCCGTCTGCCTCCCCCGCCGTCACTGGCTACCGGGTGCTTCGCCAGCTTCCTGGCGGCGCGCTCACCCAACTTGACTCCGTTCCCGCGTCGGCCGCAACCATCAACGACAAGACCATCGCGCCCGGAGTGATCGGCACGTATGTCGTGCGTTGCATCACGGCGCGCGGGGACTCGCCCGGTGGCGCGTCCGACACCGGATTCCGGCCAACCGATGCGGGCACGTCAGGCGATGATGGCGGAGACGGCAGCGGTGCTGGTGGCGGTGGCGGCAGTGGCGGCGACCGCGACGTGCGCAATCCCGATGGTGGCGCATCGCGCGATGGAGCCAACCCAGCCGGTGGTGCCTCGCGCGATCGTGGCGTGAAGTCGGACGGCACCGTGCCGACCTCCGGCAACGCGAGCGATCCATCCAATCCCAGCATCGGCGGCGAGCGATCGCCCGGCGATGCGACGACTCCCCCACCGACCTGCGACGAGCTCGTCGCCCGGCTCGAGTCGACGACGCCCGCGGGCCATCCCTATCCGGAATGCGACATGCTCCTATCCGGCGATGTGCCGGCCGCCTGTCGCATGGCCGCGGGGGACGTCAACCTCGACGGCCGCGTCGATGACCGCGACATCGCGGACTACCTGGTGGCATGGGCGAACCGTGACCTGCTCCGCGGCGACCTCAACCGAGACGGCCGAATCGACGGGGCGGACCTGAGCCTGGCTCTCGCAGGGGCCACGAAGTAGCCGGGCGAACGCACCGCGCGTCGTAGACTGCCCCAAGAAGGGGCTCATGAAGGCAACACACTCCGCGGGTGCTCGACTGGCAAATGCGCGGCAATCGCGCAGAGCGGTCCCATGCGCGCAGTCCCCGGATCTGTCCTTGCGACCAGGCTCGAGGCAATCTGCATGAGCGCCACCAGCGTTTTCCCATCCACGGATCGGACGGACCTCGCCGCGATGCTCGGCGGCGCACCGGAGCAGCGGCTCGATGCCGTGCGATTGCTGCTGGGTCGATATGCGGATCCGCTGGTCGTGTACGCACGAGGATCATCGCTGCGATCGGTTGCCGATCCCGTGGAGCTCGTCCAAGGTTTCCTCACTGACCGCCTGCTCCGCGATGACTACCTCCGCAAGTGGCTCGACTCGGGGATGGCGCTTCGGCGCTGGCTCATCAACGGGCTTCACCTCTACGCCAAGGAGACGCGTCGGGCTGACCAGCGGCACGTGTCTCTCGACACCGGGTACGACCCGCATGACCAGCGAGTTCCGGAGGCCGAGGCCGCGTGGTCCCGGGCGCTGCTGATGAATGCATGCGAGCATGTGGAGTCGGAGCTGCGCCGCTCCGGCCACGACACCGCGTGGGAGATCTTCCGCAGGCACTTCATCGATGGACGCTCCTACCGCGAGCTTGCAGGCGAGTTCCACATGAGCCCCGCTGCGATGGCCGAATCCTCGCGCCGGGTCTCGTGCCTGCTGCGCGAGGCTGTCCGACTGCTGCTCGTGCGCGAGGGTGTGGCGCCGCAGGATGTGGAGCGCGAGCTCTACGGCATGCTCGAGTCGCTCGAGGAGCATCGGTCGTGACCACCCCAGCGCCTGACCATCCGCCTGCCGATGCGCTCCGCAGGCTTGTGCGCATCGCGATGATGCCGGCCGTGCGGCCCGCCGACCTGCTGATCGAGCATGCGCTGTCGCAGAGGAGCGATACGTGGATCGAGGCGGCGATCGCATCGCTTGCCGCGGATGCGGGGCCCGACGAGCCGTTGCCCCATGACTGGGTCGGCACCGCGCCCAGCACGGCAGGCCTAGCCGCTGCCCGCGCCGGCGCCAAGCGCCGCTACGAGCGTGCCGATGCCAACGCCACACGATGCGAGGCGCTCTTCGCATACGCATGGTGCGTGGCATGCGCCATCGTGCATCACCGCACAACAGGAAGCTCCGAGTCGATCGACGCGATTCACGGTCTTCTCGGCGCGGCATCGGCCGTAGCTCCCCTGCACGCGCGCGACTTCTTCGCGCTCGCAATCGCAACGGACTGCTGATGTGATGCAGGACGCCGGGGATCCAGAGCCGAGCTCGCATGCGATGTTCGGCGTGCCGTCGCGGCAACAGTCCGATGAACCTCCGGAGATTGCAGGCTTCGAGATCATCCGAAGGGTTGGGCGAGGTGGCCAGGCGGATGTCTGGCTCGCGCACCAGCGCAAGCCGCTGAACCGGCGCGTCGCGATCAAGATCTTCAGTGCACACGACTCCGCCGACGATGTTGTCCGCCGCTTCCAGGCTGAGCGCGAGGCGATCGCCCGCCTGCCCTCCTCGGGCTTTTGCCCTATCTATGAGGCTGGGGTGTCGAGCGACGGCAGGCCGTACCTGGTGCTCGAGTATGTCGGAGGGCCAAACCTGCTCGCGGCCGCATCGTCGCCCGAAGCCTCACCTGAGCTTGTGCTGTCGCTGCTCGAGCAGGTCGCAACCTCGCTTGCGGTGGCGCATCGCATCGGCGTTGTGCACCTGGACCTCAAGCCCGGCAACATCCTCGTCTCGGCCTGGCCGGACATCGCATGCGAGCCGCGCATCATCGACTTCGGCCTTGCGCGCGATGCGGGATCGCGCATGCCAGCGTCGGGCACCCCGGGGTACGCGGCGCCAGAACTCGTGGCTGGCGGGGCCGCGAGCCCGCTCAGCGACATCTACTCGTTCGGGCGCATCGTGCGCGCCGTGCTTGACGCGTGCGAAGTGCTGAGGCGCTCGCGCGCGGCCGGTGGGCTGCAAAGGCTTGCCGAGTCCTGCTGCAGCGCGGACCCTGCACTGCGGCCGCAGTCCGCCGAGGCTGTGGCGCAGCGGATCAGAGAGCTGCGGCTCCAGCCGGTGCGCGCACGGCGACGGGCAGTTGGCGCTGTGATGGCGTCGATTGCGGCTGTCGGGCTCGGCTTGGTGCTCGTTCGGGGCGGCGGGCAGCCGAGGGTCGATGCGTCGCGGACGGTCGGCGCGTACCGGTGCATCGACCTCTCGCCCCACTTCAACGCGGGCGCATCGCAGCTGCGCGAGGGGCACAACCTGCCGGTGGGGCTGCAGACGGCCGATGGGGTGCCGCTGCTGTTCGCTGCGCCCGCCGGTGAGGGCGGCGCGGCGCGACTCTGCGCGGTCAGTGGCGCCATCGGCGGCTCTGTGCAGGGCGACGAGCGCCGCTACACGATTCCGCTTGGCGTGCGTGGCGCCACCGAGTGCGTGCTCGTGCTCAATACGCTATGGGGATCGCCGGGCCAGGAACTGATCGACCTTGAGTTCGAGGGAGATGGTCACGTGCAGCGGATCACGCTGCGGTCGGGGCGTGACGTGCGCGACTACCTGCGTGGGCAGTTGCTTGAGCCGGGCATGGCCAAGCCAGCGGTGCGGTTCGGGCCGGAGCTTGACTCGCTTACCCTTGTCGACCGCGGCAAGAACGGCGTGAGCCGCATCCTGCTGTTCGCGGTGAGCGTGCGGGGTGCGGCGCCGGGCTGAGTCAGCATAAACCTCTCCACTTCAGGGGTTTAGGTCAAGAACATAGAGGTCCCATAGGGGGCATCTGGGTGTCTATCTGGAACGAAGCAAGGTTAGCACCCCGCCCACCCCCATGAGCACCGACCCCGGGCTTGTCCCAGACGACACGTATCTGGTCATCCGCGACGGCCGAACATCGAGCCCGCGCACGCTCGAGCAGCTCATGGCGCTCGCTGAGGCCGGCAAGCTCAAGCCCGATGACGAGCTTGTCCAGCGTGTGATGGGCGGATCGATCCCGATCGGGTCTGCCGGCGAGCAGCCGTGGTTCCCCGGCAATGCGCCGCCTGATCTTTCGGCACTCGCTCCACCACAGGATTCCAACCCCGTCCGCACGAGTCCGACCCTCGGCACAAGGTTGATGTCGCCTGAGTGGAAGGTGGTTCGCATCGGCGCGGTGGCGGCGATACTTGCGGGTGCGGTCGTAGCGGTACTGCTGGTCATGTACGACAATCGCCGTGCAGAGCGCGCCGCACGCGAAGAGTCAGCGGCCTACGCGCGGGGCCTGGATGCCACCTACCAATCGATCCGCAATCGGTTCGGCAGCTTCATGTCGAACCCCAGTGACCCCCACGCCCTCGCCACGGACATTGACAGACTCATCGCGGAGCTGTCCAGTCCACAGCGGGACATCCCGAAGGAGACCCGTGACCTTGGGCTCGTCCTGATCGCCTTCCGCGAGGAAGTAG
>CAYPOZ010000004.1:33817-35013 GCA_964412415.1 uncultured Isosphaeraceae bacterium | reverse complement strand
CTCGGCGCGTGGGGGCCGGTGCAGTAGCCTCGCGCGCGCATGAACATCGCGCGCGTCCAGCGGCCGTTGCCACTCCTTCGACTTCTCCTGATCGCCATGCTTCCGGCGCTCGCCACAGCGTGCGCCGCCCCGGTTGCCACCGGAAAGGGTGGAAGCTCCGCACAGGCGAACCGGCGTATCGCGATCGTCCTTACGAACCACGGCACGCTCGGGAGCACTGGCAAGCCAACCGGCTTCTACCTCTCTGAGGCGACCCATCCGCACCACGTGTTCCGCGAGGCGGGCTACGAGATTGACTTCCTCTCGCCGACTGGCGGGCTGGCACCAATGGACGGGCTCGACGTGAAGGACGCCATCAACGACGCCTTCCTCGCCGACGCGGCACTGGTGGCGCGCACAAAGTCGACCACCGCCATCCGTGCAGCCGATGCGGCCCGCTACGACGCGGTGTTCTTCTCGGGCGGTCACGGCACCATGTGGGACTTCCCGGAGGATGCGTCGCTCCAGGCCTTTGCCCGGTCGGTCTACGAGCGCGGCGGCGTGGTGGCGGCCGTGTGCCACGGCCCGGCGGCGCTCGTGAATCTCCGGCTGTCGGACGGCCGCTACCTCGTCGCGGGCAAGCAGGTCGCCGCGTTCACCAACGAGGAGGAGATTGCGGTCAAGCTCGACACGGTGGTGCCCTTCGCGCTCGAGTCGGCGCTCCGGCAGCGCGGTGCGGCATTCGTCACGTCACCAAACTTCCAGGAGCGCGTCGCCGTCGCGGACCGTCTCGTGACGGGCCAGAACCCGGCCTCGGCGACGGGTACGGCCGAGGCTGTCGTCGTGCTCCTCTCGAAGCGCGTGCCCTAGCTTCACGGACCGACCGGATCGGCTCCACGCGGCAGCGCGCGCAAGTCAGCGCACCGTCACGCACGCGCGACTCCGTGCCATACTTCCGGCTGGCATGCTTCGGACGCTTTCCACTTCGATCGAGTCTTTCGAGGACGCCGTCGGCAAGGCACTTCGAAGGGCTCCGATTCAGAACCAGGTACTGATCGACGTGATGCAGCGCGTGATCGGGGATCCGCAGCGGCAGCCCACGAGCGTCCGCCTCGCGGCCGTCGAGGATGTGTCCACCGGAGATGTCGGCATCGCGATGCAGACGCCGCCCCGAAAGGTCATCGTCTCGATGACAACGGACGCGATAGCGCGGGAAC
>CAYPOZ010000004.1:33368-33807 GCA_964412415.1 uncultured Isosphaeraceae bacterium | reverse complement strand
AGGCGTGCATGGTGCACGGGCCGGACCACACAGCGTGGGCGTTCGCTGCCGGTGCGGGCGCGATGAACCCGCGTCTCGTGATGCATGAAGGGCTCTACGCGCTCGAGCGGCCGGTTGCGCAGGTTCAAGTGTCGGGTGCCCCGCGGCTGGCGACGGTGGAGGATGCGTCGACTCTCCAGCGATGGATCGATGGATTCTCTTCGGAGGCCTTGCAGACTTCTCCGAGTGATCCAACGGGCGGAGATCGCCTCGGACGCTCGGAGCGCGCCTGGATCTGGCTTGCGCGCGACGGCACGCCCGTGAGCATGGCCTTCAACTCACGCCGAGTGTAGGGATGGTGGTCGATTGGACCCGTCTACACGCCGCACGAGCATCGCCGACGGGGCTATGCGACTGCGCTCGCGAGCGCCCATTCGCACTGGGCCGTCACGAGCGCAGC
>CAYPOZ010000004.1:12655-33068 GCA_964412415.1 uncultured Isosphaeraceae bacterium | reverse complement strand
GGTACTCGATTGGACCCGTGTACACGGCGTCTGAGCTTCTGCGGCGGGGCTACGAATGGGCGCTCGCGAGCGGAGCGACCGGCTGCACGCTCTTCACCGATCTTGCGAACCCCGTGTCGAACCGGACGCGGTGCGCGCGCTCACCCTCACCAACACCGCTCACGCGACCGTGTCAGGGCGCGTCGCGACTCCCCTGCCGATGCAGTGTGGCCTCGAGGTGCTTGCGGTACTCCGGTGTCCGCACAGTCGAGAGGAACGCCTCGTACCGGAGGGTTGCGCCATCGATCCACCATGTCCGGCCCATGCGAACGAGCCTTGCGTCGTTCGAGTGCGCGGTCGTGACCCAGTCGATTCGCACTGCACCATCCATGCGCGCGACGGTTCCCATCATGACCTCAGTCCTTCCGCTGTCCTGCCCGCAGCAGTACAGCAGCGATCCGTCATCGCGGAGCTGGATCAGCCCGCTCTCAAGGTGAAGCGCCTTTCCGGTGGCACCTTCGCGCTCGAGCCAGGTGCGCTGAAGCACGCTCAGCATGTTCCAGTCGGGCTCGTCGGCGATCACCAGCTGCTCGGCGTACCGGAATGGCTCGATGCCGGGATAGGAACCGCTGCCCGATCCGCTCCAACGGCCGGCGAGCAGGTCCAACATGTCAGGGCGATGGGTCATCCGGAGAGACTGAAGGTTAATGCGCGCTTCCTCTATGGCCGCATGACCATGGGGTACCCAAGTCGAATCGGATGCACAGGATGACTTGCCCTGTCATCGTGCACCGGCGACCGCATCGACCTCGATCTCGATCTTCATGCGGGGGTCCGCGAGGCCAGCCTCGATCATGGTCGCGGCCGGTCGGATGTCGCCAAATGCGCCGCGAAGCGTGGGCCAGGTCGCAGGGAAGTCCTCCGCGCGGGGCAGGATGTACCGCACGCGCACCACGTCGCGCAGCGACGCCCCAGCCTGCTGCAGCGCCGACTCGATGTTGCGGATGCACTGCTCGGTCTGCGCGACGATGTCCTCCGAGATGGTCATGGTCGAGTAGTCGAATCCGGTGGTGCCCGCGACGAACACGCAGTCACCGCACACCACCGCACGCGAGTAGCCGATCTCGCGCTCGAAGGACGATCCGGAAGAGATGAGTCGCCGTGCCATGCCGCGCACGATAGCGCCCATCCTCGCAGGACAACGTTGCGAACTTTCGCCCTCCTGAGGTGCCGCCCGCCGGGCCGCGGCTACCTTGGAACTCATGTTGATATCACGCTATCATTTGCATATGGCACAGTTTGTGGTCCGGAACATCGAGGAGGACGTGCGCGACCGGCTGCGTTCGCGAGCCCGTCGCCATGGGCGCAGCATGGAGGAGGAGGTTCGCCAGATACTCCGGGCTGCGGTGACCGAACGTCCCGCGCCAGCGGTCCGGTTCGGCAGCCGAGTATCCGCCAGGTTCCGCGGACGGGGACTCGCTGATGAGATCCCCGCACTGCGAGGCACACCGGCGCAGCTGCCGGATCTCCGGCGATGATCGTCCTGGACACAAACGTGATCTCGGCGCTGATGCAGTCGGCTCCGGACAGGCCGGTGGTGACGTGGCTCGACCAGCAGCCTGCGACCTCGCTCTGGACGACTGCCGTCACGCTCTTCGAGATCCGCTACGGGATCCTGGCGCTGCCTGCAGGGCGCCGCCGCACGACGCTGAGCGACGCGTTCGAGCGGATGCTGCGCCTTGACCTTGAGGGGCGGGTCCTTGACTTCGATGCCGATGCGTCAGCATCAGCGGCCGAGATCGCAGCGCGAAGCCGCGCGAGGGGCCGGCCTGTGGACGTGCGTGACGTGCAGATTGCCGGCATCGTGGCATCCCGGCGCGGCACACTTGCCACCCGCAACGTCAGGCACTTCGAGCTGACTGGCATCGGCCTCGTGGATCCATGGGCGCAGCGGCCGCGGACCTTGAAGACGGCGGGTGCGCCTCGGAGAGGACGCCCTAAGGCGTGAAGCGCACTGTTCACCCCTCAACCCACAGCGCGCGGTAGCGGCCGTCCGGGTCGTAGCGATCGGCCTGAGCGCGCACGTCGAACGTGCGGTTGCGCGGGTCGTTGCCGACGCCGGCCACGTACTGCCAGTTGCCCCAGTTTGGTCCCACATCGAAGTCGATCAGCTGGCTCTCGAACCAGGCCGCACCGAGGCGCCAGTCGATGCCCGCAGTGCGTGCGAGCCAGCTCGCGACATTCTGCCGCGCCCGGTTGGAGAGCTGGCCCGTCACGTGCAGCTCGCGCATGCCCGCATCCACGAATGGCTCACCCGTGGTGCCCGCACACCAGCTCGCGAACACGTCTTCATCCTGCGTGCCGCATGGCGTGCGCCCCAGCACACCCGACGCCCGGAATGCCCGCCCCTGCCAGCGGCGCACCCAGAAATGGAAGTAGTCGCGCCACAGCAGCTCGAAGAACATCCAGTAGGTCGACTCGTTGGCCACGCGTTCGCGCTCGTAGCGGCGGATCTCGGCAGCCACCTCGCGCGGCGACAGCGTGCCGAGCGCAAGCCAGGGCGACAGCCGCGACGAGAAGTCCTCGCCGATGAGACCGTCGCGTGTCTCCTTGTACTGCGCGATGGAGTCGGTCTCCCAGAACCAGCGGTGCATGCGGGCACGTGCCTGCGAGCGCCCTCCCCGGCACACGAACCCCGCGCGTGGATCAGTCTGGCACGACGCCGTGCGCGCAGCCTCGTACTCGGGTGATGCCAGCACCGCATCCGATCGCTGGCTCGCCTCTGTGCGCAGCGCCTCGGGCAGCTCCGCGATGTTCGGTTCAGGCAGAGGCGCCCGCACCCTGCAGGTCTTCTCGACGACTCGCCGGAAGCTCGAGAAGACATCCGGCAGCTCCTCAAGCGAAAACGGCAGATCGCTTGCCGCGATCATTGTGGTCTCGTCATGCACCCTGAGTGCGATGCCGTACTCATCGAGCGCGCGGTCCGCCGCATCGTTCTCCTGATGCTCGTCGTAGGCCAGGCACGGTGCGGTGTGCACCTCACGCACCGCAAGCTCGTGCGCAAGCGACGCGATGCACAGATCTGGACGTCCGCGCATCACGTAGAGCGCCGAGCCCATCGCATGCCACTCATCACGCAGAGAGTCGATCGCATCGAGCAGGAACCCACATCGCCGCAGGCTCGTACGCGGGAAGCCCAGCGGAGATGCGAACCGCCCCCGCCCGAGCCGCACCGCCTCGCCCAGATCCTCGGGCAGCACGTAGACGCCGGCAACACGACCATCTGCAGCATCGGCCGCCGCAGTCACCGCCGCATTGTCCACGCACCGCAGGTCAGTGCGGTGCCATACAAGGGCGGTTGGCGATGTTGCGGCGCACATGACTGTCGTTCATTGCCGATGTGCGTCAGGGGCGGATCGGGCTGACTGATTGCTCCGCACTGGAATCCGGCATTACGCGCGTCGAGGATGATCTGTGCAGGACTAGCCTCATCGAACCGCACATGAATGGTACGGAGTCATGTTCCGCGAGTGATGCCGCACGGGACCGCCCGTCATGGCTCGTAGCGGGTATCGCGCTGGCGAGCGGAGTCGCTGGAGCACTGGGCTGCTGGATTTCGGGCGAGCTCAGTCCTCAAGGAAGCGTCGCCTTCGGCACCTTCCTGATGACAGGCATCCTGTGGGTCACCGGCGCCGTGCCGCCCTTCGTTGCAGGCATGATCAGCGTCGCCGTGATCGCTGCGACGCTTCCGACTGGGCTTCTGCCTGGAGGCGCGCCAACCATCGGATGGATGGACATCGCACGGCAAGGGGTGTCGCCGGCACTTGTCATGACTCTTGCGGGGATGATGCTTGCGCTGGGTGCCGCGCGGACCGGCGTCGACCGCATGATCGCGTCGCGTCTGCTTGGTCCGGTGCTCGGCCGACCTGCAGCGCTGCTCGTGACCGTGCTCGGCACTGGTGCTGTGATGAGCATGTCCATGAGCAACACTGCAGCGGCCGTGCTGCTGCTGGCGATCGTCGTGCCGATCGTCGGGCAGATGGGAACGGCCTCGCCGGCAGCTCGGGCAATGGTGATTGCGGCGGCGCTTGGGCCGGCCGTCGGCGGCATCGCGACACCCATCGGCACGACACCAAATGTGATTGCCTACGGGCTGATTCGCGATGCCGGAGTCGACTTCGGATTCCTCGACTGGCTCGTCATTGGAGTGCCGATCGCGGCGGTCGCCATCGTCACGAGCGCGTTGCTGCTGCGATCGCTCGCGCGCGGATTCCCCTCATGGCCAGAGGCCACGCCAATGGTGGCGATGCCACGCCTGGGACTTGCCGGATGGACATGGTGCACGCTGTTTGCAGCGACGGTGATCCTGTGGTCCACGCAGCCATGGACCGGCATCCCCATCGAGCATGCATCACTGCTGCCGATCGTGGCGCTTCCCGCACTTGGACTCGTGCGTGGCAAGGACCTCAATGCGCTTGACTGGCGCACGCTTGGGCTTCTCTTCGCGGGACTCGTGCTCGGCATGAGCCTGGGAGCGACGGGAGTGGCGGAGTGGATCGTCGCGTGGTCGGTACCTGCGGCTGCGCCGCACTTCGCGCTGGTCGCATCCTTCTGTGCGGTGTCGGTGGTGCTGTCGACGTTCATGTCGAACACCGCCACCGCGAACCTGCTCGTCCCGATCGCGCTGGCGATCGGCGACCGCGAGGTCGCACTCCCCTGCGCGCTGGCGTCGGCGCTTGGCTCATCACTGGCGGTGGGCCTGCCTGTGTCGACGCCTCCCATGCTGCTTGCGCGTGCCACCGGCTTCGTACGCCCGCGCGAACTTGCCATGATCGGCCTGGTGGTGGGCGTGATCGGAACGCTGGCGGTGACGGCGGCGATCTGCCTGATCTGACGCACAGGCGCGTGTCGCGCACGGCGCGAGTGAACTTCAGGCACAGAGTGATGGTCCGTCCACCGTGCTCGATAGGCTGACGCTCCCATGAACGCACTTCGGGTGGTGTGCATCTCGGATACGCACATGCAGTGCCGCAGGGTGGCGATCCCGCCGGGCGACATCCTGATTCACGCTGGCGACCTGACGGGCTCCGGGACTCTCGAGGAGCTCGCGTCGGAAGCCGCGTGGCTGCGGACGATGCCGCATTCCCACAAGGTGATCATTGCAGGCAACCATGACTTCTGCTTCGAGCGGCGCAGCGAAGCCGCTCGAGCGCTGTGCGATGGGCTCACCTACCTCGAGGATGCGGAAGTGACCGTCGCGGGTCTGCGGATCTACGGTTCGCCGTGGCAGCCGCGCTTCTTCGACTGGGCCTTCAACCTCGACCGTGGCGAGCCGCTGCGCCGGGTGTGGTCCATGATTCCCGAGGGTCTCGACGTGCTCGTGACCCATGGGCCGCCACGGTGGTTTGGCGACCGCACCGCAGATGGCGAGGCCGTCGGATGCGATGACCTTCTGGATGCCACGCGCCGCACTGCGCCTGCGTACCACGTCTTCGGCCACATCCACGAGGGATATGGGGTGCACCGTGATGGGCCCACCACGTACGTCAACGCCTCCGCTGTCGATCTCAGCTACCGCCCCGTGAATGCGCCAGTGGTGCTCGAGGTGCGGTCGCGTGGCGGTCAGGGCAGCGGCTCGCGGGCGGGCTGATACGAGTGCGCACGCTGCACAACACCCCATCGCGCCTCCGGGCGAGGCGATGGGGCACGGGACGTGGTGGATATTCCACCACGTACTGGTGGATTTTCCACCATTGAGCGCGCACCGAGATGATGGCAGCGAGAGCGTGCGCTTTGATCCGTCCCTGATGTCCGTGCCGATCTCGGCGCTGTGGTCGGGCTGATTCGCGATAATGCCTGCATGTCGCTGCCTGAATCGGAACAGTCGCTCTGGAGCTCCGTCGACCGTGCCCTGGAGTCATGGCTCGCGCCAGAGGATCCGGCACTCACCCATGCGAGCGACATGGCCGCACGTGCGGGACTGCCTGAGATCGCCGTCGCGCCGGCGCAGGGACGACTGCTTGAGGTGCTTGCGCGCGCGGTCGGCGCGCGGCGCATCCTCGAGATCGGCACGCTCGCCGGCTACAGCGCGATCTGGATGGCGCGTGCGCTGCCCGACGATGGCGAACTGGTCACGCTTGAGCTTGACCCCTCACGGGCGCAGCTCGCTCGCGAGAACATCGCACGCGCGTGCATCGCTGCGGGTGTCCAGGTCATCGCCGGTCCGGCGCTCGATTCGCTTGCGCAGCTGCGAGCCGCCGCCACCCCGCCCTTCGATCTCATCTTCATCGATGCCGACAAGGAGAACTGCCCCGCATACCTCGAGCATGCGATCGCGCTGTCGCGCAGCGGCACGCTCATCATCGTCGACAATGTGATCCGGCGCGGACGGCTGATCGACGGCGCGACAGGCGATGCCAGCGTCGATGGCGTCCGCACGATGATGGATGCCATAGCGCGGCACCCGCGGCTTGCTGCGGCGGGCGTGCAGACCGTGGGCGCGAAGGGATATGACGGCATCCTGCTCGCGCTGGTAGGGCCTGAGTCTGCCGCGCCTGCGCGCTCGGCGGATCCGCTCGACATCCTGCTCGAGCACAACGTGTGGGCCACGCACGAGGTACTCCGGGCGTGCAGCCAGATCTCCGACAGCCAGTGGCACCAGCGGTTCGAGATCGGGCTCGGCTCGCTCCACGACACGCTGACGCACATCGTTGGCGCCATGTTCCGGTGGGCCGACCGCATCGACGGTCCGCCCCGTGCGCTGAGGCCATCCATCGAGGATGGAACCCGGAGGTCGCCGATCGAGCTCGCATCGATGCTTGATGCAGCTGCCAAGGACCTCTCCGGCTGCGCCGCACGCGCGCGGCAGCGCGGACTCGCGCATGAGATGGACGTGACGCTCGGCGGCTCGCCCTACCGATTCACGGTCGGCGCGATGCTCGTGCATGTCACGACGCATGGCATGCATCACCGCGCGCAGTGCCTCAACATGCTCCGGCGCCTCGGCGTGCCCGGTGTCAGCGACCGGCTGCCCGAGATCGACGTGCTCGAGCGCGAGACCTTGGTCCCGCGCGCCGAGCCATCGCCCTAAGGACCATCACGGCTTGCGGCGCGCGATGGTGTACTGGCAGAAGTACTCGGTCGCGAGCTCTGCGCGCGGCTTGCCTTCGCCGTATCCGAGCGTGTCGAAGCAACCGATCACCCACTCCTGGTCGGACACATCGAAGGCGATCACCTCGAAGCCGGCCTTCTCGAGCATGTCGCGGGGGAACGGCGATGCGCCATCGGCCCACGGCAGGTACTCCTTGTCCGGGGGATTCTGCGGCGGGCAGATGTTGTAGATGACGAACACGCCACCTGGACGCAGCGCATCGTGCACGTGCTTCACATAGGACTCGTCGCTCACGCCGAGCTGGATCAGCCGCCTGGGATCGACCGTCTGGCCCGGTGCCGGGACCGGATGGATGTAGCCGTTCTTGAGCGTGTTCTTGCTCGTGATGAGCGAGAAGCCGCCGCCGATGGCCTCGCGAAGCGGCTGCTCGGCGGGCCATTGTCCCTTGTGGATCGACACTGTTCCGGTGCCGATGCTGCCTGCGTCGCCCGGCTCGCTATAGAGCGCCGGGAACAGCGGCTCCACGTCGACGCCGTACGCGTCGAACCCGCAGTGGGCGAGCATCTGCAGGTGACCGATCGTGCCGTAGCCGAAGTCGAAAAGCTTCGGCTTCGCACCGGGCTGTGCGCTCGGGAGGTGCGGCGCCGCAAGATCGAGCGCGCGCACGTACACGAGCGGCGACCCGTACCCGGTCTCGAAGTAGAAGTCAGGCGTGCACTCGCGCGCAGCGAATCCCTCTCGCTGCTCGGCGCTCATCGCGTCGTATGCGCGCGCCGTCACGGCGACCCCCTTCTCGCGGTTGCGGTAGATGGTGCGCGTGCCGGGATCGGACAGCTTCGCCGTCGCACGGAGGAAACTCTTGGCCAGGTCGCTGCTGACCGTTGGCGCAAGCGCCGCCGCACTCGCCTTCATGCGTTCGGTGACCGGCGCCACCTCATGTGTGTCAGGCTCAGACTTTGGGGCATTGGCGCTTTGCGCGGCGATCGCAGAGATCCCAGAGATGGCGACGGCCAGTGCGGCGAGTACGGCAGCGTTGGGCATCGGAGGCTCCTGCGCCGAAATGTAGACCGCGGCGCGAGGGGCTCAGGAGCTTCGGCGAATCTCCGCCGCCTCAAGCCTTCGCTGCTCGGCCTGGCGGTACCACCGCGGGATCATGAGCCCACTGGGAAGGACCGATGTGAGCAGAATGGCGCCAAACAGGATTGGCCACATCCAGACGTGCCGCGGCTGCCCACTGATGAGCGCCACCGTACCGAGTGTGGCGCTACCGATAGCGAACGCGCAGATCAGCGCTAAGCAGCCGTACACAACCGGCTTTCCACGTCCACGCCGCACGAGCAATCCTGCGGCTGTCCCGAGGATGCCCCCAAGCACTCCGCACGCCGCGCCAGCGATCCCGAAGATCATGCCAGTCGATTGACTGGACCACCACTCGCTCATGTGCCTCTCCTTTGGCCGTTGCCCGAACGTGATGACTGCGTGCGAACAAGGTCGCGAAGGGCGCGCGCGCCTGCCGTCGAGATCTCGCCCCGTTCCACAAGATCCGCCACAAGTTCGATCACTGGGTCTGGCGCTCGTCCGGCGAGCACCTCGCGCAGCCGCGCGATCGTGCGGTCGAGCCGGGCCCGAATGGTCGGGTAGCTCACCTCGTAGGTGGTGGCGAGATCCTTGAGCGATCCTGATGCCAGCACGAGCTGGACGATCAGGTCGAGGTCCTCGCGCGGGAGTGCCAGCAGCGGGTGATCAGGTGCATCGTCGCGGCCCTCTGGCTTTAATGATCGTGAAGTCACAATCAACAAAGTACAACCGAGGTTCGATTTGTCAAGTACAACTTACATGAATCGAAAGTCGTCCGGCACAGGATCCGTGCACATTCCAGTTCGCCAAAAACGAGGACGCGCCCGCAGGACGGGCGCGCCTCGTGAATCATGAAACTGGAAGAAGGGAGTCAGCGGCGCCGGATCAGCGGCCACCGCTGTCGCTGGCTCAACTGCCCCACGACGCAAGCAGCGCGCTGAGGTCGATGCCGTTCACCACGCCATCGCCGTTGAGATCCGCGGAACCGCTGCCGCCCCACTGCGCAAGGAGTGTCGTGAGGTCGTTGCCGTTCACCGATCCGTCGCAGTTGAGGTCAGCGGCGTTGCAGCCTGGCGTGACCTCGATCACACCCTGTGCGAACGCGCCGTTCTCGTCCGTGTAGCGGACCGAAATCTGCGATCCCTGGAAGTTGGCGGGAATCGTGAACGAAAGGCGTGCACGGCCATTGGTGTCGGTGATCGCCTGACCCACCATCGTGCCGCTCACCATCGCTGACACGCTGTGCCCGACATTGGCGATGTTCTCGCGCGTGCTCACTGCAGCCAACTCGACCGTGCTGCCAGGCGAGCCGATCGCCGTGAGAGGCTGGATGGAGCTGTCACCCACGTCCAGCGCCCAGAAGCCGGGGACCGAGAGTCCGGTCACGCCATCGGTCGCCGAGCCAAACACGAAGCCGTTGTTTCCGACGCCGCCGGGGAAGGCGTACCGCTGCCCCTGAGGCATCGCCAGTGGCGTGAACACGCCATTGACCCAAGCCACACCCTTGATCTCGAACTGGCCTCCGCCAAGGTTGTAGTAATAGCCCGCCACGATGCCATTACGGCTCATGGTCGTCGCCGACGCACCGGCGAACAACTCGGCGGGCACGTTGAGGATATTGACGGCACCATCGGGCTCCACAATCGCTGGCGCTCGCGACGCACCGCCGTCGAAGTAGCCGTTGATGAGGACGCCACCCGCGTTGTCGATCGAAATGCCCTTGGTCTCAATGCCTTCGCTCGGCACGATCGAGACAGTGCCGTCCACATCCCAGCGCACTGCCGCCGAAGGAGTGCCCGAGCCGGCCATGCCACGCACGGTGCCGGTGACAACACCGGACGAGTTGATACTGTTGGCCAAAGTCCACACGATGCCGTCTGGAGTCTCGAACTCGGGAACCGCCAGCACCTCGAGCTTGCCTCCTACCCAGCGTGCAGCCCGGTAGTTGCCGTTGGAGATCACCGAACCAATGACCACGCCCGACTCGTTGATGTCGTTTGCGTAACCGCCCTCGCCGAGGTCAGGCAGCACCACACGCTCTGTGCCGCCGATGAGCACCACAGGCGTGCCGTAGATGCCCGCAGGCTGGAACTCGGTGACCGCGATGTCGCCAGCAGAGTTGATCGCCATCGCATAGCCGCCGAACTGATTGGGCAGCTCCACCGGGACCGACGTGGGCGTCTCCCAGATGACGGGGACCGAGGAGTAAGGACCGTCGACCCGCACTGAACCGACGATGCGCCCGGAGGCGTTGACGTCGGATGGGGCGCCGCCCATGCCGAAGTCGGCGAGCGGCTGAAATGGGACATCGGCTGTGGCCGCCGATACAAGAGATACAGAGGCGATTGCCACAACCGCGGGCAAGAACGCTGGTCTGAGTAGGCGCATATGGGGTCAGCTTTCCTGTTGTAGGGGCCTGTCGTAGGGGACCGAATGCCACGCACCTTGCGTGGCTGCTCAACGCTTCGCCGATCCCGGCCGCCGGGATGCGCCATGCGAGCGCACCCGCGCACTTTCCGGGCGCCCATAGCCCGATTGGGGTATGCCACAAACCCGCAAGCCCTACCTGGGCAGGCGCATGCGGTGCACATCGACCCCGATCGCGTATCCCGTGACGCCTTGCGCCGAGCGGATCAGCCGGATCTTGTTCACGGCGTTTCCAAAGTGCGCCCGCGTCCATGACTTGCCGCCGTCGGTGGTGGCGAAGCCATGCGGCATCGCGCCCACCCATCCGGTCTGCGCATCGAGGAAGGCGATGCCGAACTCGCGCACCCGCGCATCGTCCACCAGCGGGATCTCGCTCCACGTGCGGCCGCCATCTGTGGTCTTGGCCACAACGCGCTGCGAAGCCGACGGATCCGGGTTGTACGACTGGACTGTGCAGTAGCCGGTCGTCGCGTCGGGAAAGGAGAACTTCCAGGTGAGCTCGAAGGGCCGGGTCGATCGGTACACCTCGCTCCATGTCGAGCCGCCATCCTCCGTGGCGAGGATCAGTGCGTTCGACATGGAGACATCTGCGTGCGTCGCCGAGGCGATGAACCCCCGGCGGTCGTCGATGAAGTGCACGTCGAACGCCATCGTGCAGATCTCAGGCAGCGTCCCCTGCTTCCACGTCCTGCCCAGGTCATCCGACCAGATGTACGCCGCAGGGCCGCCCACGCGCCCGACGCCGACGATGCGCGGACGGCGATCGAGGTTGCCCGCATTCACGAATGGCACCTGCACGATGTCGAAGGCGCACAGGCCAACGACCGGTGCACCATCGATTGACGTGACCGGCGTCCAGGTATCGCCGCCATCCTCGGTGCGGTAGACCGGCACCGCATCCGTCACGCCGGGGAAGTAGCCCGGACCGATGTTGCCGAGCACGCCGACCTTCTCGTCGACAAACGCGATGCACCGCACAAATGTGCCTGGCTGCTCCCAGACCTTCGCCCACGTGTCGCCGCCGTCGCTGGTGCGGAACACCTTGCCCGCGCCGTTCCCGTACCAGCCCGTCCGCTCGTTGACGAAGAAGATGTCGTCCTGCTTGCCCGGGTAGGGCTCCGTCGGGAGCTTTGTCCACGTGGGCACACTCGCTGCCGCAGGCGCCGGCACGGAGGCATTCGGCGCGGAGGTCTGCGACGAGGCCGGCGCGGAGGCATTCGGCGCGGCGGCCTGCGCAGAGGCTGGCGCCGCAGGCTTGCCCGACTCCACTGATGCGATCCACTCGAGCATGCGCTTGGGCAGTTCGGCGTCCCACTCGCCCTGCCCCATCGCCATCACGCTTGCCTGCAGCGAATCGTGCGTCGTGAATGCATGGTCGGCCTTGGGCATCACGATCGATGCGCCGGCGCCGGGAGTCCGGCGGTTCACGATCCGCGCGATGGTCTCGTGGTCCTGCTGCGAGGTGACCCAGTCGTACTCGCCGTACACCGCCAGCACCGCACCCGAGGACACGCCCGAGCGAGATTGAGGTCCTGAAGCTGGTGGAAGAAGGCCATGCTCCGGGTGGACATGTGGTTCTCGTCGAGCATGATGCCTTGGGTGGGCTGGCGCAGTTCGGGCCAGCGCGCCCACGCATCGCCGAGCGACTTCTTGTCGACGAGCAGCATCGAGCTGAGCTTTGCTTCGGCGAGCACGGCATCGGTGATATCGGCCTCCGAGACGCCCGGCTGAAGCGCAGCCTGGCGACGGACATTCTCGAGCTGGTACTCGAACCAGGTGCGCACCAGCGTTCCGTAGACGATGCTGCCGCGCACGGGCACCGCCTTCGCGAGGTACGGAGCCATCACGCCGCCCATCGAGTGGCCGAAGAGATAGATCCGCTCGGGATCGACATTCGGCATCTCGGCAAGCTGCTTCAGCGCGGCAGTGAACCCATCGAGCTCGGTCTGGAGGTCGATCTCGCTGCACGGCGGACCCTCGCTGTCGCCGACACCGGGCTTGTCGACCCGCATGGTCACGAAGCCTGCGCCGGCGACCGCATGCATGATCCTCGTGTCGGCCAAGTCAGGCATCAGGGGGTTGTCGACGGACTGGCAGATGATGCCCTGCACGTACATGAGTGCGGGCATCTTGCCGTTCACCGCAAGCGGAGAGGCTTCGGGCTCGGTCACGATGGTGCGGAGCCGGTAGCCCGCCGGCACGCGCACACTGCCGTAGCGCACCACGCTGCCGGGCACGGCCTCGGATGCCGCTTCCATCGCGACCGCGAACGTGCGTGGAGCCTCGTCGCCCCGCTGCGCCTTCACCTGAACTGTGCTGCCCGCCATCACGGTGCGCATGGCAGCCTGCACATCTTCGCGTGACGCTATCGGCGTTCCATTCACCTCGACCAGACGCATGCCGGCCTCAATGCCTGTCCGTGCGGCAGGGGAACCGGGAACCACGGCGGTGACCTCAACGGCACCGCCGGTGGGACTCTCAAGCCTCACGCCCATCGGTCCCGCACGTCGCGGAAGCGGCGGGTCCGCCTCGGCGATGGCTGGCGCGCCCTGCGGAGCGCCACTCAGCGGCATGTGTGCCGATCTCGCCGGAAGTGCGGATGCGATACTCGACGCGAGCGCAACTGCTGCAATGGTGGGGAGCATGATGGGAGTCCTTGATCACTCGAGAGGTTTGGGGTGGCTGGAGCGGATCCGCTGGCGCGCATGGCACGTCACCGGCGACGCACCGGCGTGCCGCGCCCACCGGAAGTGCGCGATGACGGCTCGGAAGCCTTCGCTCCGCGGCGCCGCACCACCGGGCATGCGATCGAGATGGTCAGGTAGAGGGTGCCCGTCGAGCGGCGCTTGCCCTGGTCCATCAGGTCCTTGATCGCCTGCACGTGCCGGCGAAGGCGCTGGAACATGGCGGGAGTGAGTCGGCCGAGCTCGTAGCTCATGGAGATGTTCCGACCTCGGGCACGCGTCACCAGCGCCCGCGCCGATGCGGCATCGCGCACGGTCCGGTCCATGGCGCGCAGCAGTGCCGATGCGGTCTGGTGCCCGAGCCGGTTCTCCAGTGCCGAGGACGCGCCACGGAAGTCGGGCTGGATGTTTGTCGCGCGCATCGCATAGAGGGCCTGCACGTGCCGCCCGTCGCGGCGCTCGCCGGCCGAGATCACGATGCCCGCGCGGCGCAGCTTCTGCAGGTGCGGGTACAGCGTGTCCGCAGGGCGGTTGGTGACCGCAGCGATCTCGGCGACGGAGCACGCGCCTAGCAGCGTCACCGCCTGTGCGATCTCCGACCGCACTGGCGACATCATGGTCAACCATGCGGCAGGCGGGACTGGCGTCTGCGGGCGCTTACGTGCCATGCCTGCACTGTATACGATTGTGAATATGTACCGTTTTCACAATCAACACCTGACGCTGCATGCGCCACCTACGGCCCCCGCCTGCCGTATCACGCCCTGAGCCTCACGCCTGCCGCAGCCGCCGCGTGAGCTGGGCGCGGCTCGTGATCCCGAGCTTGCGGTAGATCGCCTTCGAGATGGATGCGATGGTGTGCGCGCTGAGCCCAAGCTGGCTGGCGATCTCCAGCCGGCTCATTCCTCCCTCAAGGAGCTCGGCAACCTCATGTTCCCTCGGGGAGAGGAGCTTTCGGGCGCTTTGGCCGAGCAGCTGCGACTCGCGGCCGATCAGCTTCGACTCGAGCACAAAGAACTCTGCCATCGGGAGGTCGGGTTCCCACAGCTGCTGAAGGTTGAAGGCCAGGTGGTACGGCGCGCGGAGAAGCGCTTCCGACGCGTCTCGTGCGCGCTGGTCCGCCTCGGCGAGCATCGCATAGAGGGACCGCAGCGCCTCCCGGATGCGCTGCGCATCCTCCTCAAGCAGCGATACCGAGGTCGCCGCGCTCACTCCTGACCCGCCCAGCTGCTCTGCACCTGAACGATCTGCCGCTTCGTCCATGACGCGCCGGCTGTGGTCGCGCACGAATCCCGCGAGCGCGCGGCGCGCTGCGATGTCACGCGGATCGCGGCTGTCCCAGAGCAGCAATAGCCGCTCCCGCGTGACGGCGTAGGTGACATGGCGCCGCCGACCCGATGCGGGATGCGCAGTGACCAGCCCTGCATTGATCAGCAGGTCGAGGGACCGCTGCACATCCGTCGCCGACGCTCGCGCCCGCTCCGCGAGCTCGGCCACAGAGAGTCCTGTTCGCGACCGGCGAAGGATCTCCCATCGCTGCATCGCCGGAATGCTCTGCAGGGCGCTGAGCACGCGCGGGTCCTTGAGCTCCAGATGTGCGGGCGCGTCGTGCGAGGCGGCTGCACCTCGCGCATTGCCTCTGCGTCCGCCGCGACCCTGACCACTGTCTCGAACGCTCATGGGACCAAGGTACGAGTGGCGGCACGGTCCACTCCATCGCGGCACCGTCCCACCCAGCCTGCCGGCGCCACCCCCAATCGGGGTATGGCCAAGTTCGGCTGCTATACTTGCATCATGGTGCAAGTACGCAAGCGACGCCCGATGAGCCCCCGCCAGGCGTCCTCATGCTGCCGGCCGGTGGACGGGCTCCTCGACCCAATCCTCTTTCGGGTGCTGGGCGACCCGACACGCGTGACCATGCTGGCATGCCTGATCAAGTGCGGACGCGAGTGCACGGTCAGTGAGGTTGCGGAGTGCTGCTCGGTTGACCTCTCAGTCGTTTCGCGGCACCTGCAGGCGCTCGCACGCGCAGGCGTGCTGACCGCACACAAGTCCGGCCGTACGGTGTCCTACTCGGTGCGCTATGCCGATCTTTGCCGCACCCTGCGCGACCTGGCGAACTCCATTGAGGAGTGCGCGCCGACCGGCACTTGCGGCTCTGCCGCGGGAGCACGATGTGGGCGCTGCTGAACCTCGCACTCCGGCGCGGCAACCGGGTCGCGCGACGCCCGCAACGGAGTCGCCCACGGCGGTCGCCGGGGCCACGATTCCGCGCGTCCTGTTCCTCTGCACGGGCAACTCCTGCCGCAGCCAGATGGCCGAGGGTTGGGCACGCGCACTGCTGTCCGGGCGAATCGAGGCCCACTCCGCCGGCACCCACCCGCATGGCCTCAACCCGCGTGCGGTTCGCGCGATGGCGGAGGCGGGCGTCGATATCTCCCATCACAGCTCAAAGCGGCCCGAGGACATCGGTGTGCCATTCGACGTCGTGATCACGGTCTGCGACTCCGCGTACGAGTCATGTCCGATGCTTCCTGGATCGCACATCCTCCACATACCGTTCGACGATCCGCCACGCCTCGCCAAGAATGCTGCCTCGGAGGAGGAGGCCATGGCCCACTACCGCCGCGTGCGCGACGAGATCCGCGTCTTTGTGGATCGCCTGCCCGAAGCGCTGATCACCCTCACGCCAACATCGTCAAGAAGGAGTACCTGACCATGGATACATCGCCTCACGCACCGAAGAACACCCCACCCCAGACTGATTGCTGCAGCGCTCCCGGCTGCTGCGGGCAGGGCACGGCGAAGGGCGTGTCGCCCGACGCAGTGCGGGAGCAGGTGCGCGCCGGGTACTCGCAGATCGCCGCCGTCGGCTCGTGGTCTGCACGCCAGTCACCTGCGTCGCCCGCGTCGGCCACGTCGTCCGCGTCGTCGACATCGGTGACCTCGTCCGCATCGCCCGCGCCGGCTGCAGCGTCCTCATGCTGCACGCCAGCCGGTGGCGGCTGCTGCGGTCCCGCCACGTTCACCCCAGCGCAGCTCGCGCAGGCGATCGGATATTCGCGCTCCGAGCTCGACGTCGCGCCGGAGGCATCGAACATGGGACTCTCCTGCGGGAACCCCACAGCCATCGCATCGCTGCAGCCAGGCGAGACTGTGCTGGATCTTGGCGCAGGCGGCGGGTTCGACTGCTTCATCGCCGGCGCCAAGGTGGGATCCGGCGGAAAGGTCATCGGCGTGGACATGACCCCAGACATGGTCAGCCTCGCGCGACGCAATACGGCGTCGTATGAGTCACAGACCGGTTTGCGCAATGTGGAGTTCAGGCTTGGCGAGATCGAGCACCTGCCAGTGGCTGACGCGACAGTCGACGTCGTGATCTCCAACTGCGTGCTGAACCTATCGCCTGACAAGCCGCGCGTGTGGCGCGAGATCGCTCGTGTGCTCAAGCCGGGCGGACGCGTTGCCGTGTCGGACCTCGTGCTGCTCAAGCCGCTCCCCGATGCGGTGCGCCAGGACCTCGAGGCGCTTGTCGGATGCATCGCGGGCGCCGCGCTCGCCGACGACCTGCGCCAGCAGGCTTCGGATGCCGGACTGCGCAGCATCCGCATGCACGCAAAGCCGGAGTACGTGGAGTCGCTCACGCGCTGGGAGGATCCGCTGTACCGCCGCATCATGGACGCGCTACCGCAGGGCGCCACACCAAGCGACTATGTGGTCAGCATGGACATCACCGCTCTCAAGTGACCGGCGATGAGCGACCCCACACCCTGCTGCGCGGACCGCCCCTCTCGCCTCGGGTTCCTTGACCGCTACCTGACGCTCTGGATCTTCCTCGCGATGGGTGCAGGCGTCGCCATCGGACGGCTCTTCCCCGGAGTGAAGGGCGCAGCCGATGCAGTGACCTTCGGCACCACCAACGTGCCGATCGCGGTCGGACTCGTGCTGATGATGTATCCGCCGCTGGCGAAGGTGCGGTACGAGGAGCTGCCCCGGATCTTCGCCGACTGGAAGGTGCTGGCGCTCTCGCTCGTGCAGAACTGGGTGGTGGGACCCGTACTGATGTTCGCCCTTGCGGCGATCTTCCTGCACGACCATCCCGAGTACATGCTCGGGCTTGTGATGGTCGGGCTTGCGCGCTGCATCGCGATGGTGCTTGTGTGGAATGACCTCGCCCGCGGAAGCGCGGAGTACGCCGCAGGCCTTGTCGCCTTCAACAGCATCTTCCAGGTGCTCTTCTTTGGGGCGTACGCGTGGGTGTTCATGACATGGCTGCCGCCGCTCGTGGGCCTTGAGGGCGCTGTCGTCGATGTGAGCATCGGACAGATCTTCGCCAGCGTGGCGATCTACCTTGGCATTCCCTTCGTGGCCGGCATGCTCACGCGGCTCGCGCTCCGCAGCGTCAAGGGAGACGCGTGGTACGTGCAGCGGTTCCTGCCGCGCATTGCGCCCGTCACGCTCGTGGCGCTGCTCGCCACCATCGTCGTGATGTTCAGCCTGCAGGGCGACCGGATCGTCGCATCGCCGGGCGACCTCGTGCGAATCGCCGTGCCCCTGGTCCTGTACTTCGTGATCATGTTCTTCGTGTCGTACGCCATGGCGCGGCGCGCCGGCGCCGAGTACGAGCGTGCCACGACGCTGGCGTTCACCGCCAGCGGCAACAACTTCGAGCTGGCCATCGCGGTCGCGATCTCCGTGTTCGGCATCTCGTCGGGAGAGGCGTTCGCAACCGTGATCGGGCCGCTGGTGGAAGTGCCGGTGCTGATCCTGCTGGTGGGTGCTGCGCTGCGGCTTCGGGCCAAGTCGTACGCTTCGGCACATGGGTGATCACCCAACGCATCGGCGGATCGACGTCACCGGATTCGCTGGACCTGCCGTATCTCGCGTGGACTGGCGAGGCCTTCGCGGCGAGACCGTGGCAGGTGCCTAGTCCCCAGCCGGATGCATCACGCACTCGACCACGACGAGCCGACCATCACTTCGGCTGATCCGCTCGCACGCGTTCGCGAGCTCAAGTTCGGCCGTGAGCTGCCCATCGCCCCGGATGATCTCGACGTAGGCCGGAAGCGAGCGCGCGCCTGCATCGCGCAGCAGCGTAAACGTGAGCCCGCCCGCGAGGGCGAGCGCCGCGACAGCGGCGCCGCGCACGAGCCGGCGCCGTACGCGTCGTCGACCCGCGGCGACGTCAAAGGCAGCGAGTCCGCGGCTGAGCATGTCCTGCTGTCGGTCGGTGAGTGAGTTCATGATGTCATCCTTTGGGCCCTAGCCCGTTCGGCGGCGCGCCGCAGCTTGCTGTCGAGCGCCCCACGTCCGATTCCGATCCAGCCTGCAATCTGCTCCACAGTCGCGCCAGTGCGGATGCGCAGCTCGAAGATCCATCGCTCGTCCGGAGCCATGCCAAGCGCCGACGCCCCTTCGCACCGCAGCATGTCCAGCAGCTCGATATCCTCGACGAACCCGATCGCCTCGGTGCGCGACACGCGCTGCTCGCGGCAGCGCCGCGCGAGCTCGCTGCGCAGCATGTCGATGGAGGCGCTCCGCACGATCCTTCGGAGCCATGCGTCCAGGCTTACCGCGCTTGCGCACCTGCGCGGCCCGCGGGCAATGCGCAGCCACGTCTCCTGCGCGACGTCATCCACAAGGTCATGCCGGCGTCCGAGCCGACGCGCCGCTTCCGCCTCGACGAAACAGCACCGCCGCACGAACAGCGACTCGTAGGCCGAACGCACGCCTGCGACACACTGCGCGGTGCACTGCTGCACCCACGCATCGTCCAGATCTGCGCTGTCCGCGCCGTGCTGCACGTTCAGATGCCTGGGGTTGGCGACGATTCCCGCACGCCGCTCGTCGCGGGGAGCGCACCCACCGCCTTGCGCACAGCGTCAATATCGCTGTCGCTGCCATGCACGAACAGCATGCCGGTCTCGCGGTGCAGGCGCATGCGGAACTGGGTCGACCGCGCCGAGCCGCTGAGACCCGCATCAACATCGCCGAACAGCGAGTCCTGCGCGGACTCGAGGGCAGCCTTGCGCGCGCTGTCCTCCGGTGCGGCGGGAAGGCGGAACATACTGACCGCCTCCGCCGACGTCACCGGAATCGCCACCGAAGGGGCATCGGGCCTGTCGGTAGAGACCACGATGGTCGCCGGGCGGCCAGCCTTCGTCCACGCATCCACGTTGATGGCGATCTCGTGGCTGCCTGAGGGATCGCGGCCCATCGCGCCATCCACGGCTCCCGATGGGGTGACGCCGGTGATCCGGAAGGGCGCACCGTCGACGCTCGCGAGCACAACGGTGGGCACTGGTGAGCCTGCCTTGCCAAGGGTCTCGACGACCTCAGGCGTGACCTTGATCACGGTCTTCACCGTGGCGACAATGTTCATCGACTCGACACGGCCGCCCGTGAGCGCGACGTGCACTGGCTTGCGCAGCGCAATCCCGGTCTTCATGCCCGGGTCCATCGTCACCTGCACGGTGAATGATGCCCCGGGCTCGATCGGCCCCTTCGGGGGATCGGTCACGGTCGTGCAGCCGCAACCGCCCTTGATCGACTCGATCGCGACGGGCGAGCCGCCCGTGTTGGTGATGGTGAGTTCGAGGGTCTTGGGCTGTCCGGCGGTCATCTCGCCCATGTCGAGCGTGGCTGGCGAGAACGCGAGCACGTTGGGTGTTGCCGCAGGCGGGGCGACTGGCGCGGGCGAGGTTTCCGCGGCGGAGGCAGCAGAGGCCGTGCCGGCGGCAACAAGTGCGATGCTGAAGACAAGAAGCGCTGAGATGGTTCGCATGATGGTCTCCGTAGAGGCTGAGAGGAAGAGACGGGGCTCATCTCCCGTCACCCATTGAAACGGAGGCGATGCGGTCCAGTCGTCGCAATCTGTGGCGGAATCATCCGAGAACCCCCAGCCAAGGTATGTACCCCACCACCCTCCCACCCAGCCCTGATACCGTGACACTCATGGGTGACGGGCGCGCCACGCTCGCGGACTTTGAGCGAAAGTTCGCGGAGATCCGATCCGAGAGCGAGCGGGCCATCGCCCAGCTCGACGCCACCGCGATCCGGCGGTCCCTCGATGGCGACGTGAACTCGGTGGCGATCATCATGAAGCATGTCGGGGGCAACCTGCGATCGAGCTTCA
>CAYPOZ010000004.1:3628-12605 GCA_964412415.1 uncultured Isosphaeraceae bacterium | reverse complement strand
GCCGCATTCGATGCGTGGTGCGCGGGCTGGCAGTCACTTGAGCGCACCCTCGCTGCACTCACTGACGCTGACTTGCGCCGCACCGTGCACATCCGTGGCCAGCCGCACAGCGTGGCGCTTGCACTCGCGCGCGCCGTCGCGCACCTTGGCTACCACCAAGGTCAGATCACGCTCATCGCACGAATGCTGGTGGGGCCGTCGTCTTGGAGGACAATCTCGATCCCGCGCGGCGGCACGTCGGCGCATCACGCGAAGCTGGGGTTTGATCCGCGTGCACGCCCGGGGCGCTAGCGCGCGGAGCGCTCGCCGTCGGATTGATCCGCACCTGTCGCCGTGACGTTAAGCAGCAGCTTGAGGAACTCGGGGTCGGTGAACTCCTGGCCGCCCGCAGTCATCTCGGCGAGGCGCACGACCACCATCCCCTGCTCCGGCAGCAGGTAGAGCCGCTGCTTGCCTGCGCCAGCAGCCATCACCACCTTCACCAGCGTGCCGTTTGCGTCGCGCACTGCCTCCGTCTGACCCGCCGCACGGGCCTGATTGCCCGCGCGCCGCCTGAGAATGCCGCGGCGACCTCCCCCATCGTCAGCCGTCTGCGCGACCGACCCATCCGCACCCGTGAGCAGCCACCAGGTGAGGCCGTACTGTGGATTCGCCTTCGTACCGACGAAGCACTGCTCGAGCGCATCACGGTCGATGACGGGCGACCAGCGCTCGCCGCCAACAATGTCCTTGGCCGCATCTCCGTCCTTGACCTCGGCCTTCCCAATGTCGCCCGCGACCTTCCCACCGCCCTCCGCCCTCGCGCGAACTGCGCCTCCGCGCCGCACAAACTCGCCGAAGGCCGCCCACTCGCGCGCGGTGAGGTGCGCACCACCGGGAAGGTTGGGGTTCCCCGCCTTGTCGAGCGCGAATCGGCTCTTGGGGAAGTCGAGCCCCGCCGGTGCGAGCACTCGTGTGCGCATGTACTGCCAGTAGGAGCGCTCAGGACGATCGCTCGCCGCAAGCTTGCGCGAGAGGAACTCGCCCCACGCATAGAAGTGAGAGGGACCGTACCTGAACACGGCTCCCGGATCGCGAGTCACGGGCACCTTGATGGCCGCCGCATACCAGTTCTCAGGCGTCCGCTCCCCCGCTCCGCCCCGAAGCGCGCCTGCCACGTTGTTCACGCGCCCCAGATCCTTGATGCCGTACCCGGCGCGACCGAACCCCTCGCTATCTGGGTCGAGCCCGCTTGTGAGGCTGAGCAGCTGACGCACCGTGATGCGGCTCGCGCGTGCATCGTCCTTCCACTCTGTGATCGTGTCTGCGACATACTCATCGAGCGACACCAGCCCATCGGTGATTGCCGCGGCAGCGGTGATGCCGGCGAAGCTCTTGGTGCCGCTGGCCAGCGGATGCGGACGATCCGCGGTCCACCCCCGCGCATACCGCTCGAAGATCACCTGGCCATCCTTCATCACGAGCGTCGCACGGCCAGCGTGCGACTCGCTGTACTCGGCAGCGCGGGCGAGCGATTCCGCAGAGGGAGCTGGCGATGGCGCAGGATTCGGATTCAGGAACCGGCTGGGTCCGTGCGCTGCATCACTGCCATTGGGTGGCGCGCGGTGCGCGTCGCTTGCAGCAGCGATCGCCACGGCAGAGGCAACAAGCACGATGGCAGCGATACGGCGGGTCATGGCGGCACCACCAGTGTGCCACCGATGGCGCTCCCGGGACAGTCACTCGCCACACGTAGCCCGCAAGTTCTGCATTCGCATGCCCCCGATTACGCTACCGCGATGCACCGAATCCACGCCGCCGCGTTTCCTGCCATGCTTTGCCTTGCGCTTGCGGCCGCCGGCTGCTCATCGCCTGCGCAGAACGGCGGTGCGGCCCGGGATCCATCGGCCGCCGACGCAAAGAGGCTGCCGAGCCTCACTGGAACCGACTGGAACTGCATTGAGCTGATCGGCCAGGATGGCACCTCGGTGCCAGTCACCGACCGGCCACCCACGATCTCCATCACGGCCGATGCCAAGGCTTCTGGCTTCGCCGGAGTGAACCGATTCTTCACGGAGGCGACCTTCGGCAACACCACCACTGCAGTCACTCCACTCACGTTCGGACCGGTCGGGGCCACTCGGATGGCGGGACCGCCTGAGCGCATGCAGCTTGAGGGTGCGTTCACGTCGATGCTCGAACGAGTGCGCGCCGCGGCGGTGGTTGCGGGCAGTAGCACCGCCGCCGCACGTCCCACACTTGTCCTGACTGACGGCGAGCGCATGCTCGCGCGCTTCACGCCTGCGCCCGAAGAAGCGCCCGCATCTCCCTGACGCCCGGCTACATGTGCGGATATCGCTTCAGCGATCACCGCTTTGAATCGCAGAGCAGCACGCGCACAGCGTTCACTGCACCACGCCCCACGCGGCGAGCAGCAGGGCCAAGTCGACTGCATCCACGTTGCCGCTACCGTTGATGTCGGCGACGCCGTAGCCGGGCCCCCACGCGGCAAGCACGGCTGCAAGGTCGACTGCGTCGACCGCACCGCTGCAGTTGAGGTCGGCCGGCTGCACGCATGGGGTGGCGAGCGCTTCGAGGTAGAAGCTCCAACCCTCCACGCCGAGGCCCTGCACCGTGAGCAGCGGATCGTGGCCAACACCGGGCACGACGACAAGCTGGTGCGGCACACCCAGCGACAGCAGATGGGCGTGGAAGTCCTGGTTGGGCGACATCATCGCATCGAGCGCACCGACGCCGATGCGGATCTTTGTGCACAGCGCGATGTGCGCATCCGCCCGCTGTGCGGCAATCGTCCATGGGTGCTGCGCGAGGTAGTACAGCGGATCGCTGCCCCACACACGCTCGAACAGCTTCGCGCGCTGTTCCGGCGGCTGGTCGGTGCCATTGGGCGCATCCATGAAGTCGAGCTGCATCGGCCCTGCGCCGAGCATCGAGACTCCCGCAAACAGGTCCGGCCGACGAAGCGCAAGTCGCCCGCTCCCCGAACCACCCATGCTGAATCCCTCGATGATGCGTCCGCGGCGCGAGGCGATCGTGCGGTAGGTCGCATCGATGTGCGGGATCAGGTCATCGATGACCACTGACTCCATCGGCACCACACCATCCTTCGAATCGCACCACATGCTCGCGCCCATGCCATTGGGGAAGACGATGAGCATCGGCGGGATCCGCCCCTGCGACATCGCATTCGCGAACCACGACCTCATGGGGGGGATGCCGGCGATCGGGCTGCCGGAACCGTGGAGCCAGTACAGCGTGGGGAACCTGGCCGCAGGATCTGCCTCATACGAAGGCGGCAGGAAGATGTGGAAGCTGACCGTGGCCTGCGCCGAGGGGCTCCAGAACGTTCGGTACTGGAGGCCGGGCGCGCTGACCGGCGGTGTGGTCCACTGTGCGGCAGCTTGAGAGGTGACAGACGCCGCCATGATGCATGACACGCGAAGGATGGAGACGATGTCGAGCCGAGGTGTCATGGGCCGTGATCCCCTTGAGCTGCTGCCGAGGCGTGGCGGGCCGATCGGGGTCGCCGCGCCCGTGAAGCGTACGTGGTCAATTTGCCGCAACAGCCAGCCGCGGGACAGCCAATCGTGACCGTCGACCACCCGATCATCCTCTTCGACGGCCAGTGCGGGCTGTGCGCACGAAGCGTGAGGTTCATCGCCGCACGGGATCGCGCGGGCCACTTCCGGTTCGCGCCCCTGCACGGACCCGCCGCGGCCCGCGAGTGCGCACGCCTGAGAGTCGCCCTGCCCACGCTTTCCGATGCCGATCCGGGCACGATGATCCTGATCGACGGCAATGGGGCGCTGAACCGATCTGACGCAGCCTTGGCCATCGCTTCGCGTCTCACGCTGCCCTGGCGGCTCTTCGCGGCGCTTCGCGTCGTCCCCAAGCCGCTGCGCGACGGCCTCTACCGATGGGTGGCGCGAAACCGCTACCGGTGGTTCGGCTCGTCCGACAGGTGCCCTGCCCCGACGCCTGATCTCCGCGCCCGGCTACTCGACTGAGTCGGACTGTGCTGCCCGCGCCGCCCCTGCCAGCGCCGCGTACCGCTGCGCGGCGTCCACGTTCCCAAGCTGCCGGAGGTGCACCGCCGCGAGGCGCCTGTATGCCGCAACGAGACCAGGATCCTGATCGACCGCGATCAGAAGCTCTGCCACCGCATCTTGCACACGCCCGAGTGCCGCGAGCGCAGTGCCCACAAGGAAGTGCATCGGCGGATCAAAGTGCGCGAGCGCGATCGCACGAAGCCCAGCGCTCGCCGCGTCGGCATACCGCTCCTCGGCATAGAGCACCTGCGCATGCGCCACATGCGCGTCCCGGCACTCCGGATCCGACTGAAGCGCCATCCCGCACGACCGCTCGGCCTCGGCGAGTAGCCCAAGCGCACACTGCGAGCGCGCACGTGCAACGTGCAGCGCAGCCGACACGGCGCCTGTACCCGCCGACTGCTGCCGCTGGTGCTCGCGCTCCAGCGCATTGAGCGCATCGCGATGCCGCTCCTGCGCCGCATGCAGCGATGCATCGATCAGGGTGCGTGCCTCCATCAGTTCCGGGGGCACGCTCGGCAGGCTCGCGGAGGGCGAGCCTCACGAGTGGGCCGGCGGAACCGGCCAGAGTCGCGCAGCAACGCGATGCAGCGCAGCGCTACGTGCGCATCCGCAGGCGAATCATCTGAGATTTGTCGCATGACCTCTGCAGCACTTCGCCACAGTCCGGCATCGGCATACGAGTCTGCGCGTGCGATGGCGCGGCGACGCGCCACTGCGCGGGCGCCCGCCGAGAGTCCATCGACCGTCGCCAGCCCCACACCGTCCGGTGCCGCACGCTGCACGCTCGCCCCGCGTGATTGAGCGCCATCGGCGGGCGCGATCCCGATCCCCCTGATCGCGCGCCCCTGCACATGCGCGGGACACGGGCACCCAAGCAGCGCGAGCACAGTCGGGCACAGGTCGATGGCGGCAGCACCAAAGGCAAGCGCGTCACGCTGCACATCACGCCCGCTCGCCGCGATGATGCCAGTCGGCCGATTGGGAAGCGTTGCAGTGCGCGCCGACGTCGGATCGGACCGAAGCCGCTCGATGGCTGTCCCACGCGGACTCGCGATGACCACCGTCATGGAACCAGACTCATCGCACGCGCGACCGTCATGGCCAGTGGCGCCATCGTGGGCAGCCGCCCACAGCTGGCCGATCAGCGCATCGTGAATCCTGCATGCATGCTCGACCGCCGTGACGAACGCGGATGCGCGTCGCGGCAGGACCCACGCAGGAGCAGGAGGCACAAAGCGCACAAACTCGCCCAGCAGCTCGCCGAAGGCAGCGAGCCGCACCGCCGCCAGCTGCCACGGGTGCGCGCGCATGGCATCAATCGCCTGATGCGCGATCTTGTGGCTCGCGATCAGCAGCGTACGGAACCGTTCGACCAGAGCCTGGTCGCGTGCATCGGCAACCGGCGCAACCCTCTCCACCGCCTGTTCCACCAGGTCCCTCCCGGCGTGCGCGTAACGCGCTGACGGCTCCGGAGCCGCTACCACATGCTGGTCGGCCACACCGCCATCACCGATCACGCTCCCCCACCCGACGTGCACACAACCGATCCCCGCAGCACTCGCGATCTCCCACACCACAGGCGCACGCCGATCGATCGCCGATGCGCGCTCGATCACACCCCCGTCGCACGACGGAACCTCCGGATCGAGGATCCCGTGCACGTGCGCGTGCACCCCCGTAAGTGCGTTGGTCCAGGCGACATCCGCCTGCGGGATGGGCGGTGCTGCGAGCCTTCCGCTCGTGCCCTGCTCAATGATGCGCTGGAGATTGGGCATCGCACCGCGATCGATCAGCGGCGTCAGGATCCGCCAGTCGGCTCCATCAAGACCGATGAGCAGCACGCGTCGTGCGCTGCCGGTCATGCGCCTGAACCTCCGGGCCTCGAATCCAGCATCACCCTGACTTGGCCAAGCAGTGCCCTCGGCTCTGCCCATCGCGGAGCAAGCGCCATGCACGCGCCAAGCGCATGCGAGGCCTCCTCCGTGGAGCCCGCCGCCAGGAACGCCCGCCCAAGCACGAAGTGCACACGAGGGTCATCCATCGCGAGCGATGCTGCCGAGAGCCCCTTGGCAATCGCACCCTCCGCGTCGCCACGCGCAAGCAGAAGCTCAGCCCACACGCACAGCACCCGCGGATCCTCCGGCTCCTCATCAAGGGCGGCCTGAAGCAGTGGCTCAGCCTCTTCGAGACGGCCTGCGACGGCGAGCGCCTGAGCGAGAAGTGCAGAGATTCCACGCGGCGGCCGGCTGCCCTCGCGCAAGGCCTGGAGGGAATCGATCGCTGCAGCAACGCGTCCTTCCTGCATGTCGATGGCCGCCTGCAGCATCACGACGGCCGGCGGGACTGCTCCAGCGCTCCGCACCTCCGACAGCACTCGCCTCGCACCCACCGCGTCCCCGAGCGCAAGCATGCACTGCGCCCGGAGCACCATCGCAGGCGGTGCGGCCCGCGCACCATCCTCCAGCCCATCAAGCGCCGCGATCGCCTCACTGAACTTTCGCGCATCTGCGCACGACTGCGCGAGGTTGAACTGGTTGCATGCGGCGGTGTCGCGCTGTGCGCGGTCCTCGTCATCCGAGAGCGGCGCCACGTATCCAAGCGCCACAAGCTGCTCAAGTGCCGCACGAGCATCTGCGGGATCAACGCGCATGCCAGCCGGATGCATGCCGCACTCGCCTGGGACCGCCTCCCATGACTCGATGCGCGACGGCACCTCAACGCCATCGAGCGCCTCCACGAGCACACGGCCAGGCATGTCGGCTGCTGCAGGCAGCCCAAGCAGCGTGAGCACCGTCGGCGCGATGTCAAGAAGCCCCGCTCCATGCACTCGCGAGCCCGCGCGAATCCCGGGACCCGCCGCGACGAACACACCATACGGTCGGTGCCACTCCGCGGGACCAGGCTCAGCCACCGACGGATCGGGCCTGCGGGAATCGCTCCAGTAGCCGTGATCGCTCACCAGCATCACCGCAGTGCGATCGCCCGCCGCATCGAGCAGAGCCTCGAGCAGCATGTCATGGAACCGGTAGATCCCCGTCATGCAGTGGCGGTAGGCCTCGAAGTCCGCATCGCTCACGTGCCCCATCTTCGGCGGGTGGAACTCCATGAACTCGTGGCCGAAGCGGTCGATGCCCTCGTAGTACACCGCCGTGAGATCCCACCCATCCCGCTCCATCAGCCGAAGCGCCATCGCATGCACCGACGCCGTCTGCGCGAGGAGATCACGCAGCTTCGGGATGCGGCTCGACGGCGACTCGGCGATGCGCGCGGCATCAGGGATCAACGGCAGGATCGCCGATGCGTCGATCTCCGATGGATGGACCCTGCACTCCGCGAGTGCGTCAGCCAGCTCGGCGGGATGCACGGATCCTCGCGGCAGCGGCGAGAGCGGCCCCTCCTGCACCCCCTGGAACGCAAGCTGATTCGAGACCATCGCGCCTCGGATCGGCTCCGCAGGGTGCGATGCGTACCAGCCCACCACGTTCGAGATCATCGACTGCTGCGAGAGGATGTTCCACAGCGCCTTGCACCGGCGGCTCGTGCTCGCCACGGCACGCACCCCGGGGCCGTCGGGCACAGGCTCGGTGAAGCCAAGCACTCCGTGCGCATCCGCGCGGCGCCCCGTCGCGATGGAGTTCCACAGGATCGGCGACAGCATCGGCTGCATCGATGCGAGATTGCCGGATGCCGAACGCGAAAGCAGCGCCTTCAGCGTGGGCATCAGCCCCGCATCAAGCAACGGCCCGATCATCTGCCAGTCGGCAGCGTCCCACCCGACGAGCAGCACGCGCTCCGGCAGCGCCTCGGTTCGTGCGCGCGCAATGCTCATGGAACGAGGCTACATCTCCACCAACCCCGCGAGACGCAGGGTTCGCGTCATCGGGAACCGCAGGGACCTCACGCCGGCGATCGCGGCCAGTTCAGGATCAGGCGACTTCAGGATCAGGCGACGCGCTTGCGACCGCGGAGAAGACCAAGGCCAGATGCACCCACCGCGAGGAGCCCAAGAGTTCCGGGAGCCGGGATTGCACCGGCGGCGATGCCTGCGCCCGAGCTGTCGTACGCCCAGTCGTGCACCACGAAGGTGCCGGCCGCGTTGTTGACGCTCACGCGAACCCATCCGTACAGGGTGCCGCTCGCGCCCGCAAACGAGAGCCCAAGGAAGCTGCTGCTCGCCGTGTTGAACTGGGCATTCGGGTTCGCGCTGCCGTACGCCATCGAGCCCGTGAACGATGGCCCAACAGAGGACGAGTTGATCACGAAGCCAGCGTTCAGCGCCGAGACGTACGCGAAACCGCCCGGTCCCGCATTGAAGGACACCAGCTTGCCAGGGAAGAAGTTCACGGTCGCGCCCTGGTAGTTGCCTCCGCCGAAGACATAGTTCTTCAGGAGCAGGTCACCGTAGGCGTCGCCGTCGAGGTTGAGGTTGAGCGAAGTGAACTGCGCGATGCTGAGGTTCTGCTCACCTGAGTAGATGATCCCGGCGTGAGCGGTACCCGCTGCGGCAACAGCGCCGGCAGCAGCGACATAGGCAACGCGGAGACCGACAGCATCGGGCTGCGCCGAGCGCAAGGACGGTTGGGACATGTGCCGACTCCTGATAGGGAAGGAGAAAACGGAAGGGAATGCAGGAAAGGGACCTGCAGACAGGAAATGTGATCGAATTGCCACGCGAGTCAAGCGCCTGCGTATGCACTCGGGGCATAATTGCCTCTCCCGACCGAGTTTCGCCGCGACGGTCCATAACTGAACCCACGGAGACCCCCCTATGCGACTTACCGCTGCGTGCATTTCCGCACTTCTGCTTTCGACCTCGGCCTCCGCGCAGAGCATCGTGTTCTCGACGGGCAGCGACAATGGGTTCTTCACGCCGTTCAACTCCGGTAATGCATCCACGGTGAAGTACGGCGACAGCGGATGGCTGG
>CAYPOZ010000004.1:3065-3618 GCA_964412415.1 uncultured Isosphaeraceae bacterium | reverse complement strand
GGTCCGGACGCGCCCCCAGTCGCGCTCGGCACCATCTCGCTCTTCCTTGCGACCTTCTCCAACGGCACGCCAGTGCCTGCAGGATCCACCGACATCGAGCTGACGATCAACGACGGCGACCCGTCGGGACTTGTGTTCGGCTCTGGTGCCGAGCTCTACCGAGTCGTGATCAAGGACGTCGAGCTGCCCGCGACGGACGGCACTTCAGGCTCGTACTTCTCGATTGATGTCCCGCTCCCTGGCGTGCTCACGAGTGGAGGCTTCAACAACGTGGGCTGGTCTGTCCGCTGCATCGGGTTCCAGTTCGCAGGATCGTTCGGTTTCCAGGTCGGCACCTGCACGTCGCAGTTCAATGGCTTCTTCACGAACAACGCATCGTTCTTCAACGGCTCGTCGTGGAGCCTGTTCGCGTTCGGTGCCGACACGTGCAACCAGATCGCGCAGTACTCGGTGACGATCTTCGACACCGGTGCGCCTGCCGGCCCCGCCGATCTTGATGGCGATGGCACCGTCGGCGGCATTGACCTGACCTCGCTCCTCGCCGCCTGGGGCA
>CAYPOZ010000004.1:0-3055 GCA_964412415.1 uncultured Isosphaeraceae bacterium | reverse complement strand
ACATCGACGGTGACGGAACCACAAGTGGAACTGATCTCACGTCGCTGCTCGCGGCGTGGGGCCCCTGCCTCTGACCGACGGTGCATTGGCCGCAGACCGATTAGGGCGCGGGAATCATCCGACATTTTCGAAGTTGGCCGGTAGCGCCGCTCTCATCGCCGCGCCGTCCACGAGTCTCGTCTAGACATACGTTTCCCGGTCCTGACCTGCGTCATCGGCCGAATGACGGGCCCAGCCTCCCCACGCTGGGTGCCAGCCATGGTTCTTGCAGTCGCTGTCACCATCATCGCCAATGTCGTTGCCAGGGCCTCCGCCCTGGTGTCGCAGGTCATTGTTGGCCTGTACCTGACCGACTCGCAGGTCGGCGCGTTCGCGCTCGCCCTTGGCATCAACGGATTCTGCTGCCTGCTCCGCAGTGGCGGCGCCTCCTACTACCTGCCGACCATCCGCGCTGAGCAGTACGACCGAACCGCAGGCCACTACTTCGTGTGGGGGCTCGTGTTTGCAGGATCCGGCGGGCTGCTCACCATGGTTTCCGCGGGCGTGCTGCCCGGCCTCCCTTGGCTGCGCGCGGCCGCGGATGCACCCGGTGTGGCGCCCAGCCTTCTGCTGCTGGGCTTGAGGCAGTGGATTGCGCCGCTTGCCCTCCTCGCCAGGTCGCGCATGGCGGTGCACCTGCGCTTCGGCGAGCTCGCCAAGCTGGACACCGCAAACGCGTTGCTGCGTCTGGCGATCACGTGGGCATGCGCCTACGCAGGGCTCGGGGCCCTCGCGATGGTGATCCCTCTCGTCATCGCCGCTGCGGTGGAAGCGACCTACTGCTCGCTCGCTGCGGGACTCACGCGCGACTCGTTCCGTTGGCAGGGCTCGAGCCTGCGGACCATGGCGCACAGCATGGGCTGGCCGATGGCAGTGGCCTCGCTGACATCCCTCAGCCTGCAGTGCCACTTCCTCATCATCGGAGCAATGGTTCCAGTCGCCACGTTGGGGGTCTTCTACTTTGCGCTGCAGCTGGCACTGCAGCCTGTGCTCGTGGTGGGTCTCGCGTTCCAGAGCGTGTTTGCCCCGCTGCTCGCGCGTGAGCGGGGAAACCGCGATGCGGAGACAGCGCTGATCTCGCGCGTCTTCATGGGATCGATGCTGCTCGTGCCAGTGACGACGCTGAGCATCGGCGGCCTGTTTCCACTCGTCGAGCGTCTCATCTGGAACGGCAAGTGGGCGGATGCGTCCATCCCGGTGGCATGGCTGAGTATCGGTGCGACGTTCTCGACAGCGACCTCGGTGCTTGTCGGTCCCCTGCTCGGGGCCCGCCACTACCGAACGCTTGCGGGCATCGAGCTCTCAAGGGCGGTCGGCGTCTTTGGAGGTGCCGCAGTCGGCGGGCTCCTGGCGAAGTACCTGCCCCAGCAGGCACACCCGATGCTCCAGCCGGCGGCGATCGTCGGCGCGGCAACAGCACTAGGGATGACCGTGATGTCGGTGGTTCAGCTCGTACGAGTCATGGCGCACTTCGGGCTTCCACCAAGGGAGATCGCCCACCACATCCTGTACGGACCCGTGATCAGCGGGCTTGCTGTGGTGGGCTCCATCTCTGTCGCGAAGAGTGCCGCCGAGTCGTTCTCCCTGCCGGCAGGCTGGGTGGGCACCCTGATCGAGCTCGCCATCGCCGTAACAGTTTTCGGCGGTGTCGTGGTTCTTGCGTTCCGGACGCTCGCCGAGCCCACAGTGCGCGCCGTAGCGGACATCGTGCCGCAGGCATACCGGCCCCTGTACCGCAACCTGCTCCTGCTGAGTCCGACCGCCACCACGTAGTGCGGCACTGATGGGCCGCATGGAGCCCTAGGCGTCGGCTCGTTCGAGAGTGATGGCAACGGGCCTACGCTTCGGCGATGGACTCCGCCCGCAGCGTTGTCGCAAGATCGATCACCGTTCTACTTTCCGCGTCCTGCGCATTGGGGGGCGTGGCGTGCGCGACACGCGGGCTGCCGCATGCCAGCTCGCCAGATGCGCAGCAGGCGCATGCCGCACAAGCCGTGGTGGAGGCACGCGACCTGCCGCGCGTGATCGCGGAGGCAACGCCTCCCCTCGTGACACTTGATGTGCGCACTGACGCAGCCTACGACGCTGGGCACCTGCCCGGCGCCGTGCGCGTCGACCATGCTCGATGGGAGTCCGACAGCCTCAGCGATGCGTACGGGCTTGCGAACGAGGCGCTTTGGCGGTCGCGCATCGGCGAGCTCGGCATCGATGGGCGCGGCACCGTCGTGGTGTACGACGGCGGATCGATGACTGATGCCGCGCGCATCTGGTTCATCCTGCAGAGCTTCGGCACTTCGGATGTGCGCGTCGTGAATGGCGGATTCCCGCTCATCGCCCAGGCTGCGAAGGAAGGAACGCTGACGCTGTCGACGGAACCCGCGACACCGCGCGCCGCGGCATTCCTCCCGGCGTCGGCAGAGTCCGCGCGAATCGCGTGGATCGGCCGGCAGGACCTCAAGTCAGCCGTCGATGAGGGCCGCGTCCAGATCCTCGATGCACGGTCCATCAAGGAGTTCGAGGGCACCGACCTGCGCGGCAACAGCCGCGGCGGCCACCTGCCCGGCGCGACGAGCGTTCCGCACACGTCAATGCTTGATTCGCAGCGCCGGCTCAAGTCGCCCGAGGAGCTTGCGTCGATGTTCAGGGCCGCCGGACTCAGCAAGGGGAAGCCGATCGTCACGCACTGCCAAGGCGGAGGCCGCGCCGCGCTGGCGGCGCTTGCGGCGGCGCGGGCGGGCTACGGTCCTGTGGTCAGCTACTACCTGAGCTTTGGCGACTGGTCTGCAGACGCCTCATGTCCGGTCGTGGCGCCGTGATCTCGCTCGCGCGCGGCACCTGCCTGCGTTCCGTCCGTGCGTGCCTCGCGCGTCGAGTGCATGAGGTCGATGACGAGCGGCAGGTGATCGGAGCCGATTCGTGGGCCTGCGGACAGCGACGCGATGCCGATGTCCCCAGACACGAAGCAGTGGTCGATCGCGATGCGCAGCGGCGCGGGCAACGGCACACCTGCCAACCG
>CAYPOZ010000003.1:23714-35905 GCA_964412415.1 uncultured Isosphaeraceae bacterium | reverse complement strand
TGACAGGCTTCGGGACCGCCGAGACGAAGGTCGGTGGGGCCACGGTGTCGCTTGAGGTGAGGTCCGTCAACAACCGCCACTTCAAGTGCGTGGTCCGCGTGCCCGAGGGCATGGAGTCGCTCGAGCCCGAGCTCGAGTCGCGCTGCTCGCGCCGGCTCGGCAGGGGAAGCGTCACGATCTCGCTGCGCGTCACCGAGGTGGAGACTGCCGTCGCGGCGCGCATCGACGGGGACCGCCTCGCGCAGTACATGGGCCAGCTCATGCAGGCCCTTCCCGACACGCGTGCGCGAGCCATGATGGACGATGCCGGGGCGCGCGCGTCGGTCGTCGCGTCGCTGCTCTCGCTTCCTGGCGTGGTCGTCAGCGATGGGGGCGCATCGTTCCTGCACTCGGTTCAGCCCGCCGCGCTTGCGCTGCTCGAAGAGGCGTGCGACCGCCTGCTGGCGATGCGCACGACCGAGGGGCTTGCGCTGCGCGACCATGTCAAGGCATGCGCCGTGACGCTTGGCGACAGGCTCGCGACCGTGCGCGCGCGCGCGCCGAAGGTGGTGGCCGCATACCAGGAGCGGCTGCGCCAGCGCATCAATGCGCTGCTCGCGGAGGTCGGCGCCGCAGTCGAGCCGTCGGACCTCCTGAGGGAAGTCGCGATCTTCGCGGAGCGCTCCGACATCGCAGAGGAGGTGGAGCGGCTGGCCGCGCACCTCACCCAGCTCGATGCGCTGCTCTCCGATTCGAATCCCGAGCCCGTAGGCCGCACGCTGGACTTCCTGGCCCAGGAGATGCTCCGCGAGGCGAACACGATCGCAAGCAAGAGCGCCGACGCCGAGATCAGCCGCCATGTCGTGGAGATGAAGACGGCGATCGACCGTATCAAGGAGCAGGCGCAGAATGCCGAATGACGGCGCGGCCGGCAGGCGCGCCAAGTTCACGCCCGAGGAGGCACGGGAGGTCCTTGCCGCGTTCGCGGTGCCCAAGCCGCGGCGCATCCGCGAGTACAGGCGGGGAAGCGCGCGCAGCCCCAAGGCGCTCGTCGAGTGCGTGGACGGGTCGCGATACCTGCTCAAGCGCCGCGATCTCGCGGGCGCCGGCGCGGACCGGGTGAACTTCTGCCATGCCGTGCACGCCGAGCTTGCGCGCCTGCGGTTCCCTGTGCCGCGGCTTGTTCATGTGCGCGCCACGGGCGCGACATGGCTCGAGCGCGGCACCATCGTCTACGAGCTCTTCGAGTTCATCGACGGCCAGCCCTTCGACCGTTCCCTCGGTGGCGCGCTCGAGGCCGGCCAGCTGCTCGCGCGGTGGCACCGCACGCTCGAGGGCTGGGCGCCCCCGACCGCAACGCCTGATGGCCTCTATCACCGCTCGCCCGCAGTCGCGTCGGCATGGGACAGGGTGCGATCGCGGGACGGTGCGCTGACCGAGCGCGGCGATGCGCTGGCCACCACGCTTGGGCAGCTGCGCGAGCGGCTCGCGGCGACAACATCGGTCGTGGACAGTCACGTTGCCATTCCAGGAGCGGCTGCGTCGGCGCATGTGCTTCACGGCGACTTCCATCCAGGCAACGTCCTCTACCACGCGGGATTCCCCTCGGCCGTGCTAGACCTCGACTCCGCACGGCTCGGGCACCGCCTTCTTGACGTGGCCAACGCCGCGATGCAGTTCGCGCTCGAGCCCCTAGGCGACGGGCCCGAGGACACCTGGCCTGCGGCCATGCAGATGCCGCGGCTCGAGGCATTCCTGCGTGGCTATGCGGTCACGCCGTCGCTCAGGCTCGGCGAGCGCGACGCGGCCGCGATGCCCGCGCTGATGGTCGAGGCATCGATCGCCGAGAGTGTGCCGCGCATCGCGCGCACCGGCATGTTCGGCCCGATCGAGGGAGGCGCGTTCCTTCGGCACGTGAACCGCAAGACTGCAGCCATCTGGGATCGGCGCGACGCGCTGGCTACGCTGTGCCAGCGATGCATGGAGTCCGCATGAGCCAGCAGCAGGCCGCCTCCGTGCGCGCGACGCGGCGCCGCACGGGCGCGTCCGCGGCGAGCAGCGCCCTGTGCCGCGCCGCACTGGCCGCGGGTGCGCTTGCGGCGATTGCCGTGCCGGCAGGGGCGCGGGCGACGCCGCAGCAACTGCCTGACCTGCCCAACCGTGCACGCCTTGTCCAGGACCCGGGCGCGCTGCAGCAGTTCCCTGCGGACATCGGCCGCCAGCGCGCCACCCCCATGATCGTGGAGCGTGTGCGCCGCATGTGGGATCCGTCCTCGGTCGAGCGTGTCGCGCTTCCGCAGCCGCTGCTCGAGTGCATCGCTCGGCTGGACGACCCGAAGTTCGATGTGCGCCAGCGCGCGAGCGCTGAGCTGGATGCAGGCACGTTCGCGCTCGAGGAGCTCATCGCTGCGCTTGTGCGCAGCAGGCTCTCGCCGGAGCAGCACGCACGCCTTGTGTCGGCGGCATGCACGCGGGCGCTCGCGCTGCCTCGTGGCGCTCTCGGGATCCGGATGCAGTCATCCATGGACCGCGTGCGGCCCGGCGTGGAGATCAGCATGCTCCTGCCGGGAATGCCTGCGGAGCGCGTGCTCCGGTCGGGCGACCGCATCGAGCGCATCGGCGACATCGCCGTCGAGGCCAGCGACCAGCTTGTGGCCATGATCCAGTCGCGCTCGCCGGGCGACACCGTCATGCTCACAGTGGCGCGCGCACGGCGCGACGAGCGTGGCCGGATCCAGGTCGGTGACGATGGTGCGAGCATCGAGGACCGCATCGATGTCGAGGTGGAGCTCGCGGACGCCGCTGAGCTCGAGCGATTCGAGGCGAGGCTCCCTTCCGCGGGCGCTGCGGACTGGCGCGAGTCTGTCGTGCGCGAGATACGGACGCGCTTCCCGGAGCGCGAGGTGAGCATCCCCGTGGAGGAAGGGTCAGGATCGCAGCCGAGGGCCGCTCCCGCAGTGCGGTAGCCAGGCGGCACGCCGCTGCCGGCATGTGCCGGCAGTCGCCGGCTACAGGGGATTGCGGAAGTGGCTGTCCTGCACCGGCACCACGACCTCAAGCACATGCTGCAGGACCGCGGCTGGGGAGCCGATCGCGCTGACCTCGGTGATGAGGGCCTTGGGGTAGTGGTCGAGCACAGGCTGCGTCTCGCGCCGGTAGACCTCGAAGCGCCGGCGGATCACCTTCTCGTCGGCGTCGTCGATGCGGTTCTCCTTCAGCGCACGGCGCCGCATGCGGTGCACCATCGCGTCCTCGTCGGGGCAGACGAGATGGATCACCTTGAGCACGTTGATGTAGCGCTCGAGGACCTGCGCCTGCGCGACATTGCGCGGGATGCCGTCAAGCACAAGCAAGTCCTCCTTCGGCTTGTACAGGCTTAGGACGGTCTGCGCATGCATGTTCTGGCTCCACATCTCGATGGTGAGCTCGTCAGGCACGAGCTCGCCGCGTGACGAGAACTGCAGGAAGCTCTTGCCGAGCTCGCTCGTCATGTCGAGCGATCGGAAGACGTCACCGCACGCGAGGTGGAAGAACCCTGGGATCTTGCCGAGGATCTTGCCTTGCGTGCCCTTGCCTGCCCCTGGCGCGCCGAAGAGAAGGACAGTCTTGTATCGGTGAGGCATGTTGGGGTTCGCTCCAGGGTGGACGTCGGAAGGCCGCCGCGCGCAGTATGCCCGAGCGCCTGCAGCATGGGCAACCTGGGAGATAGCCTCCCGGCATGCAGGGATGGCTTCATGCCTGGTCCGCTCCGGCGGTGGGCGAGGGGGAGCGCGACCGGCTCGGGCTGGCCGAGCGAATTGCGGGCGCCCGAGTCCGTAGCCGGTGCGGTTGCCGCGGGCGATCTTCTCGCGCGGGGCCTGCGCGAAGGCGAGCGCATCGCGATCCACGGCGACTACGACGCCGACGGCATCTGCGCCGCGTCGATCCTGGTGCATGTCCTCCGCGTGGCCCGCCCTGACAGCGCCCCGATTGCGCATGTGCCCCTCCGAATGGCGGAGGGGTACGGGCTTTCGATCGCAGCGCTTGAGCAGTTTGCGCGCCAAGGCGCCACCACGGTCGTCACGGTCGACTGCGGGATCACGGCGATCGCGGAGGCGCGGCGCGCACGTGAGCTCGGGATGCGCCTGGTCATCACGGATCACCATTCGTTCGCGCGCAGCACTGACGGCTCGGTTGCGCTGCCTGACGCCGATGCCATCGTTCACCCGGCGCTCACGCGCGGGGGCCCCGCGCCTGTCGGGGATGCAGCATGGCACTCCTGCGGCGCGCTCGTCGCGTGGATCGTGGCGTGGGCCTTCGCGCGCAGCTGGAGCGCAAGCGAGCGTGTGCAGCCCGCGCTCCGCGAGGCGCTGCTCGAGACGCTTCCCCTGGCCGCGCTTGGCACGATCACCGACGTGATGCCGCTGCAGGGCGCGAACCGTGCACTGGTGCGCGCCGGGCTCGCGCGACTCGACCGCAGCGGGATCCCAGGCCTGTGCGCGCTCGCGCGGGCATGCGGCATCCGGCCCGGCACCGATGTCGACGTCGAGCGGATCCAGTTCTCGCTCGGACCGGTGCTCAACGCGAGCGGTCGCATAGGCGATGCGAACGCTGCAGTCGAGCTGCTGTCGATGCCGGCCGAGCAGGGCAGCGCATTCCGCGCATTCGGCGATCCGTCGCCGGAGGCGCTCGCGCGGGCCACGTCGCTCGCGTCGTCCTTCGTCGCGATGAACGAGCGCCGCAAGGCGCTCGAGCGCATGGTCCACGAGCAGGCGATCGCGCGTCTCGAGCATGATGGCATTGGCGCATCACGGGGCGCGGTGGTGCTCGCCGATGCGGCGTGGCCGCGGGGGATCGTGGGCATCGCCAGCGCGCGTGTGGTCGAGCGCACCGGGCTGCCAAGCGTGCTGCTCTCGATCGAGGACGGCGTCTGCCATGGGTCCGCACGGAGTGTCGAGGGCTACTCGATCCTCGAGGGCCTGAATGCGTGCGCACCGCACCTCCTGCGCTGGGGTGGGCACGCCGCCGCAGCCGGCGTCTCGCTCAACGTGACGTCACTCGGGGCATTCCGCGATGCGCTCTCCGACCATGCGGCACCGCTCCTCAATGCAGCGCAACCGAGGCCGCGCACGATCGACTGCACCGCTGGCGTGGCGGATCTTGACGAGCGCGCCGTGCGGTCCGTCGCGACCATGGGTCCCTTCGGGCCGGGCTGGCCCGAGCCGACAGTGCTCGTGCCGCGGGTGCGCGTGGTTGGGCGTCCCCGAGCGTTCGGCAAGGAGCGCGACCATGCGGAGTTCGTCGCGAGCGTGGATGGAACGGAGCGCCGCGAGCTCCGGTGCGTGTGGTGGCGACAGGCCGCGCAGATGGGGCGCCTTTCCCCAGGGATGACCGTGAACCTCGTCGCCGAGCTCAAGCTCGATGACTTCCGCGGCGGCATCTTCGCGCGTGTCCGTGATGTGGCGGATGCCGCCCCTACATCAGGGCCTTCTGGCCCTCGCTGACTTCGCGCGGGATCAGCCCGGCAGGAAGTTCCCCCGCATCGCATGCGGTCAGCGGCGAGATCTCGATCTCGCAGCGCAGCGCACCTGACGCGTCGCGCGCCACCCGCGTGCCGCGCGACTCGAGCCAGCGCGCCGCGCGATCGAGCTGCGCCACGCGGCTCGACGCCGGCGAGTCCTCGCCCTCCGCATTCTTGATCGGCGCGAACTCCTCGGCACGGTCCGTCTCGAGCACGAGCGCCCTGCTCGCCAGAGGCACCGCATCGAAGATGAACGTCTCGAGCTTCACCGCGTTTGGCGACGAAGGCTCGACCATCTGCCCGTCCGGGATGCTCACGTGCGGCACCTTCTTCGCAGCATGGTGCAGCGGAAGCGCGCCCGCGCCCTCTGCGATGCGCTCGAGGAAGGGGACCCCGAAGGCGTGGATCGCGATCGACCCTGCACTGAAGCGGAGCGAGCCGTCAGGGCCGACGCTCGACGCGAGGCCCGCAGGAAGGTCGCTGTACTCGACGACCATCGTTCGGCGGCCGCTGGCGCAGAAGACGCCCACCTTCTCCGCGGCATTGCGCTTGCGCACCACCTTGCTCGAGGCCTCTGCAGAGCTCTCAGGATGCTCCGCGTGCAGCCCGATGAAGAGCGGGTCCACCACGCGCACGAGCGGATTGTCGACCTGGAACATGCTCAGCGTGTCGATGCCCTCCCGGCGCATCTGCGCGAGCGCGCCGCTGTCGCGCAGCGCGCGCACCGCGCCGCCGTGCCCGTCGGGGTTCATGGCGATGGCCGATGTGGATGCAAGCAGCATGCGGCCGTCGCGCGACAGCGACGGAAGCGTGCCCTGCGGGATGAGCGTCACCGTGCCGGCCCCAAGACCGAACCACGAGTGCGCCTCGAGGAACTCGCGGGTCTGCGCATCATTGAGCGGGCTCGTCATGATGTACCAGCGCACCATGGCGCCATGTCGCGCACGCGCGGCCGCGATGCCCTCGGCGAAGACCTGGAAGAGCGGCTTCGCGCTCAGCGGCGTCGCAGGGAAGATGCCCTTGGGTCCGTCCCACCCGAGCCTCGTGCCCTGTCCGCCCGCGACCGTGAAGCACGCCACACGGCCCTCGCGGATCACATGCGCACCGACCTCGGACCAGTGCGCGGAGTCGATGTCGCTGCGACGAAGCACGGGCGCAGGCTCAAGGTCCGCTGGCACGGACTCGGCCGATGCGCCGCCTGCGCGGATGGCGCGCGCCTCTCGGTCCACCACGTCCAGCGGAATCGACTCGACTTGCGCGAGCAGCAACTCCCGCGCCGCAGCATCAAGCGTGTCCCAGAACGCGAGCACATGATCCTGGCCGACCGGCCGCAGCCGCTCGAGTGCCGCAGCGCGCCGCGACCCGTGGCTGCCCCGACCGCCGCTGTCCGGTCCGCTGTGCCCCGGTCCGCTCATTCCGATGGCTCTGTGGGCTCCGACCACCCTTCGGGGCGGTGCCGAACGATCTTGCCGGTGCGCAGGTAGATCACCTGCTCGCAGATGTTGGTCGCATGGTCGGCGACGCGCTCGAGGCTCCGCGTGACTCCCGAGAGCCGGAACGCGAACTGCACCCCGAAGGTGCCAAGCGCCACCTGCTCCTGCGCATTGAGCAGCAGCTCGTTGCGGAACCGGTCTACGGTGTCGTCGAAGAGCAGCACCTGCCGCGCAAGCGCAGGATCGCGCGTCGCGAGAGCCTTGATCGCGTCGCGCAGCATCCCGAGCACGCTGTTGGCCATGACCCGGAAGGTCGGCGGGATCCTCTCCGAGGTTCGCTCGTGACCGATCACCTGCTCGGCGACGTTCACGCCGCAGTCGGCGATGCGTTCGAGTTCGTTGTTCACCTTCACCACCGTCAGCACCGAGCGGATGCCGTGCTCGCTCCGCTCCCCGAGGCCAAGCAGAGGGATCGACGTGCGCTCGATCTCGACATCGACCTGGTCCACGAGGTCATCGTCGGCCACCACGGCCGTCGCCTTGGCCTGGTCATGGTCGAAGTACGCCTCGACGGCACGCGTCAGGAGATCGAGGACCCGGCCGCCCTGCGCCACTAGGTCTGCCTCGAGCTGCTCGAGCTGGCGTGCGAAGTCGGACATGAAGCCACCTAGGATAGCCCCGTGCCGCGGCTCAGCGTGAACATCGATCATGTGGCCACCGTCAGGCAGGCCAGGCGCACGTGGGAGCCCGATCCGCTCGAGGCCGCGCTGGAGGCGCAGAAGGGCGGCGCGGATGGAATCACCGTGCACCTGCGCGAGGACCGTCGCCATATCCAGGATTCGGATGTGGATCGCCTGCGCGGCACCGTGAACGTGCCGCTCCACCTCGAGATGGCCGTCACCGACGAGATGGTGTCGATCGCCCGGAGGATCCGGCCCGCGACGGCAATGCTTGTGCCTGAGGGACGGCTTGAGGTCACCACCGAGGGCGGGCTCGATGTCGTCGCCAACGAGCCGCGGGTGCGCGATGCGGTCGCCGCGCTCGCCGACGCCGGCATCCCGTGCAGCATCTTCATCGATGCCGAGCTGCGACAGGTCGAGGCGGCGGCCCGCGCAGGCGCGCGCATCAGCGAGGTCCACACGGGTCCATACGCGCACGCTGTGCACGTGGAGCGTGGGCTGGGTGCCCGTGCGCAGGCCGAGCTCGCGCGCGTCCGCGCGGCGGGCTACGCGATCGTCGCCGCAGGCATGAGCTTCAACGCGGGCCATGCGCTTCACTACGAGAACGTGTCGCACATCGCCGCCCTTCCCTCCCTTCACGAGCTGCACATCGGACATGCGATCGTCAGCCGTGCGCTGATTGCCGGAATGCGGCAGGCGGTGGCGCAGATGCGCGGCGCGATGGCTGCCCTGCACGACTGACCGGGCGATCGGCACGACCTGCCCCCATGTAGGATCTGCCGGATGCACGCACGGATCCGCGTCGTCGGCGCCCACACCGCCATCATCACGCCTTTCACGGATGACGGTTCCTCGGTCGATGTCGCCAGGCTCGAGTCGCAGGTCACCAGGCAGTGCGACGGGGGAGTGGCAAGTGTGGTGCCCTGCGGCACCACGGGCGAGGCGCCGACGCTAGAGGAGCACGAGCACGCGGACGTTGTCGAGCGCACGGTTGCGGCGGCGCGCCCTCGTGGAGTGCAGGTCATCGCCGGTGCGGGATCCAACAGCACCGCGCATGCGGTGCGCATGCACAGGACCGTCGCGGGACTCGGCGCCGATGCGGCGCTGCATGTCGCGCCGTACTACAACAAGCCCTCGCAGGAGGGCATCTACCGTCACTTCATGACGGTGGCCGACTCGTGCGACCTGCCGATCGTCCTCTACTCGATTCCCGGCCGGTGCGGCGTCGCGATCCTGCCTGAGACCGTCGAGCGCCTCAGCGCGCATCCGAACGTCGTCGCCATCAAGGAGGCCACAGGGTCGCTCGACTCGGCAAGCGAGATCAGGCGCCGGTGCGCGCTTCCGATCCTCTCGGGCGACGACAGCCTCACCATTGGCTTCGCGGCCGTCGGCGCTGTCGGCGTCGTGAGCGTCATCTCCAACATCGCACCGGCGCGCGTGAGCGCGATGTGCAGTGCGCTCGCGGCGAACGACCTCGCAGCCGCGCGCCAGGTCCACGAGAGCCTCTACCCGCTTGCGCGCGGACTGCTCTCGATCGACACCAATCCTGTGCCCGTCAAGTGCGCCATGGAGCTGATGGGCCTCGACAGCGGCGCCGTGCGTCTCCCGATGTTGCGCGCATCGGAGCACACGCGCGCGCAGGTCCGGGCGCTGCTGTCGCACGCGAAGCCAGCGCTCGACGCGCCGGCGGCGCCTCAGCGCGCCGCCGCAGCGGTTGCCTGAACGCCATGTCCGACCTCGACCATCCCAGGTACGAGACCGCGGCGCTCCCGTACCGCGTAGCAGTGCTGTGCTACATCTGGGATGCGCAGGATCGGCTCCTGCTGCTGCACCGGCGCAAGCAGCCGAACGCCGGCATGCACTCGCCGGTGGGAGGCAAGGTCGAGGTGTCGTACGGCGAGTCGCCGCACGAGTGCGCGCTGCGCGAGGTGCATGAGGAGACCGGAGTCGCGCTGAAGCCCGGCGAGATGAGGCTCTTCGGCATGGTTGCGGAGCGCGCCTACGCGGGGCAGCACCACTGGCTCCTCTTCCTCTTCGAGTGCACCCGGCCCGTCAGCCACTCCGAGCTTGGCGCCACGGACATGGACGAGGGCCAGCTCATCTGGGTGCCCACGCCCGATGTCGCCACCACCTCGATTCCCGACACCGACCGCCAGTTCATGTGGCCTCAGGTGCTCGCCCACCGGGGGGGCGGCTTCTTCGTGCTCGACATCGACTGCTCGGTGAAGCCGTACGCGCAGCAGCTCAGGGAGAGCAGGCCACCCGCCGTCAATCCGGCAACGTGAGCCCGGCGGATGCCGCGCATCCGCGCGCGAGCCGCAGCGCATCGTCGGGCGTGCGTCCCTCGGCGATGATCCGCACGATTGGCTCCGTGTTCGACGCGCGGAAGTGCACCCATCCCTCGGGCACATCGATGCGGACGCCGTCGATGGAGCTGACTGACGCACCCGCTGCGGATGCGTGCGCCTGGGCCACCCTCGCCAGCAGCCCGGGGACCGCAGCGATGCCACCCACCGCACTCAGGTCGAGCGTGCGCTTGACCATCGCATACTGCGGGAGCTCTGCGACGAGCGCAGAGAGCGGCCTGCCCTCGGCAGCCACCAGCTCGAGCACGAGCGCCATCGCCGACAGCGAGTCACGCACAAGGCAGATGGGCGGCCAGATCACGCCGCCGTTGCCCTCGCCACCGATCACCGCCCCTGTGGCGCGCATCGCCGCCACCACATTTGCCTCGCCCACCGCCGAGCGCGTCACGCGCGCCCCGGGGACACGTGCCGCGATGTCATCGATCATGCGGCTCGTCGAGAGGTTCGTGGCGAGCGCCACGGGCCCGCTCCGCGCAAGAATGCGGCGCACGCACAGCACAAGCGTGCACTCCTCGCCGATGTAGCGGCCGCGCTCGTCGATGATGGCGAGACGGTCCGCATCGGGATCCTGCGCAAACCCGACAAGCGGCTGCGGCGATCTGCCCATGCGTTCCGCGCGCTCACGCACGGCGGCGGCAAGGGACTGCAGGTTGCGCTCCGTCGGCTCGGGCGTGTGCGCGAACGTCCCGGTGCGCTCGCCGTTGAGGTGCACAAGGTCGCAGCCGAGGGCCTCGAGGAGCATCCGTCCCGATGCGGCGCCACCGCCATTCACGCTGTCGAGCGTGACGGCGATGCGCGCGCGGACGATCGCCGGCACGTCCACCTGCGACAGCACGCGGTCCACATGCGTCCTGTCCGCGCCGGACACCTCGGAGAGCGCACCTCCTCGCGAGTGCCCGCGTTCCCACGCAAGCTCACCCGACCTGAAGCGTGCGATGATGCGGACGGCGGCCTCGGGTGGAGGCGCGAGTCCGTCGCGGTCAAGTGCCTTGAGGCCGTTCCACTCGATGGGGTTGTGGCTCGCGGTGCACATGAGCCCGCCATGCGCACGCAGCGCGTCGATCATCACGGCGACTGTTGGCGTCGCGCAGATGCCGATGTCCGCCACGTCGCAGCCGCATGCGCGCAGGCCTGCGATTGCGGCTGGCGCCAGCCACTCGCCCGACGCGCGACCGTCGCGACCGACGACGACAGTCGGCCGCGCATCCGCGGCCATGCTCGCGCGAAGCTCGGTTGCGACAGCGGCGCCGAAGCGGGCCGCGGTCTCTGCGGTCATGGTGACGCCTGCGATGCCCCTGGCTCCGGAGACCGACAGCATGAGGGGCGCTTCTGTGGACTGCGCTGCCATGCGTGGGGTTATATGTGCGGGGGCTATACTCCCGCCATGTACGAGCTTGAGATCCGCAGGCGCTTTTCCGCAGCGCATGCGATCTTGATGCGCGGTGTCCGAGAGCCGGTCCACGGCCATGACTGGGAGGTGACGGTGACCGTCGGCGGCGATCGCCTCGACGAGGATGGCCTCCTCTGCGACTTCCACGAGATCGAGCGCCAGCTTGACGCGATCGTCCGCCCTATGGACTCGCGCCACCTCAACGAGACGCCGCCCTTCGACCGGACCAATCCCACCGCCGAGCACGTCGCAAAGTTCATCGCGGACACGCTGGCGCCTCAGATGCCCGAGGGCGTGCGCGTGGCATCGGTGCGCGTGACTGAGGCACCAGGTTGCGCCGCGCGCTTCACGCCTGCAGGAGCATCTCGATGAGCCGACGCAAGAGGGACCATGCAGGCGCGCCCCACCGTGCCCACCACGCCCCGGAGGACTTCCTCTCCGACATGCCCATCCGGTCGACAGCCGATGCGATCGGAAGCAGAACTGACTCGTCCGCCAGCGGGTCTTCCGGCGCTTCGGGCACGGTTACCGACTGGGGCGACCCGTCCCGCTTCCTCAACCGCGACCTCTCATGGCTCGAGTTCAACAGGCGCGTGCTCGCGATGGCGACCGACCCGCGCACGCCGCTGCTCGAGCGCCTGCGGTTCCTCACGATCTTCAGCGCGAACCTCGACGAGTTCTTCATGAAGCGCGTCGGGCGCATCCGCCATGCCGTGGAGGCTGGCCGCTTCGGGCCCATCCCCGAGTCGATGTCGCCTGCCGAGCTGCTGCACGCCGTGCGCGAGCGCGTGCGGGGCCTCGACCAGGTCCAGGCGGACTGCTTCCGAGACAGCATCCTGCCGG
>CAYPOZ010000003.1:7455-23628 GCA_964412415.1 uncultured Isosphaeraceae bacterium | reverse complement strand
CGAGACGGAGACGCTGTTCGCTCGCGTGAAGGTGCCCGACGTGCCGGGACGCATGTACGAGTTCCGCTGCGGCCGCCGCTTCATCTCGGTGCAGGAGATCATCGAGCACAACCTGTCCGAGCTCTTTCCGGGCATGGAGATCCTGCAGGTTGTGCTCTTCCGCGTCACGCGCGACGCGGAGATAGAGCCCGAGCAGGATGACGCGGAGACGATCCTCGAGGCCGTCGAGCAGAAGCTCAAGGAACGGCGGTTTGCGGATGTGGTCCGGCTGGAGGTCGGCCATGGCGCCAACCCGCGCCTGCTGCGCTTCCTGATGGAGGAGCTCAATGTCGGACCGGAGGACGTCTACGAGACGCATGGCCTGATCGACTACGGATGCCTTGCGCCCGTGTGCGACGTCGACGTGGCCGACCTCAAGTACCCGCGCTGGATGCCCCTCGCGCCACGCGGCCTCGAGGAGGATGCGGACATCTTCGCGGCGATCCGCGCAGGCGACATCCTTGTGCACCATCCCTACGAGTCGTTCGACGCGACAGTCGAGAGGTTCGTCACGCAGGCGGCGCTGGACCCGAAGGTGCTCTGCATCAAGCAGTCGCTCTACCGCACCAGTGGCGACAGCCCCTTCATCGCAAGCCTCATCCGCGCCGCAGAGAGCGGCAAGCAGGTCGCTGTGCTCGTCGAGCTGCGCGCACGCTTCGATGAGGCTCGCAACATCGAGTGGGCGCGCAAGCTCGAGAACGCCGGCGTGCACGTGACCTACGGCGTCATCGGCCTCAAGACGCACACCAAGACAGCCCTCGTGGTGCGGCAGGAGGCGGGCGGCATCCGCTGCTACGGCCACATCGGCACCGGCAACTACAACTCCCGCACCGCGCGCGTGTACGAGGACTTCGGGCTGCTCACGTGCGATCCGCTCATCACCGAGGATCTCGTCGGTCTCTTCAACTACATGACGGGCCGCTCGCTGCAGCGCGAGTACCACAGGCTGCTTGTCGCTCCCGTCACGATGAAGCGCCGGTTCATCGAGCTCATCGAGCGCGAGATGGCCATCTCCAAGTCCGGCGGCCACGGCCGCGTGATCGCGAAGATGAACCAGGTCGAGGACAGGGCCGTGATGGATGCCCTCTATGCGGCGAGCCAGGCTGGCGTGCAGGTCGACCTCATCGTGCGCGGCTTCTGCTGCATCCGCCCGGGCGTGCCTGGCCTGAGCGAGAACATCCGCGTGCGATCGATCGTGGGCCGGTTCCTCGAGCACAGCCGCGTCTTCTGGTTCTCGGGCGGCAAGGAGGACCCTGAGGAGGGCGACTTCCTCATCGGCAGCGCAGACTGGATGTACCGGAACCTCCAGACGCGTGTCGAGGCTGCGACGCCGATCCAGCACCCCGCGCACCGAAGGCGCCTCTGGTCGCTGCTGCAGGCGTGCCTCGACGATGCGCGTCTCGCGTGGCAGATGCAGCCCGACGGGTCCTACGTCCAGGTGAGCGGCGATGGCGTGCCAGAGGGCGATGCGCGCCTGCTCGGGCTCCACCAGCGACTGATGGACGAGACTCTCGCGCGCTGACGCCGTGCGCGTTTGCGTCAGGGGTTCGGCTGGGCCGGGATGGTCTCTGTGCCGGGCAGGGGCGCCGCAGTGGGCACGGTGGCGCCTTCGCGCACGGCAACTTGCCCCTCGCCGGAGAACATCGCCTCCGGCCGGCTCAGGCCCATGTCGAAGAGCGTCTCTGCGAGGCGTCCCGGGAGCAGGTAGCGGACAGACCCGTTCACTCGCCACCGCGTTGCCGCGGCAGTCCCGTCGTGCTGGAGCACCGCAGGGATCGCCACCTCGGTGTCGGTGCCCGGCGGCAACGTGCGCGACGCCACCCACTCGCCGCTGTAGCGGCCCGTATCGGTCTCCAGCGAGTAGTTCCAGCGGTCAAGCACCAGCGGATCGCCAGTTGGGTTCTCGAGCCGGACTCTCACTGCATACTCGTCTGACGTCGGTCCCTTCACGACGCGGTCCACTCCGGTGACCGTGACCCGCGGGTCGCCAGCGCATCCGGCAACCGCCTGCAGGCACGCCGCGATCGCTGCGATCCCGAGACCGCAGCGCCAAGGACGAGCTGGTTCCGCACATCTGCCGCGCATGCGGCGCACTCTATACGGTTTCTGCGCGCGCGCGCCGTAGGATCGGTGCGTGCGCACACAGCGGGCAGCATGGCACCTGGGAGCGGTTGCGCTGTTCGCCGCCACGTGCGCGATGGGCGTTGCCGCCCGTGCGCAGGAGCGTGCCACGGTGGCCGTGGATGACTCGCCCACGGCGACGCAGCTGCTTGCGCAGGCCTCCGACCAGGCGGCCGCGAATCCAGCCGAGTCCGCACGCCTCATCAGGCAGGTCCTCGCGGACTTTGGCAGCAAGCTCGTGCCGCTGCCGGATGACCCGGACCGGTTCGTGGATGCACGCTCCGTCGCCGAGCGCATGCTGCGCGCACATCCGGAGGTGCTGCGGAGATGGAGGGCGCTCGAGTCTGCCGATGCGCTCAGGCAGTACGGCGACGGCGACGCGGCCGGAGCCGCCGGGCAGCGTCTCCTCACGCCCGGCGGGCTCGACGCGCAGCTCGCGCTCGCCGACCGCGAGCTCGTGCACGCACGATTCCGGAAGGCGCTCGCGCTTGTGGATGCGATGGTGGCGCATCCTGACCTCAGTGGAGACCGCCAGCGGCGCGCGCGCAGGATTGAGGCGATTGCCGCGTGGGGCTCCGGCGCACGCACGCGCGCGGACGCGGCCGTCGCTGGCCTCGACGCCGAGTCGGTCGACGAGTCTGGCGCCCTGCGCGCCCTTCTCGCCTCGCAGCCGCCCGCGCTCCCCGCGGACGTCAATGACCCGCTCTCGCCGCAGCCATTTGGCGATGTGGCGAGCGCGCCGATCCGACTCTGGCAGGAGACGCTCGAGCAGTCCCTCAGGCGCCGCATGCAGTCGGGCACCGACGACCGGCAGCGTGCGCCGATGCTGCCTGCGGCGGCGACAGAGACAGGCAGGTACCTCGTCAGCGTGCCTGCGCTCGCGAGAGGCCTCGTGATCGTCAACGAGGGCCATCGCCTCCAGGCGCTTGGGGTGTTCACGCGGGAGCCGATCTGGAGCGTCCTCATGATGTCTCCGGGCACTCCCCGCGAGGGAGTGGTCGGCGACCTCACCGTGCCAGTCGTCTGCGGCGACAGCGTCCTCGCCGTCAGCGGCCACTCGAGCGGCGCAGACCGCGATGGCGGCATCGAGCGCGAAGGCGGAGGCAGGCTCATCTGCCTGTCGGTCGACAGCGGGCGGAGGCTGTGGGAGTTCCGGCCACGCTGGCACTCTCGCGCAGGTCTCGAGGGCACTTTCATCGTCGGTTCGCCCGCGGTGATCGAGGACACCGTCGCGCTGCTTCTCCGGCGCGTCTCGCCGCGGCAGGAGACGATCTCGTTCGCTGCGGGCCTCTCCCTGCTTGACGGCTCGCTCCGCTGGGTCGCGCCCCTCGGCGCGACGCCAGGCATTCGGGTCACCTCATCCGCAGTTCGCCCGTGTGCGACGCCCGTCGCGCTCCAGGACTCGTTCGTCGTGCACACTGGCGCTGGCGTCACGGCACGCCTCTCGTGCATCGACGGTCGCGTGATGTGGCTGCGCCGCGACCAGGTCCCGATCCGCGATGCGCGGTGGGACCTCGAGCCATGGCAGATGCAGCGCCCTGCCGTGTGCGGCGACCGGATCATGCTGATCGATCCCGACCAGCAGCACGTGCAGGTGCTTGATGCGTCGGACGGGCGGCAGCTGTCGCTTGTGCCGATCGGCAGCGGGACCGTATGGCGTGGAACACGGTGGCTGCTGGCGAGCGCTGATGGCGCGCATGTCCTTGGAGTCGGTGAGCAGGTCGTGTGCTTCGCGTCGGACAACCTCCGTGCGCCCCTGTGGGCAAGCGACTCTGCGGAATCGTCCCGTGAAGCTCGCACGGCCGGCAGGGTGGAAGGACGGGTGCAGGTGGGTGTGCTCCCTGATGGGCGAGGCGCAGTGGCGATTCCCGAAGGCGGGCGCGTGAGCGTGCGTGCGGTGTCGGATGGGTCGGAGCTCGCCGTCCTGGATGTCGGCATGCCGTCGAATCCCTCGCTGCGCGACGGCATCGGCTCGGTCGCCACCGACGATGCGCTGTCGATGTTCGTGGACTCTGCGCGCACCGAGCGGTTCCTTGCGGAAGCCGCAGCGGGCGGAGATCCCAGGGCGGTTGCCGGGCTCCTCGAGCTTGCGATCGCCTCAGCGAGGCCAGATCTCGCGCGGACCGCATCGAGGATGGCCTCGGAGTGGCTCGCACGGGACGATTCGCCTGCGGGTGGGGAGCGCAGCGAGCTTGCCGACCGGATCGGGGCACTTCTGGTCGATGTGGCAAGCGGCGGGTTGCTTGATCCACGGGAGTCGACTGAGCTCTTCGACCGCGTCATTGCGCGCGAGAGCGACCCATCCCGGCGCGCACAGGCGCTGCTGATGCAAGGCGACTGGTTCTCGCGCGCGGGACGGCTCGGCGCATCCGTTGCGGTCTGGAGGCGCGTGCTCTCGGAGGGCGCACTTTCCGGGAGCTGGCTGCAGCCGCTGAACGACGACGCGGTGTTCCTGCGTGCAGGCATCGCGGCACGCGAGCGGCTCGCCGCGCTCGACCCTGCGCGTGCAGGACCTGCGGCGCGCGCCGCGGGGGTTGAGCCGCCTGCCGCCGGTGCCGGTGTCGCTGCACTCGCGGACTATGCGCGGCGGACGGCCTGCTCGCGGGAGTCGGTAGGGGCCTGGATCGACGCGTGCGAGTCTGCCGCAGCCGCAGGCGACCGGGTGCGTGCCGCGGCGTCAGCATCGCTTGCGGTGGATGAGGCGATCATGCTCGGCGATCCGGCGATCCTCTCGGCCACGCTCGACCGTGCACTTGCGGTCCTCGGCAGGGAAGCTCTGCCCGACACTGCGGCGCGCATCGTCGACCGTGCGGTCACTGCGGGCATGGACGTGCCAATCGCCTCGTCCAAGGGCGAGACTGCGTCGCGGGTGAGGGCACAGATGCCCTCCGCGTCGCTCGTGCGTGGGGAGCCGCGCGTCGGTAGCCCGCGTGGGCAGCGTGCAGTGCGGGCGCTGCGTGGCGAACCGACACCGATGACGAGCCGTGCGCGCATCACGCGTCGCGCAGACCGGTTCTGGCTCACGGAGCGCGGAAGCCTCGCGTGCATCTCCGCCGAGTCGCTGGAGCCCATCTGGCGGATCCCGCTCGAGGGCCAGTCGCCGACGGTCGTCCAGCACGCTCCGGGCGGCACCGTGCTCTGGGAGATCCTTGATGCGGACCGCTCCTCGCTCAGCATGATCGACGATGCAGGCACTCGGCGCTGGTCCATTGCGGATGTCGATGCGGTCCTCGATGGCGACGAGCCCGCACAGGTGCCGGCATCGGGTGCGGTGCCGCGTTTCGGGCGCGAGACGTCGCTGCGGCTTCCCGGCGTCTTCGCTGGTCCCTCCGATGTGGTCCTTGTGCGCGCCGACGGCGCGATGGCCGCGATCGATTCCGCTCGCGGCGAGACCACCTGGCGGACCAAGGGCATCGTCGACGAGATCGCCGATGCCGATGCGGACGACTCGGTGATCGTGATCGCCGGGGTCAGCGCCGCAGGCGACGGGTCCGCGCGCGCGATTGCGCTCGACCGCGCGACAGGCCGGCCCGTCGCAGCGCTTTCCGATCCCGACATCGGCGGGGTTCGCTGGGTCCGCATCGTGGCGCCGGGCCAGGTCGCCCTCGGGCATGATGCGGGAACAAGCCGGTGGGACCTGATGGACGAACGGGTGTCCTGGATCCGCGACGACCCCGGTGGCATGCGCAGCGGCGGCATCGATGGGGTGGGGGACACGTTCCTGCTCTATGGCGAGGGGCGTCCGCCGCAGGCGATTCGTTGGCCCGACGGCAGCCTCGACCCTTCCGCCTTTGCAATGCTGACCGGCCGCCGTCCGAGGCCCGCAGAGTGGCAGGAGTTCGCCCGCAGCGGGGATGTCATCGTGGCAGGGGACGAGCAGGGCGTGGGCCTCTTCGGCCTCGACGGCACTCAGCTCGGAGCGAACGTCTCCATTCCGGGCCGGACGCTTCACGCCGCGGTGCCGGTCGGTGCAGGGCTGGTCGTGACCGAGCAAGCGGGTCGCGTCGATCCGGCCATGGGCATGGGATCGCGGGTCCGCTCCCGCCTTCGGATGCAGCTTCTCGGCTGGTCGGACGGCCTCAAGATTCTCGGGCTCCCCGAGTCATTTGACGTTCCAGCCCAGACCTTTGGCACGCCTCTTGCTGTCGAGGGGTGGATTGTGGTTCCCGCAGGCAAGGACTCCAGCTATGCAGTGCCAATTCCCTCAGGTTGACATTCTCGCGCTCTGCGGCCATGCTCTCGCCGTTCCCATGATGACCCGACTTCTCCAGGACCCGACCGAGGCCATGACGTGGCCCCTCCCCAACGCCCTCTCCCCAGTCGCCGCCTACGACGACGAGGATGAGGGTCAGGTCGACTTCGATGACGAGGGCGACGACTTCGACGATGAGGAGTTTGCCGACGAGGACGGATTCGACGCCGACGAGGATCGCGAAGGCGGCTTCGACCGGGACGTCGCGCAGGAAGATGCCGAAGAGGACGACTTCGACGAATTCGATGACCTCGACGAGGAAGAGGAAAAGGAAGAGGAGGAAGAGGAGGAAGAAGAAGAGGAAGAGGAATCCTCAGAGTCCGACGATGATGAGGAAGACGACGAGGATGATGAGGACGAGGACGACAGCGAAGACGACGATGAGGACGACGACGAGGAAGACGACGAGGACGAGGAAGACGACGAGGACTAGCGTCCACGCAGCTCGATCACTGCACAGTCGATCTCGCGTCCATCGGCCTTGACGGCGAGCACGCCTGCCCCGTCGCGGAGGGCGGGTCCCCGAGGAACCCATGGCGACTCGATCACGCTGATACCGTCGCGCGCATCGATGGCGCCGCCGGCGGTTGGGTAGGGCTCCACCGAAAGTCGCCGCCGCCCGCCAACGGCAAGCGCATCGGTTCCCAGATCAGTGGCAGCCAGCGAGTCAGCGGATGCAAGAGACACTGCCCCGCCTGACGGGTCCCACACCGCGATCCGGCCAAACCGCGGATGGAAGAACATGGCGTGGCCACGCGACGTGGCCGCCGACGCTCCCAGAGGCACCACCGACTGGTAGGCCGTGCGCGCGTCTGCGCGCCACGAGAGGGGCAGATCGGCTACAGGCTTCCATGCGGCGAAGGCCTCAGCGCCCTTCGGGGCGGGCCACGGGTAGGCCAGCAGCGAAAGCGTCCCGTCGCCGAGCCGAAGCACGTAGAGATGGCGTCCATCTGACGAGAAGAACGGTGCGACAAGGGATGCGCCGTCCGGTGCAGGAAGCACGCGGGGTCCATCAGCGCCGTCCAGCACTGCGAGCCCGAAGTAGGGCACGCCCCGCTCCCGCACGCTCCACGCGAGAGCGCCATCCTTGTCCGCTGCAGCGAAGGAGTTGACCAGCGCGTTGCGCGCGATCCATCTCACGTCAGCTCCTGCACCAGCAGGGTCCGCCGCTCCGCGCGCGTCCCATGGGAGCACCCCGATCCACCGAGACCCATCCAGACGCGGGCTCTCCACCAGTACGCCGGCAGGATGCGTGACGCCCATCGCTGCGGACCCAGGTGTGCTCATCCGGCCCAGCAGCAGGTCTGGACCCGCAGTGGCACTCCGCGACAGGGCTCCGTCGGCGATCGAGTAGATCGCCACAGTGCCGGCCTCAGGAACGCCTCCATCAAGCGAGGCAAGCAGCGTCGGCCAGTCGGCAGTGGACCGCTCCTGAACGGCAAGGTGCGAACCCGCGGCGTCAGGTACCGGAAGCGCGAACCCATCGTGCGGGACGCGGCCGAGCCGGGTGAACGAGTACTGAATCTCGCCAGCCGTGGTCCGGGTGTCGCCGGCCGTCACCTCGCGCGCGGACGACTGCCCTTCCGGTGCGCGGGTTGCCACCGCGCTTGGCGGCGGTGCGGTCGTTGAGCACGCGAACACCGGTCCGCACGCCGCAAGCGCAGCCAGCGCCAGTCGTGCGCTCACGGAGCAGGTGACCCTGATGGGGCAGGTGCGCTCGAGGCGGGATCGTTCGCCGTCGGCGCTGCGCCAGCGCCGCTGGCCTCGCCACCTGTCGCGCTGCCCGCCCCTCGGCCCGCACCCATGTTCGGCGTGATCGGCGCGATCGGATCAACGCCATCCTTGCCGAGGATGCGTCCCTGCTCGACGAGCTGCTTGCTCGTCTGCGAGAGCGGCTTCGACAGCGACTCAAGCCGCTGGCGCTCGAGCACGTTGAAGTTGGTGTCGTTGTCGTCGGGGTTCTCGATCACTGTGGGCGTGATGAAGATCACGAGCTCCTTCACGACCTTCACGTCCTGCTGGTAGCCGAAGACAAGATCGAGGATCGGGATGTCGCCGAGGATCGGGAATCCCTGCTTCTTGAAGTCCTGCGTCTCGAGGCGGATGCCCGCGATCACGACGGTCTGCCCATTCTTGATAGTGACCGTCGTGTTGGTCTGGCGGCGAGTGACCGTGGGGTTGCCGCTGTTGCCCGGGTTCACGGTGACGCCGGATGCCAGGTTCGAGTAGAGCACCTGGATGTCCATCGCCACGTTCTTCTCCTTCGTGATGCGCGGTCGCACGTTGAGGCCGATGCCGACGGAGATCTGCTCGAAGGCGGACACCTGCCCGCCGCCCGTGTTCGCGCCGAATCCCGTGCTCGCAAGGAATGGCACGTCCTGTCCGTTGAAGAAGATCGCCTCCTTGTTGTCGGTCGTGGCGACGCGCGGCTGCTGGAGGATTCGCACTGACGTGTCCTGCTGCAGCGCCTGCAGGATGACCGTTGCATCGACGCCGAAGTTGAATGCACCGGGCGTGGTGAAGGGGGGCACGAAGAGGCCGTCCTTGCCCGCGCCGAAGTTGAGCGGGCTGTTTGGCGCATTCGGGTCGCCAATCACGACAGCATTGGCTGGGTCGGTCGGGCTGATGGCACCGTACTGGCCCCACTGGATGCCCATCGCGAACTTGTCGCCGAGCTCCACTTCCGCCAGGATCGCGTTGATCATGACCTGCCGTCCGGGCCGGTCGAGGTCCTCGATCACGTCAAGGATGCCCTGCTGGATCTCCGGTGCAGCGAGGACGAGCAGCGAATTCTGTCCCGCATTAGGCACCACGCGGCTCTTGCCCACGAGTGCGCTGACCTCGTTCTGCTCCTCCTCGCCACCGCGGGCCTGCTGCCACGGGAACTCGATGGTCTGCCGTGCCACGGCGCCGCCCGCAGCGCCGCCCGTCGTCGCTCCCGTGAGCGCATTCGATTGCTGGCTCTGGGTGCCGGAGGCCGCGAAGCTCAGGCCCGACAGTCCCTGCTCGGGCGCGGTGATCCCCGTGCCTGCGCCCGACTGGGCCAGCAGCGCGTTGATGATCTCGGCGAGCTCGATGGCGCTCGCGTACTTGAGAGGCACTGTGCGCGGCAGCCCGACCTGCAGGGGTTGGTCGATCTCTGCGACCAGCACGTCAAGCCACTCGAAGTTGTCAGGCGTCTTGGTCACAACCACGAGCCGGTTCGAGTCGGGATATGCCTCGATCTTGAAGATGTTCGCCACGGCGACATCCGCACTCGACTCGCCACCTCCGCCACCGCCAGCGCCACCCGCAAGGCGCGGCGCACCTGCTCGGCCAGTCCGGCCTCCACCGCCACCAGACTGCAGCAGCTCCTGCAGCAGCCCGCGCACCTTGATCGGGTCGGTGTACAGGAGGTCATATGCCTTGAAGATGCTTCCGTGACGCGTGGGCGGGATATCCCAGCTGCGCGAAATCAGCTCTCGGATGCGCACGAGCGTGTCCTGGTCCGACCGCACCGTGATGGAGTTGGTCGCCGGCAGGACCGTGACCACGAGATCCGCAACTTCGCCGCCGCCGCCGCCGCCGGGCTGTCCAGGCGCAGCCTGCTGCCCAGGCCGCTGCCGCTGCTGCTGCGGCCGCCCAGCGCCGCCCGCGCTGCTGCGCGAGCCCGTGAAGATTGTGTTGATGGCATCCGCGATCACGCTCGCGTCCGCGTACTGCAGGCGGAACGTGTCGGTGCGAGTGTCCACGTATGGCGGCACGTCAAGCTGCCCGATGATCTCCGCGCACCGCTTTGCGAGGCCCACGTCGCCCTCAAGGATGATCTGGTTCGAGTTGGGATCGACGTCGATCTTGGCGTAGGCGGGCAGCGATGCGCTCAGCCTGTCGAAGATGCCCGACGCACGTGTGTTGACGACCTTGAAGATCTTGATGACGACCTGGCCGTTCTCCTCGAGGCGAAGCACGTCGACCTCGGGTCCAAGCACGCGTGCGGGCTGCAGCTTCGCGGCGTTGTCCATCATGTCAATCATCACGAGGTCGTCCGTCTCGACCACCGCGATGTCATTGAGCCTGAACGCCTGCATGATGAGCTCGAGCGCCTTCGCCCTCGACACAGGCTTGTCGCTGATCACGCTGATCACCGTCTGCCGGATCTGCGCGAGCCTCGGGATCACGGGCTTGCCCGTGCACTCCATGATGAACGTGAAGAGATCCTCGGCCTTGATCTCGCGGAAGTTCACGAGCACGAGGTCATTGGGGTCGATCGGCCGACGGTCGGTGCGGAACTCTCGCGTGACCCCACCGAAGCCCTGTCCGGGCGCATCGATGAGGACCGGGTTCGGGAGCGGCTTGGGCGCAGGCTCGAGCGCGCCTCCGCTCGCGGGAGCCTGAGGCGCAGACTGCGGTGACGCGGAACCTGTCGCCTCCGTGGCCTGAGAGGCAGCCGCTGGATCTGTGGCTGCGTTGGCCGCAGGATCTGCAGGCTCGCTCGCTGGCGCAGGTTCTGGCTCCACCGGGGGCACGTCAGGCTGCGCGTTCGGCTGCGGTCGTCCCGACTGGAGGGGCGACGCTGCGGCGAGCCGAGCATCGGTCGGTGCGCACAGCGCAAGCGCGAGCAGTAGGGTGGTCGCGCCAGCAACCTGCGATGGGGTGGTGATGGGGTGTGTCGGCGTCATGTCAGCGTCCCTCGTCAGCGGGTGCGGTACGCACACGCTTGATCAGCATGTCGAATTCGTCGCGGAGCCTCGTGCGGGTGGCCTCGTCGAGGTCGCGGATGCCGCGTGCGCGGCTGACTGCGGCGAGCGCAGCCTGGGCCTCGCGACGTGTCATCGCGTCCACGTCACCCTGCGAGATGGGGGTCGGGATCTCCGGGCGCGGCACATCGATCTCCGGACCGGATGCCGCCGGCGGAGTCGGCGCGGGTGGCGGAGTCGGTGCCGGCGACGGTGTCTGCGCTGGGGACGGTGTCGGCGCTGGCGTCGGTGCGTCAGCCGCGCGACCATCGCGCGGCTGACCTCCGTCGCCAGCCTTGCTTGCGTCGCCAGCTTTGCTTGCGTCGCCAGCCTTGCTTGCATCGCCAGCCTTGCTTGCATCGCCAGCTTTGCTTCCATCGCTGGCGCCACTCCCTTCGCCAGGCGCATCGCCCGCCGCGGGTGCGCCAGCACCGTCAGCCACCGGACGCACCGACTTGATCGGCGAGGTAGCGCCCGGCTCGCGCTTCGAGAGCGAGGTCAGGTCAGAGGGATCCCACACCGGCACCAGATATGTGCCGCCGCGGTGCGACACTCGCACGTGGCTCGGCGGCTCCACGCTCAGCACCTTCAGTCCGTCGCGGTCCTCGCCGGCAGCCAGGGCCGGGATGCCGTCGAAGTACACGGTGGTCCCGATCATGCCCATGGGCTTGGGACCTGAGTACTCGGCCGGTGCGGTTGGCGCCACGGGCTTCGGCTCAGGCTTCGGTTCCGGTGGCAGCGGTGCTGGTGGTGGAGGCGGCCGGTACGGCGGCGCCGGCATCACAAACAGGCTCCGCCCGTCGAAGCGCGCTCGCGCGAGCTCGATGGCCGCCTCGTGCCGCGCCAGCTGCGCATCGAATGCGCGCACGTCCTTTGGGTCCGCCGATGGGGCGATGGCCGCAGGCGTCAGGTCGACAAGCGCCACGAACGCAGTCACCGCGAGGGTGCCGATGCATGCGGCGCTCACGATGAACGCGGTGTTGGGCCTGAAGCCTGGCGGAAGAATGCCGCGGAGGTCCCTCATGTGCCGCGCCCCCGCGCGTCGCGAGACACCACCGCCCACGCCTCAACCGACAGCTTCACGTCGAGCTTCTTCTTCTCCTCGCGCCAGTTCATCCGTACCTGCGCGATCGCATCGATGGCGGGGCTCTTCTCGAGGTCCTCGAGGATCTTCGCGACATCGGCAGGGGCCACATCGAAGGAGAGCTCTCCGAAGATGCGCTCGACGCGCTGGCCCGGACCGACGACGCTCGAGAGCGCAGCAGATGGCAGCTTGCCTCCGCTGCGCGCCTCGAACGAGTAGTTCTGGATGTTGTGGCGCTTCACGACCTCGCTGACCGCAGCGGCGAGCGCCTGCGACGACTGTGCCTCCGAATCGGGCGGCTCGACAACGCCATACGCGAGCACGGCGCGCTCGACTTCGCGCGACATCGGTGCGCGCATCGCCGCGCCGCGGTCAAGCAGCGCCTGGAGCCGGTCCGCCTGGCGGTCCATGTCGCGCGCGGTTGACCAGCAGTAGTCGTCGACGAACACGTACAGCGCCACTGCAGCCACGCCAGCGAGCATCCACCGGACGCGCGTAGGCAACGCCGTGATGCGGGCCGCAACTGAGCTTGTCTGGGTGGTGGGCATGCGGGCGCTACTTCGCCGTCTTCTGGTGGTTGATGAGCTTGTAGAACTCGTCCTTGAGCCGCTGCTCAACCGCAGGGTCGAGGTTCTTCTGGGCCCGCGCCCGCGACACGCGCGCGAGCGCCTCGTTCGCCTCGGCCTTCGACATCGACGCGATCTGCTGGTCGCTCAGGGGATCCGGCACTGATGCAGCCTCGTCCGCACCCGCAGGTCTCGACGATCCGCGGGTCGCGGCATCGTTCGCGGCGCTGCCGAACCCACGACGCGTGCGCGTGTCGGTTGCGCTTGCGGTGGTCGTGGAGCCGCCGGCATCTGTGCCCGGTGTCCCCGGTGCGGCAGGTGTGGCATCCGGGGTCCTCGGTGGCGTGCCCGGAGGATTGATGGCGACCACTGGCGCTCCAGCGGGCGGCGGTGGAGGTGCTGCTGGTGCCGCGCCCGATGAGGATGCCGCGACGGAACTCGAGTCCGTCCCGTACCTGCGGTCGCGCAAGGTGCGCTTGGCAAAATCTTGCACCTCTGGATAGTCCGGTACCTGCACGGGTTGAGCCACCGATGCCGTGATCGTGAACTTGACGATGCCCGCTGCGTTGGGTGCCTCCCAGTTCTTCACGACACGGTCGAAGATGCCCGACTCGCGCATCTGGCGCTCCATCATCAGGATCGCATCTGTCGCACTCTGGGCACCTTGGGGCTTGGCCGCGCCGGACACCGTCATCGGCGAACCGAATGCGAGCGACACCGACTCGAGCTCGATGCCCTCGGGTGTGGTGGATGCAAGGTCTCCGAGCAGCTTCGTCATCGGCCATGCAAAGCGCTGGTAGTCCCGGTACATCGCGGCCTGCTGATCGGCTCGCTGCAGGAGTCGCTCGTACGCCTGAGGATCTGGAAGTTTCCAGTCGAGGACTGCCATACGCAGTGCCGCAATCCCCAAGGGGAGGAGCGCGATCGTTGCAACGGCCGCTGCGATGAGTGCCGCAGCTGCCTTGGGCTCGCTGCAACGCTCAATGGCGCGCACCAACAGCCCACCTATCGCGCGCGGCTCGACCGCGAGAAGCCGCACAGTGGGCGCAAGTTCGCCCGAGGACGCGATTCCGGCGCCTACGAGGAGTCCCCACTGGTGCCACCACTCAGGATCCGCCGAAGTCCCCGCCACCATAGCGCTCAGCTCGCTCGCGTCGGGACCGCCTGGGGCGATCAGTCCGCTTCCATCGCGGGGGAACCTCGACCGAACCAATTCCAGCATCTGGGCCGCGTCTGCATCCTCAACGCCTGCAAGCAGCAGCGTCTCCGCCACGGCACGTCGTGCCGCGTCCGCCCACGAAGCCTCGTCTGACCCGTCTTCCCGGACCACGCGATAGGCGACCGCTTCACCCATCTGGAGGGCGATGCCGATGCATCCCGATTCCCGGTCGAAATCGACCAGGAGCGACCGTCCGCGACCGCTGCTGAGCGCTGCAAGCGCAGCAATGCCAGGCGCATACGTCACCGGGAGGTCCTTTGGGAGGCCGCCTGGAGTCGCGGGCGCCCCACTGGACTGTGGCCACTCCACGAGCAGCGCGCGTCGATCCTCCTGGCCGTCGATCGCCGCCAGAAGGCCCGCGCCCGCGCGGTGTCTCGGGGTGCCACCAAGCAGCACGTTCTCCACCTGTAGCCGAAGGGCCATGGACAGTCGGTCGGGTGCCGCGGCCGGCAAGGTCAGCGTGCGTGCAATCACTGCGACTGATGGCAGGAGCATGAGCACCGAACCGGCCATCCACCGATCCACCCAGGCGCCGATGCGCTCGCGGCCTGTGCCCTCGTCGATCGCCGATGAAGTGGCGCTGGCACTCCCAGAATCAACAAGTTCTCGGACGTCAAGCAGTCGGCACCCTTGAGGCGATCGCTCGAGCACAGCACCACGCCAGAGCCCCTCGCCCCCATGGGAAGACAGCACAGCCACCACGGCGGGGTTGCGCTGGACCTTCTCTTGGGTGCTTGACTTCTTCCGTCGAATCACGGTTCGCGATACTCCTGGATCGTCGTGGGCAGGGTGGAACGATTCACTGTCACGATCATTTCAGCCTCGGTGCCAAGGCTTTTCGCCTGGCCTCGACTCGTGATGGTGAACACCCAGCTCTGGACATCCAGATATCGGGCAATTGGCTGCAGGATCTGCGGCGTCATGCCCGGAATCTCCAGAAGTTCGGACAGGCTTGTGATCCCCTCCGGCCGAGCATCGCGCCGGGACACGATCGAGGCCGCCAGCTTCGGGTTCATGTCGAAGATCTCGGTCAGGACCTCGCCCGAGACCGTGTTGATGTTGATCTTGCCGGGGGCAGGGCGGGTGAACTCGTCGATCATGCACTCGTTGAGGACGATGCCGACCTGCTCCATCGAGAGTGCTGCGCTTGCTGAGTTCGCCGGGCCCATCCTGGTCTGGCCGCCGCTCGAGCGGCCCGTCCGTCCGGGCTGGGAACCCTGCTGTCCGCCTGCGCCCTGACTCTGCTGCGCGAGCGTGGCAAGGGGCGTGATGAGTAGGTTCTCCAGACGCGCGTTGGGCTGCTTCGAGTAGGCGACCAGGCTGCTGGCCTGTCCGGTGGAGATGCCGCACCGCTCGGCCACCTCCTCAGGCGTCGCCACCTTCAGCGAGATCTTCGGGAGTCCCGATGGCGCGAGCGGGGATGTGCGGCTCGCTGCCGTAAGGATCCCCGACCATCCCTGGTCCAGCTTCGTGTCGCCATCGTCATCGGGCCAGCTCAGGTCGCCATCCATCTCGTTGGGGTCGAGCCTGCCGTTGAGGTTCCAGTCCTCGCCGCGCGCGTACTCGGGCCACACGCCGGCGATCAGCTCGAGCTCGGCGAACGACCGGAGATTCGCGTTGCGCGGCAGGTACGACGTTCCACGGTTGCGGTAGTACGCCGACTCTGCGCCGAGCAGTCCAGAGTCGTCATCGGAGTCGCGCCAGTCCACGATCGCGTCCGCGACGTCCGGCGTCATCTCGCGCATGTTGATCAGGTTTGCCTTCGACACCAGGTTGATGTTCATCTTCGCGTGCTCATCAAGCGGTCCGGCCCACTCGACGCCATCGAGGTAGTGGCGGATGTCGTAAGTGCCCGTCTCGAGCTCGCCTGCGCTGTTGTTCTCGAGATCCTTGATGAGCGCGAGCGCATCGGTCGCGTCAGGGTTCTCGGTGTGGTACTCCATGATCGCGATCATCGTCTCGACGCCTGCACGGGCTGCCCAGCGCGCCTGAACGCGCGAGAGCGCCTCCATGCCCATCACGGACTGGCGCGTGGCGAGCACCTGCACTGTGGCCGCCACGGTCGCGCAGATCGCAATCGACCAGATGACGATCGCGAGCACCGATCCTCGGCGCGCTCTCATGGCCGGCCTCCGCCACCGCGCGATCCGCTGAGCTGGCCGCCGCCGCCCATGTTG
>CAYPOZ010000003.1:3446-7445 GCA_964412415.1 uncultured Isosphaeraceae bacterium | reverse complement strand
GCCGCGGCCTGCGCCCCCGCCGCCGCCTGCGCCAAATCCACGGCCACCAGTGAATCCTGCGCCTGTCCCTGCACCAGATCCTGCGCCGGGTGCGCCCGTCGGCGGACCGAGGGTGCCCTGGTCGGCACCGCCGCCCGCGCCGCCAGCTCCACCTCCGCCGCCTCCCCCACCCGCACCGCCCGCGAGCCCACCGTCAGCGCCCGTACCGGCGGGCTGCGCCGACGGATCCGCAGGCACATATGGCGGAGGCACGCGGTCGAGCGGCACCACGGTCGAGAGGCTCAGCAGGTCACGCGGATCCTCAAAGGGATCCTCCCCGTCTGGCCGCCCCGTGCCGCTGATCGTGACGCGAATCGCCCACGGCATGCCGTCGATGTCAGAGTCCCACTCGTCGCGCCAGATCATGCCGTCGTAGGCCTCGAACTTGACCCCGATGATGCCGGACATGATCGGCTCCGCCATGCCGCCTCCGCGGTCCACATCGTCAGGCACCGCGTCCGTGCGCATCCACAGCGCCGAGCCGATGTCGTCCTCCTCGACGCGAAGGTGCGTCTCCCACTCCTGCCCGTCGCCGCTGTAGGTGCGCTCGCGCACGGGGCGCACTTTCGTGTTGAAGACCAGCAGCTCGTCGCGGTCGAGGTCGCCCACAGGCGCGCTCACCGTGTCGTCGATGATCAGCAGCCGCGAGTCGAAGAGGTCGTCGCTGCGAATCGCGGCCTGCACCTCGCGGCGGATCCTGTCGAGCGCCATTGATGTGCGCAGGTGCGAGTCGAGCCGCACGCGCGACACCGTCCGTGAGCGCGCAAGCTGCGACAGGCTCGCGCCGACAGCGCCGACGACGATGGCCGCGATGAGGCCCGCCACGACGAGCTCGGCAAGCGTGAATCCGCGCCGCGATGATGGTCGGTCGCTACGGCGCACCGCCGCCTCCAGTCCTCTTGGCGGCCCAGCGCTCCTCGCGGTCGACAGGCTCGGGCGGCGCACGCTCGGGCATCGGCTCGTCGCCGATGCGCGGCGCGATGCGTGTGGCGCACCGGTACTCGCGCCCGTTGGGATCGCGCACGATCGCGAGCACATCGCATGCGTCGCCAGGGTTGGCCTCCTCGATCCGGATCTCGTACTCGAAGTCCTCCCACGGATCAGGGCAGCGGCCGCTCGTGCCGTTGATCCGCGGATAGTCGATGGGCCCGTCGACAATCACCTGCCCGAGCAGGCCATCGAGCAGCGCCGCAGCCGCAACGGCATGCTCGCCCCGCTGCTGGTCCGCAAGCGCGCGTGCCGCGACCGACACCACCGCACTGAGCCCGATCGCGAGCACGATGCCTGCGATGACCACCTCGATGAGCGCGAATCCGCGTCGCATCACCAGAACTCCCTTGATCGGCCGGTCCCCTCGAGGTCGATGGGCTCGCGCATTGGCGGAGCAGGGCGGTCGCTGTCGATGCGCACAGGCGCGATGGCGGTCGACTCGAGCACCAGCACGGTGTCCATGCCGTCGGCCACAAGCCTGATCTCGACGCGCGGGCGTCCTCCGCCGGGGATGCTCGCCACCATCCAGTCGACGCCGCCGATCGAGTCGCTGTCGACAATCACGTCCGCGATCTCGACGCCGCGCGGCAGCCGGAACGGCATCGTCAGCGGATCGGGGATCCACTCCGGCGCCTCCGAGTCGCTGCCCTCGCCAAGCGTGCGCTGCATCACGGAAAGGCCGATCTCGCCGGTGTCCGCGTCCTGCAGCATCGCCACCTGCTGTATGCCGGTGGCCTCGCGCGTCGCGAAGGTCGACATCAGTGCCGCCACCCTCTCGATAGTGGACTCGTACGTCTGCGAGGATGACCGGTTGAGGCGAGGCAGCAGCATCGCGGCCAGGACCGCGATCACCATCGCTGCGATGATCACCTCAATGAGCGTGAACCCGCGATGCTTGACTCGTCGCGGCGACTCAGGCAAGGGCAGCGGTCACTCCTCCCCGTTCGTGATGTCCTTCGCCTCGCCTTCACCGCCCGGGGCGCCGTCTGCGCCATAGGAGACGATGTCGAAGTCGAAGTTCACGCGTCCCGGCACCACAATCATGTATGGGTTGCCCCACGGGTCGTTGAGCGCGCCTCGGTTGGGCAGGTAGGGGTTGTCGCCCTCGGCGAGGATCTCGAGGTCGAAGTCCTCCGGCAGCCGCGAGAAGCCGTTCTCCGTCATGTAGAGGCGCACCTGCTGTGCGAGCGACGACGACTCGGTGCGCGCGCGCTTGTCCTTGGCGCTCCCGATGAAGCGCGTGAGGCGCGGCACGAAGATCGCGGCCATGATCGCGACAATCGTCACGGCCACGATCACCTCGATGAGGCTGAACGCAAGCCGGGCGTGCGCGCGCACGCGCGAGTGGCGGCGTGCCGCGGCGGGGCCTTGGCGGCCAGTTGTCGTGGTGGGGGACGTCTGCAGCGATGCGTGTGATGGGGCGATTGCCTTGCTCATCCTCCGGCGAGAGACTGGGCCTGGAGCAGGGGAAGCAGGATGCCTGCAAGCACGAATCCGGCCACCACCGCCATGATGCACAGCAGCACTGGCGGGAGGGCCTTCGTGAACACCTTGAGCGAGCTGTTGACCTGGCGGTCGAAGGCGCCGGCCGCATGCATCAGCATCGACTCGAGCCGCCCCGACTTCTCGCCGATTGCCACGATCTGCACGAGCAGCGGCGGGAAGAACCCGGACCGCTCGAGCGGGTCCGCAAGCGACGTGCCCGTCATCACCCGCTCCTGCACCTGGTCGATCGCTGACATCATTGCCGCGTTGCCCAGCGTGTCGCGCACGACGCGCAGCGCCGAGAGGATCGGGATGCCCGCCGACACGAGCGTGCCGAGCGTGCGCGTGAAGCGGGCCACCGCCACATCGCGCAGGAGCGTGCCCAGCAGCGGCACGCGCAGCAGCCAAATGTCCACCACCATGCGGTTCGCGGGTCGGCGGATCCACGTGCGGAAGCCGACGATCGAAAGCGCCGCGCCCACGATCACGGCCCACCACCAGCTGCCGAAGAAGTCGGCCATGCCAAGCAGCACGCGTGTCGGGAAGGGAAGCACGATGCCAGGCCTGTTGAGCGCACCCTCCATCAGCCGGGGAAGCACGAACGTCACGAGCACGATCACGCTCGCCATCAGCAGCGTGAGGACGATGACCGGGTACACGGTTGCGCCCACGATCTCGCGGCGCAGCTCGACGGCGCGGTCAAGGAGGTCAGCGAGCTGGTTGAGCACCTCGTGCATGCGTCCCGACGCATCGGCTGCGCGGAACATGCCCAGCACAAGGTCGTCGAAAGGAGGGCCGTACTCCTTGGCCGCCTGGTGCAGCGGCTTGCCTGCCTCGACCTGCTCGATCACGAAGTCGAGGATCACCGGAAGCGCCTTGCCGTGCGCCTGCTTGCGTACGGTCTTGAGCGCCTGCATCAGCGGCAGGCCAGCCTCGATCGCGGTGCCGAGCTCGCGCACGAAGTTGGCCATCTCGGTGCGGCTGATGGTCGGCCGGTCGGAGCTCCGGCCGCGGATCGCGTCAAGCGCGCGGGTTGCGCCCTTGGCAGCTGCGCCTGCAGCGCCTGCGGCCTTGGCCGCCGCTGCACCAGCGCCGGTCCCGCCAAGCGGCTCCACAAGCACCGGCACGACACCCTGCTGCTCGAGCTGGCGCATCGCGGTGCCGCGGTCAGGTGCCGACAGTGTGCCAGTCGCGACTGCGCCGCCTTGCCCGAGTGCCTCGTACCTGAAGGTCTGCATGGTTCAGCGCATTGGCCTTGGCTCAGCCAATCTCCTCGTCCACCTGCTGCGTGGCGCGCAGCACCTCGTTGATCGTGGTCGAGCCCTCGACGGCCTTGCGCACGCCATCGGCGCGCATGGTCACGAAGTCGGCGCCAAGCAGCGAACGCAGCTCGTTGATCGGCCGACCTTGCGCGATGGCAGTGCGCAGCGGCGGCGACACGCGCACGAGCTCGAAGAACCCCATGCGTCCCTTGAAGCCCTGCCC
>CAYPOZ010000003.1:0-3436 GCA_964412415.1 uncultured Isosphaeraceae bacterium | reverse complement strand
TCTGCGAGCGGCGTGCGCTTGCGGCAGAATGGGCACAGGCGCCGGCCGAGCCGCTGCGCAAGGATGCCCTCGAGCACGCTCGCGACCAGGTACGGCTCCGCGCCCATGTCGACAAGCCGGCCAACAGACGAGATCGAGTCGTTGGTGTGCAGCGTGCTGAGGATGAGGTGGCCGGTGAGCGCAGACCTGATTGCGATGTCCACCGTCTCGTTGTCGCGGATCTCGCCCACGAGCACCACGTCGGGGTCCTGGCGCAGGATTGCGCGCAGCCCAGTCGCGAAGGTGAGCCCGCGCTTGGGGTTCACCGGGATCTGGTTGATGCCGTTGAGCTCGTACTCGACGGGGTCCTCGATGGTGATGATCTTCTTGCGCGGGTCATAGAGCTTCGACAGTGCCGCATACAGCGTGGTCGTCTTTCCGGAGCCGGTAGGCCCTGTCACGAGCACGAGGCCGTGCGGCTTCTCGATAAGCCGGTCCATCTGCGCGCGGTGCACCTCGCCCATGCCGAGGCTCACCAGGTCAAGGCGCAGGTTGCTCTTGTCGAGGATTCGCATCACGACGCTTTCGCCGTAGATGGTGGGCACGGTCGACACTCGAATGTCGACCTTCCGGCCCTCGAAGCGCAGCGTGATGTGGCCATCCTGCGGCACGTACCGCTCCGCGATGTTCATGTGCGCCATGATCTTTATGCGCCCGATGATCGCAGCCTGCAGGTGCTTCGGCGGCTGCGGCTGCTCGAGCAGGACGCCATCCACCCGGTACTTCACCTTGAGGTCGCTCTCGAAGGGCTCAACGTGGATATCGCTCGTGCGGCTCTGGATCGCCTCGAGGATGAGCAGGTTCACCAGGTTGACGAGCGTCGGCTGCTCCGCCATCCGGTGCACGTCGGCAGCGTCGATCGCATCAAGGTTGTTCTCAGGCTCGCCCGTCGACTGCTCGCTCTGCCCCGCGAGGCTCTCCGCGATGCGCGCGGCGGTCGTGCCGTAGGCGCGGCGCATGAGGTCGCCGAACACGTCCGCCTCCATGCCGACACGCGTGACTGGCCGGCTCGTGAGCGCCGCGACCTCGTCGGCGGCCGACACGTCAAGCGGGTCCATCATCGCAACGACGAGACGTCCGCGGTCGACGCGCACAGGCACCACGCGCAGGCGGACAGCGACGTCGGCAGCGAGCAGGTTCGCCGCATCGCCGTCCATCTCAGGGGCCTTGTCGTGCCACGTGATCCCGAGCAGCGAGCATCGCTCGTGCATGCGCGGATCCGAGGACCCGCGCGGGGGCACTGCCGCCGCAGCCGGCGCCACGAGTTCCGTCGCCTCCTCCGCGGCGATGCGCGCTGCGTCGCCGTTGCGTTCGGCCAGGCCTGATTCGGGCAGTTCGCTCATGTGGTGCACGTCGGTCGTGGGTGTGTCCGGTGAGTGGATGTCGGTCCGTGCTGCGCTCGCCTGCCGCTCACTCCGCAGAGGCAGGTGTCGTCGTGCCTCGTGCACCGCCCCGCTGCGGGGTCTCCTTGCTTGCCTCGCGGAGCTCGCCCTTGCTCCGCGTGGACTTGTCGGGCGCCGACGCCCCGATGCCGCGGTCGTCGCCGCCCTTCGTCGAGCCAGCCGCTGCCCGCTGCGCCTTCGCCTTCTCGGCGCCTCCAGGTAGCTGAAGCGCGAGCTCCTCTCCAACGACACGCTCAACGTCCTCGCGCGCCTTCTGGTTCATGCGCTCGCGCTCGTCGCGGAATGCGCGGTACGGATCGGGGTCAGGCTTGGCGCCATCGCCGGTCGCCGCCGCGATGCGGAGCTTCACGTCGGCAAGCTGCGCCTTCGGCTCGTGGGTACCCAGCGGCTCTCGAGATCCGCGTAGGCGACCACGTACGCGGTCTCGATCGCATCGATGGCGCTGATCTGCTCGGCGGAAAGCCCGGGCAACGCTCGTGCGGCAGCGAAGTAGGGGATCATCGGGCTCGGCCGGTACGCAAGGGGGAACGCGGTGCGCAGCGCGCGCTCACGGAAGTCCGTCCCGGCAGGTCCAAGCGACGCCGCGATCGCATCGATGTAGCGCTCCTGCACGTCGCGCAGCGCGACGCGGCGCGCCACGATTGCCTCAAGCTGCGTGAGTCCCCGGCCCCAGTCCTGGGCCACCATCGCCTCTTGGATGACCGGCTGCGACTGCGACAGCTGCGATGCGCGCGCGCGCAGCGCGTCATCGAGCGCCACCGAGTACTCCTCGAGCACCACCTTGGACTGGTCGGAAAGCTCGGGCGTCAGCGTCACCTCGCGCGCGAGCACGATCAGGTTGAGCGACTCGCCAGACAGCACGCCGCGCGGCAGCTCCTTCTCGCGGAGCATGGCGCGGTCGAGCGCATCCCAACGCGCAGCCTGCGACTCCGACAGCTGGCCACGGAGGTTGTCGAGGAAGCGCTGCCGAAGCACCACCTTCTCGCGCGTCCACTCGCCGATCGGCCCCATGATTACGCCCATCGCATTGCGGTCGCCGCCCGCCTTGATCTCCTCGCCCTTGGCCTTCAGCTTGTCCTTAAGGCCGTCGACGCCGATGCGGAAGTCGTTCTGGTAGTCCGCAAGGAGGCTCTCGAGGATGGTGCGCTGCCAGTCCTCTAGCTCGAGAGTCTCCACGATGAGGTCCATGTCGCGGGCGAGGAAGTCCGGCTGGAAGGCCTCGGTGAAGCCGGCGCTCTGCCCAAGCTGCGGCGCAGCGTGGGCCGCAGGCTGCAGCGAATCTGGCGAGACGACCGCGAGAGCGACGACGGGCGCGACAAGACGGAGGAGTCGGTTCATGGCAGTGGTGGTGGAACGTGCGAAAGGGGGCGTTATGTCACGCAAACCCACGATGGGCCGCAGTGACTTCGGTCATTTTCGCATTCAGGTTGTGCAGAAACTGCACGCGGGCATGGGGAGCCAACGATCTTCTGAAAAACGTCCTATAACCAAAAACGCCAATCCCCCACAGCCCGTCGCTGCGTCGTGCTACCCCCGTACGGTCCGCTGCTCGATGCGCTTCTCCGAGACGGTCTGCACGATTCGGTCCACGAAGATGCCGGGTGTGTGGATCTGGTCCGGGTCGAGGGCTCCCGTGTCCACGATCTCCTCCACCTCAGCCACGCACACGGCTCCGCACGTCGCCACCATTGGGTTGAAGTTTCGCGCCGTCTTGCGGTACACGAGATTGCCTGAACGGTCGGCCTTCCAGGCCTTCACCAGCGAGAGGTCGGTGCGGATCGCGCGCTCCATCACGTAGGTGTCGCCGTCGAAGATCTCGTGCGGCTTACCGTCGGCGACCACCGTCCCGACGCCGGTGCGGGTGTAGAAGGCGGGGATCCCGGCGCCTCCGGCGCGCATGCGCTCTGCCAGCGTGCCCTGCGGCGTGAACTCCAGCTCAAGCTCGCCGCTCATGAACTGGCGCTCGAACTCCGCGTTCTCGCCCACGTAGCTCG
>CAYPOZ010000002.1:38173-43652 GCA_964412415.1 uncultured Isosphaeraceae bacterium | reverse complement strand
CGCGCAGATGGCCGTGCTCCAGGCGAGCCCTGCCACGTTGAGCGGAGTCCAGATCAGGGTGACGTTCAGCGTGAAGTTCAGCGCCACCATCGCCATGCTCACCTTCACGGGCGTCATCGCATCGCCGCGTGCGTAGAAGGCACGCGTCAGCACCTGGTTCGCGGAGTACGCCCATATCGCCACGGCAAAGCCCGCAAGGATCGATCCGACCCGCGCACTGTCCGCGCTGCTGAAGCCACCGCCCTGGAAGACGACGGCCGTGAGCTGGTCGCGCACGATGAAGAGCCCCATGCTCGCCGGCAAGCCGATGAAGACGGTCAGCCGAAGTCCCCTTCGTAGGCTCTCGAGGAATGCCGTGGGGTCCGATGCCTGCCGTGCGAGCAGCGGGAAGATCGCCGTCGCCACCGAGATGCCGAAGACACCCAGTGGGAACTCGTAGAGCCGCTGCGCAAACCCCATCGCGGCCATCGAGCCCTCCCCGAGAGGGAACGGGACTCCAAAGATGGTCGGGCCGAAGTAGTTCGGGTAGCTGGCGATCAGTCCGTCCACGAATGTGTTCACCTGCAGCACGCCGAGTCCGAGCGCCATCGGGACCGTCTTCCTGATGACCTCGCGGAAAGGCGCACGCGCCTCCGGTGGAGCCTTCATCGGCCGAACTCCGGTGCCGCGCAGCGCCAGCGCGCTCCACGCCAGCTGCACCAGTCCCGCCGCCAGCACCGATCCCGCCACCAGCATGATGTGGGCGCGAGGAGCAAGTGCGTCGGTCCCCCCGAGCGCCCACGGAAGGACCGCAGCGACAACGATCGCCAAGTTAAGGATGATCGGGCTCGCCGCAGTCGGCCCGAACCGGTGATGCGTCTGGAGCACGGCACCCATCAGCGCGACCACGCAGACGAGCGGCATGTACGGCAGCAGTATGGCCACAAGTGTGGCACCGAGCGTGGCAGCCTCCTTGTCCGCTGGCGGCCATGCCGCAATGAGGATCGCCTCCCCGAGAAGCGTCAGGGCCGCGAGCGCCACTGCCGTGCGCGAGAGGACGAGCCACGCCATCGGCCGCGCCACCTCGGGCCGCTCCGCGTCGAGCCGCGTGTAGACGGGGAGGAAGCTCGATGCGAGCGCGCCCTCGCCAAAGAGCCGCCGGAAGAGGTTCGGCACCATGAACGCGAACGCGAACGCATCCATCGCCAGCCCAACGCCGAAGATGCGCGCGAGCGCCGCATCCCGAGCAAGTCCCGTGACGCGGGACAGCAGCGTGAGCGCGGAGACGGTGCGGGCGTGGGTCTCGAATCCTCGTGCCATCGGTGGCGCTCGCGACGCGGTCGCTGCGGCTACATTTGATCGGACCGATGCGCCAGACCGCCGCAATCATGCTCGTCTGGGCGTGCGCCACCCTCGGCGCCTGCGGTGGGCTCTCGACGACCGTGCTCGAGAGCGACGTGCCCATCCCGCCCGGGATGGAGGCGATCACCACAGCCGATGTCGACCGCACCGACGGGGTGCTGACGCGAGTTCGGGTGGTGTGCCGCGGAGACCTGCGCAGCATGGCCGAGACTTCGGACCGCATGCGTGACGCGTTCGCGCTGCAGGGATGGACTTGCACGGCAGTCGAGGCCCGCCGGGAAACCGCCACACTCACGTTCGCCAAGGATGGCCGCATCGCGACCGTCGACGTGCACATCAACCGGATCGACCCCAAGATGGGCGCTGCCGTGCTGCGCGTGCGGCCGGAGACCGCGCTCCCGGTCCAGCCCTCCGCTACGCAGTGACCGGCCGGGGCCGGGTGGACGCATGCGCGAGCGCCAGCTCCGCCGCCAGCCGCCCGGACTGCATCGCGCCGTTGATCGACCCATCGCCCACGTGATCGCCGCACACAAGCAGGCCCCCGCCGCGGTCCACGCCGCCGCGCTGCGCGAGGTCGTCGGGGTGCTGACGCGGCAGCGCATGGCGGATCCGGTCGACCCGGAGCAGCTTCCACGTGCGCGGGCTGTGCGACGGGAACCACTGTGACATCTGAGCGCGAACCGCACGGTCAAGCGCGTCGTCATCCTGCGCAAGCGCTACCGAATCGACCACGCTCGCGCCCAGCAGCACCCTGCCCACGGGCGCATAGTCGGGCGACACCGCCGACATGGCGGCCGCATGGTTGACCGGCCCGGTGCCGTCGCCATCGAGCATCAGCCATGGCGAGAGACATGGCGCAGGCGCACCGGCCGCAGGGAACGAGTAGTGCATCGTCGCGGTCTCGCACCACGCACGCGCCGGCATGCCTGGCACAAGCGCACGTGCCGCATCGCCATCGGTGGCGACCACCACCGCGCTTGCACGCGCCGTCTCGCCGCCGGCGATGCGCGCGCACCAAAGCCCCGAATCCTGCGAGAGGCTTTCCACTGCACAGCCGGTTCGGATGCGCGCAGCATCGAGCCGGCCTGCCATCTGCTCGGGAATCCGGCCCATGCCCTGTGCAGGCACCACGGTGTCGCCGCGCGCGAACATCGCAAGCCTGAACTCGAATGAGCGCCGGTCGGCCGCGAGGGACCTGTCGAGGAACACGCCACCGAAGAATGGCCTGAAGAAGGACTCGACGAGCGCGTCGCTCACGCCCCACTCGCGCAGCGCATCGGCCGCCGTCGGAACGAGGGACACTTTCCCTGTCGCGTGGCGCACCAGCGGATCGCCGCTCTCTCCAGGAACAGGCTCGCCATGGGCAGACGCATCTGGTGGCCGCACCTGCCCGAGTGCCGCACGGCGCGCCACCGGCAGCAGCCGCATCGCGTCGCCGATCGCCACTGCGCCCGATGTCACGGAGCCAAGCGCGGCCAGCGGGCGCTTCAGGGGGTGCGCAATCCGGCGCCAGCGGCCGCCACGGAAGATCGACGCACCAGGCGCGAAGGCGCGCATGTCGAGCGCGGTGAGGTCGAGCGTGCCTTTCGCCTCGGGATAGGCGCTCAGGAAGACCTGAAAGCCACGGTCGAGGCGGTGGCCATCGACAAGATCAGTGACCACACGACCGCCCACCCGATCGGATGCCTCGGCAAGCATCCATGAGAGCCCGCGCCGGGCGCATCCCAGTGCACATGCGAGCCCAGCGACGCCGCCTCCGACGATCAGCACATCAGTGCGCTCTTCCATGGGCAACAGATGCTAGGGCCGGAGTGAATCGCCAGGGCGGGCGAACGCGCACCCGCACTCTGGGCAGCGGCCGCATCCTTCGGAGTCAGCGGTGCGGGTCAGGTCATGCCCGCATGCGACGCACGAGCGGTCGCCAGAGCCGATCGTTCGCATCCACTCCTGCCGTGCGTACCGCGCAATGGCCATGATGGGCATCAGACCGACGAGGTAGATCATGATCGCGGTCACGCCACGGTTGACGTCAACGCGGCGACCTGAGACTGCACCGACGTCGATCCAGCGTGCGGCCGTCAGCAGCGGCCACGCGACGAGCGCAGTGATCGCCAACGCCGCAGCGGCGACGAGCGCGATGCGGCCCCAAGGGACAGTGCGGCGTGCCGAGTACGCATCCGCAGGCTCGATCCACTGCAGTACGGTCCAGCTCGCCCCGCAGCGCGCGCACGTCCCGCAGGTCTCGCCCTCGCGAGGATGCTGCGCCGCGCCGCAACGCAGGCATAGCCGTTCCCGGCGGATCCGCCGCATCCAGTGGCGAAGCCCCATGAGCCATGCCATGTGCGCGCCTGCGGCCGCGAAGACGACCGCACCGAGGAAGAGCGACTGGCCAGGTGCGCGGTCCAGCAGCGCTACGCGCGCAAGCGTCGCGCACAGCGGCCCGCCGATGAGCGCGCCGAGCGCCGCTGCCGATCCGATCGCCATCCAGTTGGCTGGGCGGTCGAGCAGCATCGCGTCGGCGGACTCGGTCAGTTCCCTGTGCATGCGACCGAGCTGGCCGACCGGACGGGGCACGGTCGCGATCGCCATCGCCGCGATCGAGATGCCGATCGCATCCGCAATGAAGTCTGCGAGCGATGCATGTCGGCGGATCCACGGGATGGCCTGGGTCGCCTCGTCGAGGCCTGCATAGAGCAGCATCGCCACCACCAGCCACCCGATGCGCGTGATCACGCGCGCACGCCACAGAAGGAGCGTGAGCGCCGCGAATGTCAGCGCATGCAGCAGCTTGTCCCCAGGCATGCCTGGCTTGAGCTCGAGCGCGGGCCAGTGCGTGGCGACGAAAGCTCCGACAAACGCCGCAAGTGCGAACGCGCGCAAGGACCACAGGGCCCGTTGACCCGTCATCTCATGCGCTCGTGGGCGCAGCCACCTGGACCTGCGGCGGAGGTGCCGAGGCCGCCGACTTGGTGCCCTGCCACCGTGCGAGCATCCCGCGCGCGAGCGCGAGGTAGTCGGCCGCGCCGGCGCACTTGGGCGAGTAGTCGAAGATCGTCTGGCCGAAGCTGGGCGCCTCCGCAAGCTTGATGTTCCGGCGCACCGGCGGCTTCAGCACGTTCGCACCGCACCACGGCACCTCGTCGCCGCGGTGGCGCTCGAAGTACCTGTCGATCTCCTCGACCACGGCACGGCCATGGCTCGACTGCGACTCGTGCATGCACAGCAGCACGCCACCCACGGTGATGCCTGGGTTGAGCGAGCGCTCGACGAGCAGCACCGTCTCGAGCAGCTTCTCGAGGCCGCGCAGCGCGAGGTACTGCGCCTGCATCGGGACAATCACCTCATGCGCCATCGTGAGCGCGTTCACGCTGAGCACGCCAAGGCTTGGTGGGCAGTCAAGCAGCACCACGTCGTAGTTGCCGAGCACCGGCACGAGCCTGTCGGCAAGGATGCGCTGCATGCCCGGCCGGAGCGCGAGCTCGCCCTCAACGAGCGCGAGCTCGGTGTCGCTCGGGATGAAGTCGAGCCGCTCGCGCGCGGAGCGGATGCAGTCGGATGCGGCCACGGACTCGTCGATGAAGATGTCGCGCACGCTGCGCTGGTCCATCTCCTGCTCATGTCCGAAGTGGAGCGAGAGGTTGGACTGCGGGTCGAGGTCCACGACCAGGGTGCGGAGCCCCTCCACCGCAAATGCGGCACCGAGATTGGCCGTCGACGTCGTCTTGCCCACCCCGCCCTTCTGGTTGAGGAGGGCCACGATGCGCGGTCCCTGCGCGGAAAACGTCATGGATCGAGTGTAGCCGTGCCCGGCACTCCGGCAGGCGCGGGTGCGGCAGCCCACGCGTCGAATGCGATGGGAAGCGGCCGCGCCTCGGGACTCCAGGCAGGAGGCGCGATTCCCGCGCTCACGACCTGACCGTCCGGAAGCCGCCGCTCTATCGACAGCGTCCCCTTTGCGGCGCGGATCCACTCGCGAGGAAGCGAGACGCGCGCCCGCCAGCGGCGCGGACCCGACGCGACGCGCACAACCGCCCCATCTGACTCGCCGACAGCGCCGGACTCGCCGAACTGCAGCTCATGGCGCCATCCGGCATCGATCACAAGGGTCACCACATCCGACGGGGACGGCTCCCCATCG
>CAYPOZ010000002.1:34338-38163 GCA_964412415.1 uncultured Isosphaeraceae bacterium | reverse complement strand
CGCTCGCAATCCACCAGCACCTCCCAGCCCGATGGCCTGCGCCGCAGCTGCGCCGTCGTGGCCGACTCGCGGGGCGCCGTGCGCACCGTGCCTGCACGGATCTCCGCAAGGCTTGCGCGCGGAAGGAACGTGCCGAGCGCGAGCGCAGGAGGCCGCGCCGCCACGCGTCCAGTCCCGATCGGCACGGCCATCGACCACTCGCCGGACTCGAGAATGACGCTCGGCATCGCTCGCGCGCTTCGCTCCACCGCACGCCGCACGGCCTCGCGACCGGGGTCGACCTGAGGCGGCGCGAGATGGCCGAGATCCTGCTCCTCGAGCGCGCGCACGACATCCTCAGGAAGCTCCTGCGTCTCGACCGTGTCGCGCTGCAGCCGTACGGCATGCACAGTCTCGGGCTCAAGCGTGACCCGCACCGACTCGTCCTTGCGGTCAGGCCATCGGAGCGCCACGTCCACCATCACCGGCCTGGGATTGGCGATGCGAAGCTGCACGCCCTCGTCATCCTCGCCCTCCACCCACGCCACCACGCAAGGGCGCGACTCCCTCCATCGCCGCGCTGCGTCGACGACTCCGATTCCATCCGCAGCGGGATCGAGCAGCGACTCGAGCAGCGCGTTGAGCTCGCGGAGGTCAGTGGCCCATGCGGCGATGCACTCGCCGTCGGGAATGCAGGCACGGCCCGTGAGGTCCGCCAGCGCATCGCGCGCCGCATCCGGGTCAGCCTGGCGCAGACGCTCGAGCGCGCCGCTCCAGAGCGACGCGAGGTGCCGTGCGTAAAGCACTTCGCGCTCGCCTCCCCGAGGCTCGGGCACCGGCTCGCCGACGCGCGCCGCAAGCAGGTGCCACCGGAAGTGCTCGCTGGGCGCATCGAGGTCCGGCAGGTGCGGCTCACCCTCGGCGGGCGCGACAGGCTCAGGCGTGTGCGTTCCTGGCAGCGGATCAAGCCAGTCGGGATCGATCCTCTGCGCACCGAGATCGATGTGGTCATCGCCGTCGGGAGGAAGCGGCACCAGGAGCACGACGTCCTCGACTGCAGTGGCCTGCGCCGCGGGATCTGCGCCCATGCTTACGGCAGGAGTCGTCCAGTGGGCGGTCGCATCGCGCGCGCGCGGGCGGACGACAGCCGTGGTGCCGCGCAGCGTGCGCCCGTCGCCAAGCGTCAGCTGCATGGTGGCTGGCCACGGCTGCGAGGCATCGCGCCGCGCCATGGGCAGCAGCAGCACCCCGCCACGCACTGCGATCGGCTGCACCTGCGTCGTCGCGAAGACCTGCTCCGGCGGCAACGACGAGAGTGGGTCCTCCGCATCGGCACGGCGTGGGGCCAGGCCAAGCCCGGCCTGCTGGCTGGCATGCGCCGCACTCGCGCTCGCCCACATCTCCACGAGCGCAACCAGCGCCGCAACAGCAGTGCATGCCCGCGTACGCGCATGCGCGCCAATGCGATCCGCTCCTGCGCCGGTGACGATCACGGCCGGGCCTGCGATGACGCGCTCTCGCGCGCCCGGCTCGCTGCAGATCTCATGAGCGCCGCGATCCGCTCTCGCCGGTACGCGCTGTCGCTGACGATGCGCGGGCTGAACTCGCCGCCCTTGTCCACCACGATGAGGTCCCGCGCGACGCCCGATGGCAGCACTCCAGCGACCGCAGCGGCGTCGGGCGCACGCGGCGCCGCCGCATCCCGCTCGCGCTCCTCGACGGTGCGCATCGCAAGCGCAGCCTGCACAGGATCGATCCGGTCCGCCTGTGCGCGATCCGCGCCGAACCCGGCCAGATGACCGGGCACACGGCCAAGCTCGCCACCTACCTCCGCCCGTCGCACAGCCACGCGATGGTCTGCGCGCAGGCGATCCGGGCTCTCGCCAGAGGGATCCACCTCGGAGTCGACCTGTGCCTCGAGCGGCGCGGCACCGCGCGCGCCGCGTGGCTGCGCATCCTGCGCGACCTCATCTCCGGCATCAGCCCCGCGGAACCATGGCGTGGGGATGGTGCTCCAGTCCGGCCGGCCGACGTAGAACATCGCGCCAGGCGGGATCGTCACGTAGTTGGTGCCCTTGTAGAAGCGGTACGTGGCCTCGTCGAAGACCATGTAGAGGGCGCCTTGCGCCCTGAAGAAGAGGCCGGGCCGTCCCGGTACCGGATAGACGTTCTCGAACGCGCCAGGCACGCGCAGCGTGATCGGCATCTCGCGCAGGCTCTCGGAGAGCGCGCCGCGGTCCGCCACGCCCGGCTCCACTGGTTGCATCACCGTGGTGTCCTGGCCGGACGCGGGCATAGGCACATCACGGGAATTGCCTGGACCGCGGGGCAGCAGATCGCCACCACGAGCGGCTGTTGCGGCGCCAGGTGCGGCACGCGCGCCCGAAGGCGTCCCCTGCGGCGCTGCAGCAGCCGGACTGTCGCCACGCCTCATGATCCGGTCCGCAGTGGCCTGACCGGGCATCGGGGGATCGCCCTGACCCATCGACGGATGCGACCACCCGGCCGCCAGCGCGATCGCCACGGATGTCCACCTGCCTGTCGGCATAGCGCATCACCATATCAGACTGGAGGTACCGGATCACGCATCCCCCGGGATGCCGCACCGGCACTCGTGCCGACGCGATCCTGCGCCACGGCGCCATCACGATGATGCGCGGTCGAGTGACGCGAGCACGCTTGTGCTCGCAGCGGGAAGCGTGCGGTCGCCCGAGCTCGTTCGGATGCGCATGCCATCGAGAGGATCGCAGCGCAGCACGATTCCCTCGACCACACCGTCTGGTGTGGCGAGGCTGCAGCGCGATCCGGCCAGCGCATCGCGCGCCATGTACTCCTGGGCGAGGCGTTCGGCGCCGCTCGCGATCCACCCGTCAATGCGCTGGACAAGGTGGCACGCGAGATCGAGCCTGTCCACGCCGAACCCGTGCATCGCAAGGCTTGTCGCGGTGTGCGCGATCGACTCGGGGAAGGAGCGCTGCGACACGTTGATGCCGATGCCCACGGTGGCGCGCGCGCCATCCTGCTCGATCAGGATGCCGCCGAGCTTGCGCCGGTCGATCCAGAGGTCGTTGGGCCACTTGATGCGCACCGATGGGATGCCGCCGCCCGACTCGAGCGCCGACTGCTCGACTGCCTCGCATGCGGCGACAGCGGCGCATCCCGCAAGCCTGTCCGAGATGCCGGTCGGCAGGTTGATGCTGATCGCAAGGCCATCGGTGCCCGTGTCGGCCCACGCGCGTCCGAGCCGGCCCCGTCCGCGGGTCTGGCGCCATGCGATGACGACGGTGCCCGGAGGGCATCCGCGCGCGTGGTCCTGCGTGGACGCTGTCTCGCGCAGCACCACCACGGTGCTGAGGGCCGCGCACTTGGCGACCGCGGCCTCGAGCCGGTCGGGCCACGACTCGATTGGAGCCGCAGGCGCGCTCATGATGCGTCGAGCCCGAAGTCGAGCGACCGCACGCTGTGCGTCAGCGCGCCGACGGAGATGCGGTCGACGCCCGTGCGCGCGACATCGGCGACCGTCTCGAGCGAGATGCCCCCACTTGCCTCGAGCTTCAGCTGCGGCGCGCGCCGGTCGCGCCGCGCCACTGCCTCGCGCAGCGCGTCGCAGGGGAAGTTGTCCAGCAGCGCAACGTCAAGCAGGCCAGGCTCGAGCGCGAGCAGCGCATCGAGCTGCTCGAGCGAGTCCACCTCGCACTCGACAAAGAGGGCACCCCGCGCACGTGCGGGCGCCGCGCACTGGCGCACCAGCGCAGCGATTCCCGCGGGGTCCAGTCCGGCAAGCTGGTTCTCCTTCTCCAGGAACGCCTCGTCCAGGCCCATCCCGTGCGGCGTTCCCCCGCCGCA
>CAYPOZ010000002.1:18211-34328 GCA_964412415.1 uncultured Isosphaeraceae bacterium | reverse complement strand
GCACAGCACCGCGTACTTCTGCAGCGCACGCATTCCCGGCACCGTCTTGCGGGTGTCCATGACCGCCGCGCGCGTGCCATGCACGCGGTCGGCGAAGGCCCGAGTGAGCGTTGCAGTTCCGGACAGCAGCCCCACGATGTTGAGGAGCGTGCGCTCCGCAGCGAGCACGGACGGTGCGGGGCCGTGCACGCGGCCCGTGGCCTCGCCCGCATGGATCGGGGCGCCGTCCGCGCACGACGGCTCGAGCGTCGCACCAAGCCTGCGGCACACCACCTGCGCCGCACGCATGCCGCAGAGGATGCCCGGCTCGCGCGCGACGATGCGCGCATCCGGGCGGAACTCGATGCCGCGCGCCTGCACGACCGTGAGGGTGGTGATGTCGCCCACGCTGCCGAGATCCTCCTCAAGCGATGCGCCCACGATCCGGTCGCACGCAAGCGCGCAGCGCTCATCCCAAAATGCAGCCGCATGCCCTGGATCAGTCATGTGCCCATGCTCCTGCGTCGCAGCGCGATCATTGCAGTTCAGCCTTGGGACATCGCCGCCGCGATGCGCGCGGCGAGCGCCGCGCCGTCGGAGGCGTCGAGTGGCCGCGAGTCCCACCTGATGCCGAGGCCGGACCCGTCCGGGAAGCGCGGAATGACGTGGAAGTGCACATGGGGCACGGCCTGGTGCGCAAGCGCCCCGTTGTTCTGGAGGATGTTGTAGTGGCTCGCGCCCGTGGCGGCCATCACGGCACGTGCCACACGCGGCAGCGCGCGGCCGAGCGCGGCGGCCGAGTCGTCGCTGAGCTCGTGCAGCATCGCACGCTCCTCGCGCGGGACCACCAGCACATGCCCGCGCGACAGCGGCGCGATGTCGAGGAACGCGAACACATGCTCGTCGGAATGGACCCGGTGGCACGGGATCTCGCCGCTGATGATCCTCGTGAAGATGGTCGGCACAGTGGGTTCTCCGGCTGCGCAGGCGCCGCCTGCACGCACGCTCACGGGAAGATGCCGCGCAGCTCGTAGACGCGGGCAAGGTGCTCGAGGGCGGCGGCATACGCGGCCGTCCGCCAGTCGCACTCGTGGCGGATCGCCGCCAGCTTCATGCGGCGCACGGCGAGCACGACGAGCTGCTCGAGCCGCTCCTCGTACTCCACCGGCGTCCAGGGGATGTAGGTGCGGTTCTGCGTCCACTCGAGCCAGCTGCCGGCAACCGCTCCCGCGTTGCACACGATCGCGGGCAGCACGTCGATCCCGCGGCGCAGCATCACGTCGTCGCCTTCGGGCGTCCAAGGAAGGTTCGCGGCCTCGGCGACGATTGGCGACGCGATCCACTCCGCGCGCTGCGCATCGATCATGCGCTCGCGCGCCGCGAGCACGAGGAGGTCCGACCGCGTCCTGTAGAAGGCCTCCTCGTCCACCGCGGCGGTCCCGGCGATCCCTGCGACGGTTCCATGCTGGCGCATGTGCTCGTGGAGCGCTGCAGGATCAATGCCCTCGGGGCACACGCATCCGCCCCGCTTCTCGTGCACCGCCACGATGCGCGCACCCTCTGCCGAGAGCATCCGCGCGATCTGCGATCCGATGCGGCCGAACCCGGCGACCGAGACCGTCAGCCCCTCGAGCGAAAGCCCAAAGTCCGGCAGCATCTCGCGCACGACGTGCACGAATCCCTGGCCCACCGCCGACGAGCGCCCGACGATGCCGCCGATCTCAGGAGGCTTGCCGGTCACCACGGGCGACATGCCCTGCCGCGCGCGGTCAGGCGTCATCTGCGCTGCAGTGTCGACGAACCACGCCATCATCTGCGCGTCGGTGCCCATCTCGGGGCCCGGGATGTCGTAGTCGGGGCCGCGCTGGTGCGAGATCGCCACCGAGAAGCGGCGGACGATGCGCTTGACCTCCTCGCGCGAGAGCACGCGCGGGTCGCAGTCGACCCCTCCGCACGCGCCGCCAAAGGGCAGGCGCAGCAGCGCGCACTTGAGCGTCATCATCATCGCGAGGCCCTTGAGCTCCTCGACCGAGAGCCGCGGCGTGAATCGAAGGCCACCCTTGTAGGGGCCGAGCGCGTCGTTGTGCTGCACCCTGAATCCGGTGAACATCCGATGGTGCCCGTCATCCATCAGCACCGGGAAGCGGACGATGATCTCGTTCTTCGGCTGCGCCAGGATCATCTGGTGCGACTCCCGCATGCCCGCAAGGTTCGCGGCAGCGAGCATGCGCTGCAGCATCTGGTGATGCAGGCTCGACGGGTCCGGGGCGATTCCGAGCGACTCCATCACCCTCGACTGGTGACGGACCGGGTTGAACGCATCAGGGCCTCCTCGGCCGTTGCGGGAGCGCATCGTCACGACTTCCTTCCTGCGGATCCGGGCCGCACAAACGTCACTCGGCCCCACTGCCAGGGCACATGCATGTCGATGATCCACTGCGGCGACCACACCCAGTTCCACTCCGGGCGGCCCTCGACCTTGCGGTAGCCCGGGCCGGCTGGCTCGATGTCCCACTGCACGCGCGAGAAGTTGATGCGCCACGTGTCACCGGGGCTCGGCGGCATCGCGGCCCGCTGCGCCGCGGGTGCGCCGCCCGGATCAGGAAGCGGACGCAGCGCCGTCCAAGGGATGGCCATCTCGCACGTCCACCCGCGGTCCGTGTCCGAGGGATCGTTGACGGTGCCGTCGAGATGGATGCCCACCTTGAGGCCCGGCGCATTCCATTCGTGCAGCGCAGGGCCACCGGAGCGGTAGGGCCTGCGGAGCTGGAGGTCGAAGATGGTGCCGATCGCGTTGACCTCGATCTCGTAGTACTCGAGCGAGTCCCCGTCGGGATCGATGAAGATCTCGATGTCGTTCTCGTGGAAGACGATCTGGTCGCGCACGCTGTAGGTTGCCCACAGGTGCGGCTCCTCCATGTGCGCAAGCGCGTAGAGGTAGTTGTCGTCCCAGCACATCTTCATGCGGGTGGCATGGCGAGGCGCCGGACGGTCGCTGCCCTCAATGTCGACGAAGGACTCCGACCACGGCGCCGCAGCCCATGCGGCGTCGCTGTCGCGGCCGTCGATGGAGATGCGCGATGCGGCAAATGGCGCGTCATAGGTGCGCGGCGGATGCAGCGGCGCGCGGGAGGGCATGACTTCGGGTCGCACGAACCCTGCGGCAACGCCTTGCTGCGCGGAGCCGCATCCCGCTGCGCACACGGCGAGGGTAGGTGCAGCAGCGGCCAGTGCCGCACGCAGTCGCGGCGCGGAGGCCCCTGCGCGCCTCATGACAGCGCGGCCTTCGCCGCGGCAAGCCGCGCCACAGGAACGCGGTAGGGCGAGCAGCTCACGTAGTCGAGCCCCACCTGGTGGAAGAAGCGCACTGACGAGGGGTCGCCTCCATGCTCGCCGCAGATGCCCAGCTTGATCTTCGGCCGCGCCGCACGGCCCCGCTCGCACGCGATGCGCACGAGCTCGCCGACGCCCTCGGTGTCGAGGTTCGCGAAGGGGTTCGAGGCCACGATGCCGATGTCCTGGTACTTCGGGAGGAAGCTGCCCGAGTCGTCGCGGCTCATGCCGAGCGCCGTCTGCGTGAGGTCGTTGGTCCCGAAGGAGAAGAACTCGGCGGTCCTGGCGATCTCGCCCGCAAGCAGCGCACCGCGCGGAACCTCGATCATGGTGCCGACCATGTAGGGGAACTTCACCTTGAACGCGGCCATCACGGCCTTGGCCACGCGGTGCACGACGGTCACCTGCTGCTCGAGCTCGGCGGGGTACGCCACGAGCGGGACCATCACCTCAGGCATGACCTTGATGCCCTCCGCCACGACCTGCGCTGCGGCCTCGAAGATCGCGCGCGCCTGCATCTCGCTGATCTCCGGGTAGGCGATGCCGAGCCGGCACCCGCGGAAGCCGAGCATCGGGTTGAACTCGTGGAGCTCATTGACGCGGCGCGAGATCTCCTCGGGCGAGATCCCGATCTTGTCGGACAGCGCCCGCTTGCTCGCGTCGTCATGCGGCAGGAACTCGTGCAGCGGCGGGTCGAGCAGGCGGATGCACGCCGGCTTGCCCTCGAGCGCGCGGAAGATGCCCGCGAAGTCGCCGCGCTGAAGCGGCAGGATCTTCGCGAGCGCCGCGCGCCGGCCCGTCTCGTCGCGCGCCAGGATCATCTCGCGCATGGCGTCGATGCGGTTGCCCTCGAAGAACATGTGCTCGGTGCGGCAGAGGCCGATGCCCTGGGCGCCGAAGGCCACCGCCACCTTCACCTGGTCCGGGGTGTCGGCGTTGGTGCGCAGCCCCAGCCTGCGGTACTTGTCGGCGAGCTTCATGATGAAGTCGTAGTACTTGAAGACCTGGCTCTGCGCAGGCTTGAGGGTCTTCGTGACGAGCACCTGCTTGAGCTCGCTGTCCGCCGTGGCGATGGCGCCACGGAGCACCTCGCCGGTGGTGCCGTTGATCGAGATCGGGTCTCCCACGCGCAGCGTCATGCCGCCGCACTTGAGCGTGCCCGATGCGTAGTCGATCGAGATCTCGGATGCGCCCGCCACGCACACCTTGCCCATCTGCCGGGCCACAAGGGCGGCATGGCTCGACACGCCGCCGCGGCATGTGAGGATGCCCTCGGCCGCGATCATGCCGCGCAGGTCCTCGGGGCTCGTCTCGACTCGGCACAGCACCACCTTGCGTCCGCGCCGCGCGAGCGACTCCGCCTCCGTGGGGCTGAACACCACCTCGCCGCTGGCGGCGCCGGGACCGGCCGCGAGTCCCTTGGTCATGAGCCGACCGTCGGCAATCGCCTTCGCGTAGTCGCCGCGGTCGAAGATGGGCTGCAGCAGCTGGTTCATGGCCTCCGGGTCCGCCGAGCGGATCGCGTGCTCCGGCGTCATGAGGCGCTGCTTGACCATGTCGTGCGCGATGCGCACGTAGGCGAGCGCAGTGCGCTTGCCGTTGCGCGTCTGCAGCATGTAGAGGGTCTTGCGCTCGATCGTGAACTCGAAGTCCTGCACGTCACCGAAACGCCTCTCAAGCGTCGCGCGCACCTTCTCGAGCTGCCTGAATGCGGGCTTCAGGAGCGGGTCCTTCGCCATCTCCGCCACCGGCAGCGGCGTGCGCACGCCGGCGACCACGTCCTCGCCCTGCGCGTTCACCAGGTACTCGCCGTAGAAGACGTTCTCGCCCGTCGCGGGGTCGCGCGTGAAGGCCACACCCGTCGCCGAGTCGCTGCCCATGTTGCCGAAGACCATCGCCTGCACATTGACGGCGGTGCCCCACGAGTGCGGGATGTGGTACTTCTGGCGGTAGAGCGTGGCGCGCTCGTTGTTCCAGCTCTTGAACACGGCGGCGATGGCGCCGAGCAGCTGCTGGCGCGGATCCTGCGGGAATGTCGACCTGGTGCGCTCGCGGATGAGCGCCTTGAAGCGGCTGACGAGCTCGCGCAGGTGCTCCTCGGTGAGGTCCGTGTCCTCCGCCGCGCCGACCTCATGCTTGAGCGCGTGCATCACGTCATCGAATGGCTCGTGCTCGTTCTCGTGTCGCTTCTGCACGCCCATGACCACGTCGCCGTACATCTGCACGAAGCGCCGGTAGCAGTCCCACGCGAAGCGCTGGTTGCCGGTGGCCTCGGCGAGCGCCTCCACCGTCACGTCGTTGAGGCCGAGGTTGAGGATCGTGTCCATCATGCCCGGCATCGAGTCGCGCGCGCCTGAGCGCACCGACACGAGCAGCGGGTCCTTGCGGTCGCCGAAGCGCTTGCCGACCTCCTTCTCCATCATGCGCACGTAGGTGTCGAGCTCGGCGAGCACAGCCTTGGGCATGGTGCCGCCGGAGCTCGCGAAGGCGATGCACTGCTCCGTCGTGATCGTGAACCCCGGAGGGACGGGCAGCCCGATGGAGGTCATCTTCGCCAGGTTCGCGCCCTTGCCGCCGAGGAGCGACTTCATGTCGCCCGTGCCATCGCAGCGCGTGCGCCCGAAGTAGTAGATGGCCTTCGTGCCGCGCGAGGACCTGGCGCTGCCTGCCGAGGGTGCCTTCGGCTTCGCACCGGACTTCGCGCGAGACGCGGTGGCGCGGCTGGGGGCCGGCTTTGTCCCCGCCGATGCGCGCGATGACTTCGAGGTGGTGCGTGAGGGTCGTGGGCTCGACTTCATGGCTGCAGGCATCTGGTGTCCCTTCGGGTGTTCGGCTCGTCCAGCGGTGCTGCGCAACCGCGCGACACTGGGCCGAACCGGGCGTCGCATGGTATCCACGCCACCTACCATCGACGCCGTGCAGACATCATCTGTGCATGCTGCGCGCGCCACAACCCCTGCATACGCGGATGCCAGGCCGTTGCCGTGGCGGCTGAGCCCGTCTCAGGTCCTCGCGGCGTGGCCCGAGTCCGAGGCTGCATGCGCGCTCATCTCCGCCGGCCAGGGCCCTCTCGCGAGATGGTCACTGCTCGCACGTCCTTCGCGCATCGTGACATGCCCGGACTGCGATGGCCGCGCCGCGAACCGCGAGTCGCTCGAGCGTGCGCTCGTCGATGCGCTCGGCAGCGCATGGAGCGGTGGCGATCGGCGCTCCAGCGACGGGCTTCCCTTCTGCTCTGGCGCGATCGGATTCCTTTCCTTCGACGCGGGCGTGCTCTGGGAACCGACCGTGCCGGGGCGACTGCACGCTGGAGAGGGTCCCGCATGGCCACTCGCGTGGTGGGCCGTCGTGGATGGCGCGCTCGTGCACGACAGCCACACCGGTGCGTGGTGGGAGACCGGTGCGCCCGGGGCATCATCGATCGTCGACCACGATCGCGCAGCCGCCGTCGACCTTGCAGCCATGCAGCGCGGGCTTGCGGTGCGTTCGCCGCTCGCGCCCATTCGCAGCGACTCCGACTACGCGCAGGATGTCGCGGCCACGGTCCGTGCGATCCGTGAAGGCGAGATCTTCCAGGCCAACATCGCACGGCCATTCAGCGCGCGCCTCGGAACGCACCCGCGGCAGTGGGCCGCCTGGGCGCTGGCCTCGCCGGGCGCGCAACACGGGGCGTACCTGGAGATCGGCGACGGCCGGTCGATCCTCTCGCTCAGCCCAGAGCTGTTCCTCGATGTCGATGCGCGCTCACGGCAGGTCCGCACGCGTCCCATCAAGGGAACTCGCCCGCTCGGTGCGGATCCGAGCGAGCTCGAGCGGAGCGAGAAGGACGCCGCGGAGCTGCACATGATCGTGGACCTCATGCGCAATGACCTGGGACGCGTCGCGCGCATCGGCAGCGTGGTCGTGCGCGAACCGCGCACTCTCGAGGCGCACCCGACGGTGCTCCATGCGGTTGCGGAGGTCTCCGCGGAGCTGCGGCCCGAGGTCGGACCGGTCGACCTGCTGCGAGCCACGTTCCCGCCCGGCAGCGTGACCGGCGCCCCAAAGGTCCAGTCGATGAAGGTGATCGCACGCACCGAGCGTTTCGCGCGAGGGCCCTACTGCGGCGCGATCGGGTTCCATGACCCGCTCCGGCGCACGATGCTCTCGGTGGCGATCCGCACGGCGCTGATCGAGCCCGACGGCACGCTGACGTATGCGGCAGGGTGCGGGATCGTCGCGGACTCCGATCCGGCGTCCGAGACCCGCGAGTCCACGCTCAAGACGCGCGCGCTCGCGCAGCTGCTCGAGGGCGCAACGCGCTAGGCCAGGGGGCTGTGCGCGCTGCGACAGCGCCAGATCCGCCGGCGCATCGCTCTCCCGCCTCGGGTACCCGCTAGAGGATCTCGGCCGCGAGGCTCGCGAGCTCGCTGCGCTCCGTCTTCGCGAGCGTCACGTGACCGGCGATGCGCTGGCCCTTCATGCGCTCGATCACGTGCGAAAGGCCGTTGCTGGCCGCGTCGAGGTACGGGTTGTCGATCTGCCCGATGTCGCCGCAGAGCACGATCTTGGTGCCGTCGCCGACGCGCGACACGATCGTCTTCACCTCGTGGGGCGAGAGGTTCTGCGCCTCGTCGACGATCATGAACTGGTGCGGGATGCTGCGGCCGCGGATGTAGGTGATCGGCTCGAGCACGAGCTTGCGCGTCGCCACGAGCTGGTCAATGCGCTGCTCGGTCGAGCGCGAGTCCGGCTCGCCGGCCCCATGGCCGCCGCGCGTGCTCAGCAGGTAGGCGACATTGTCGAAGATCGGCTGCATCCACATCGCGAGCTTCTCGTCCTTGTCGCCCGGCAGGTAGCCGATGTCGCGGCCGAGCGGCATGATGGGCCGCGCCACGAGCAGCTTGTCGAAGCGCTCCTCCTTGAAGACCTTGTGCATGCCCGTGGCGAGCGCCATCAGCGTCTTGCCGGTGCCTGCCGGGCCGATCAGCGTGACGATCTTGATCTCGTCGTCGAGCAGCAGGTCGAGCGCCATCGTCTGCTGCACGTTGCGCGCGAGCACGCCGTACACGGGCTTGCGGGGGCCAGTGACCGGGATGACATGGCCCGTGTCCGCAAGCCGTCGCGCGAGCCCGGAGTGCGCAGGATCGGACTCGTCCTGGAGCACCGCGTACTGGTTGGCGACTAGCTCCGTGCGCGGGATGCTGCGGCCATCAGGCCCGCTTGAGGGGAACGGCTCAAGCCGCTCCACCGGGAGCTGCCGCTCCGAGTAGAGGTCGTCGATGACGTCCGTCGGGACCTTCACCGTGATGAAGCCCGTGTGGAGCCAGTCGGCGTCGACGCGGTCTGCCTCGAAGTCCTCCGCGGGAACGCCAAGCGCGTCGCACTTCACGCGCGCGTTGATGTCCTTGGACACGAAGATGGTGCGCACGCCGCTCGCATGGAGCGCTGCGGCCACCGCGATGATCCTGTTGTCGACGATGCCCGGGTCGAGCCCCTCTGGCATCGCCGCCTCCGGGCGGGCGATCCGCACCGATCCGCCCTGCGGGTTCCAGGTGACGCCCTCGAGCAGGTGACCGCTTTCGCGCAGCCGGTCAAGCGAACGGATGACGGCACGCGCGTTGCGTCCCGTCTCGTCGTTGGCCTTCTTGAACGTGTCGAGCTCCTCGATCACGCTGATCGGGATCACCACCTCGTGCTCCTCGAACTTGAAGATCGAGTGGGGGTTGTGCAGCAGCACGTTGGTGTCAAGCACAAAGCGCTTGCGCACCTGGTGGTGCCTCCCCTCGGACTGGCTGGGATCCGTCTCCTCGTGGTACCCGCTGCCGTGCTGTGGTCGCGTCATGCGTGCCTCAAGCATAAGTTTCGGAAGTGCCCTTGCCGAACCCGGCCCCAGCGGATTTTTGCGGATTGCGTGGCACCGCGCCCATGGTCCGTTCGCAACCTGTTGCCCCTCGGTGAATGTCGCGTGAGGCGGGTGCCGGCGGACCATCCGTACCCTGCCCCGCATGGCCTCATCCGCACCGACCCGGGTCAGTGACCTCGCCAACGCGCTCGCCGCCATCGCGCCCCGGCACCTCGCCGAGTCGTGGGACAACGTGGGCCTGCTTCTCGGCGACCCCGAGGCGCCCTGCGCCCGCGCGCTGCTCACGATCGACCTGACGGAGGCCGTGCTCGACGAGGCCGTGCGCCGTGGCGCCGACGCTGTGGTGGCCTACCACCCGCCACTCTTCCACCCGATCAAGTCGCTGGTGCGTAGCGAGCCGTCGCAGCGCGTGCTGCTCGATGCCGCCGCTGCCGGCATCGCCCTGCTCTCCCCGCACACTGCGCTCGATTCGGCTCATGGAGGCGTCAACGACTGGCTTGCGGCATGCATCGGCCTCGGGCCGGTGCGGCCGCTGCGGCCTGCGCCACCGGTCGACCGCGGCCTGCGCGTCATCGCGGTGCACCTGCCCAAGGTTGCGCTTGACGCGGTGCGGCGCGCCATGGTCGCCGCAGGGGCTGGCATCATCGGCAGATACACCCATTGCAGCGCCATCCACGAGATCGAGGGCACTTTCCTTGGTGGCGACGGCACGTCGCCCGCCGTCGGCAAGCGCGGGGTGCTCGAGACAGTGCGGGAGACCCGAATCGAGATGCGCTGCACATCTGGGCAGGTGGCGGCAGTCGTGGCCGCCGTGCGCAGCACCCACCCCTACGAGGAGCCTCCGATCGAGGTTCATGCGCTGCTCCCGGAACCCTCGGCTACCGAAGGCCAGGGGCGCGTGATCGAGCTGCGCTCCGCGGCCACCGCGCAGACCGTCGCCAGCAGGCTCAAGCGCGCGCTCGGCGTGCGCGGCGTGATGATCGCGAGCGGGTCACGCAAGCGGGTGCACACTCGAGTCGCGCTCTGCGCAGGTGCAGGCATGTCCCTGCTTCCCGACGCTGAGCGTGCGGGCGCCACGCTCTTCGTGACCGGCGAGGCGCGTCACCATGACCAGCTCGATTCGGTCGCGCGCGGCATCGAGCTCGTGCTTGCAGGACACACGGCAACCGAGCGCGGCTACCTGCCCACGCTAGTCCGCCATCTCCGCGATGCGTGCCCCGGCATCGTCACGCAGATCTCGCGCGCCGACCGCGCGCCAGCCGACCTCGCCTAGAGGCCGCAATCAGGCCATCGCGGTACGCGCCAGCATCGCGGCGCCAAGCACGCCAGCGCTGTCGCCAAGCTCGCTGGAGACGATGGCGCACTTGCGCAGCGTCGACGGGAAGACATGCCACTCGAAGCTCTCGCGCACGCGGTCCACGTACCGGTTGCCGAGCGCCTCGGTCACGCCGCCGCCGAGCACCACGCAGCGCAGGCTCAGCAGCGTGACCGCGTTGGCGATCGCGAGGCCCACAAGGTCAGCCGCGTCGTCCACCACCTGCTGCACGAGCTCGTCGCCGTCGACGTAGGCCTGCGCAATGGCACCAGAACCGACCGGACCATCCTCGCGCGAGCGCTCGAGCGCCTTGCGGATGCGCGACTGGGGATGGAACCCGACCAGCGTCTCCATGGCGCGCACCATCGCCGTGCGGCTGCAGTGCTCCTCGAAGGTGCGGCGACCGACGCTGCTGCGCGGGAAGAGGATCATCTGCCCGATCTCGCCCGCGGTGAAGCCCGGGCCGCGCCAGACCTCGCCGCGCAGCACCAGACCCGCGCCGATCCCGGTTCCGATCCACACCGCAAGCATGTGCTCGTGGCCGCGGCCCGCGCCAAGCACGTGCTCGCCCCATGCCGCGACGTTGACGTCATTGTCGACCACGACCGGCACGCCGAACCGCTTGCGCAGGATCTCGCGCAGCGGCACGTTTCGCCATCCAAGGTTGCCGGCATTGATCACGACGCCCTCATCCCAGTCGATCGCGCTCGGCGCCCCGATGCCGACTGCACCGACCTCATCAGGCTTCACGCCCCCATCGCGGCATGCGTCGCCCACGCTCTCCACGATCCGGTCGACAACCGCATCGCGTCCCTGGTGCGCCTTCGTCTTGCGCCGGTCCTGCCCGAGCAGCCGCCCCTTCGCGTCCACCTGGAGCTGCACGGGGTTGGCAAGGTCGGGAAACTGCACCTCCGACGCGAACACGTTGAGCGTGAAGCCCTCCGGCACCTTGACCTTCGCGAGGCTCTCCTCGGGCGTGAGGTACTCGACGCTTCCCTCCTTCTCCTTGCTCGAGCTCTTGCTGCCGCCGCCGACGTTCGACTTCACGGGCACGGCAGGTGGCCCGTGGAAGATGCGCCGCAGCAGCCGCACGCCGTCATCGATGATGTAGAGCATGCTCGGGAGAAGGAGCAGCGTGAGCGCCGTGGCGCTCGCGAGCCCCGCGCAGAGGCTGATCGCCATCGGCGCAAGGAAGCGCGCCTGGAACGACTGCTCGAGCACGATCGGCGCAAGGCCCAGGATCGTGGTCACCGACGTCAACAGGATCGGTCGCACGCGGCGGCGGCCCGCGATCACGAGCGCGTCCCTCAGCGCCAAGCCGGCGCGGCGCTCCACGTTCACGAACTCCACAAGCACGATCGCGTTGTTCACCACGACGCCAGCGAGCGCGACCAGCCCGATCACGCTGAGGAACGTGAGGTCATAGCCAAGGATGAAGTGGCCCCAGATCGCGCCGACGATGCCAAAGGGAATCGACATCATGATCGCGAAGGGCTGCAGGTAGTTGCCGAAGAGCCACGCGAGGATCACGTAGATCAACCCGAAGGCCACAAGGATCGCCAGCGGAAGCGCCGCGAACGCCTCGTTGAGGTCGCGCTGGCGGCCACCCGCACTCGAGACGACCCCTGGATGGCGGGCGAGGATCTCCTGAACCTTGGGCGCCGCATCGCGCACGATCACCTCGGGAGAGACCCCATCCTCCACGTCCGCGATGACGGAGATCGTCCGTGCACGGTCGATGCGGCGAATGACGCTGCTTGAGGTGCCGAGCGTGATGTCGGCGATCTCCGATAGCGGCGTGGCAGGTCCCACCGGAGGCACGACCCACAGCATGTCGATCAGGTCGCTGCGGCCGCGGCTCGCGTCGTCGAGGCGCACGCGCACGTCCACATCCTCGCGGTCGGCGCTGTAGGTGTGCGCGTCGATGCCGAAGAGCGCGCCCCTCACCTGCCGCGCGACGCCAGCCGGCGTGAACCCCAGCGCCGCAGCCGAGGGATTGAGCTCCACCGCGATCTCCGGCTGCGCATCGAAGTCGTCGTCTGAGACGTGAAGCACCGACCCGTAGCCCGCAATCATCCCCTTTATGTCCTCGGAGGCCGCGCGCAGCGCGACGAGGTCGTTCCCCGAGAGCTCGTAGGTGATGTCAGATCCCGCGGGCCCGCCGGAAATCTCGGTGAACTGCACATCCTCGACCTCGGGCATGTCGCCTGCCGCGCGGCGCACCGCATCGATCACCTCGCCGCTGCGCCGGTCGCGCTCCTCGACGGGCGCAAGCTCCACGAAGATCTGCGCGAGGTTCCCCGAGGAGCTGTCGGCAACCGCAGTCTCGTAGTTGAGTCGGACGCCGTAGATCGATGTGATCGCGCGCGACTCGGGCTGCGAGCGGGCAGCGGCCTCGAAGCGCGCACCGATCTCGCGCGTGCGCTCCACCGGCGTGCCAAGCGGCATGCGCACATCGATGATGAATGTCTCGGTGTCGTCCGCAGGCAGGAAGGTGAACGCCACCCGTCCGCCGGCCACCATCCCAAGCGACACGATGAAGAGCGCGATGGCCGCCGTGACGGTGGTGTACCGGTGGTCGACGCACCAGGTCGCGATGCGCGTGTAGCGATCCGTGATCCGCGGCCACAGCGTGCTCTCGCGCCAGCTGTCGAGCCGGCCCGTGCACCGGTCCACGAACCAGCGCTTGCCGGACTTGAGGCGCCGCATCGAGTGGTAGAGGTGGCTCGGCAGCACAAGCACCGCCTCGATCACGCTCACCGCGAGCGCAAGCGTCACCACCGCCGGCAGCTCGCCGAGCAGGTCGCCGATGCGGCCGCCCACCAGGCTCAGCGGCAGGAAGGCCACCATCGTGGTCGACACGCTGCCCACCACAGGCCAGAAGACGCGCGACACGCCCTGTGTGCACGCCTCCTCCGTGGAGACTCCCTCGTGCGACATCTGGTCGATGCTCTCCGCGAACACGACCGCGTCGTCCGCGAGCATGCCTAGCGCGATGAGGAGCGCGAACATCGTCAGGAGGTTCAGCGATACGCCCGTCACGTTCATCAGGAGCAGCGTGCCCATGATCGCGAGCACGATGCCCGAGGTGACCCACCACGCCACACGCCAGTTGATGCCGAGCAGCAGCGCGATGAACACGAGGATCGCGCCCGTGACCGCATTGCCCGTGAGCAGCTCGAGACGACCCTCGATCAGCCGCGCAAGGTCGTTGTGCGCCTGGATGCCAGCCGACCCGGGCCCGCGCCGGTCGCCCGCAATCCACCCCTCCATCCGCGGCGATCCCATGATGCGCTCGAGCAGCCCGAGCTCGATCGGCTCGCCGCGCCGCCCTTTCACGTAGCCGCGCACGAACTCGGCCATGCGCACCGCATCCTGCTTTCCCGTGCGGAAGACAGTCAGGTTCGAGGCTGGAAGGCCATTGAAGCGCCTGCCGACCTCTTCCTCCGTCCATCCCTCCTCGACGAGCGCGATGTCACCGACGCGGATGATGCGGCCCTCGCCGTCGGCCTTGATGACGATCTGCCGGACAAGATCGGCACGCTCGCCCACGCCGAGCGTCCGCACGCTGGTCTCGGCGTCGCGCGTGCGCAGCGACCCACCCGGCACCTCGCGCATCCACGCGCTGATCGCATCTGAGACCGCCGTGATCGCGAGCCGGTGCCGCAGCAGTGCGTCGCGGTCGACCTCCACGCGCATCTCGGCGCGCCGCGTGCCGGCGATCGCGATCGTGCCCATCCCGGGCCATGCGCGCAGGTCGTCCTCGACCTCGCGGATCGAGCGCTTGAGCGTCTCCTCGTCGGTCTCCCCGAACACCGTCACCTGGATCACAGGCAGGTTCGGCTCGAACTCCACGACGCGTATCCGCTCCGCATCCACCGGAAGGTCCTGCAGGCTCTCGATGCGGTTCTGAAGGTCGTCGATGCGCCTGCGCACGTCCGCGCCGTCGTCGAACTTGACGACGATGCCACCGCCGCCCTCGAGGATCGTGGTCGTGATGCGGTTCACGTCCTGGATGTCGAGCACCGCATCCTCGATCTTGCGCGCGAGGGTGTCCTCCACCTCCTGGGGGCTCGCCCCGGGATACGCAAGGATGATGCGCGCCGCATCAGGCTCGAGATCGGGGAAGAACTCGCGGCGCATCGTGAACGCGCTGTAGATGCCTCCTGCGATCATCGCCCACATGACGACGCTCGCGGCCACCGGATTGCGCACGAAGAACCGGACCGCGCCGATCACTGTGGGACGCTCTCCTGCGCGGCCGGGTCGCTCGGCACCGCGCCTGCCGCCGGTGCGGCCGGACTGACGGCGCCCGAATCAGGCGCCGCGGCCGACTCGCCGCCCATCAGCGGCGTCACGAGCGCGCCTGGCGAGTAGGTGCGCGATCCGTCGATCACCACCAGCGTGCCCTTGGGCAGCGGCTCCGCGAGCACGAGCCACTCGAGGTCACCCGTCGAGAGGCCCTCCACATTGCCCCGGAACGCGTACTCCACCTTGACCGGCATCGACGCAAGCGTGCCGTCGCGCACCACAAGCACTCGCTCTGCGCGCACGGAGCGCCGAGGCACGACAGTCCGCGTGCCGTCCGGCGGCGACTCCACGATCGCCTCGGCGAAGTCGCCCGGCGCAAGCACGATGCCCTTGACGTCGGCCTGCGCCACCTCCGCGTAGACAGTCATCGTGCGGCTGACTGCATCGTCCTCTGGCTCGATCCGGCTGACTGCGGAGATCACCTCGGACCCGTCCGCGCCTCGCATCCTCGCGGGCACGCGCGATGAGGTGATGCGCACGCGGTCGCCGCGCTTGACCGATGCACGCGCCCCGGCGGGCAACGTGATGGGCACCTCCACGCGGCTGTCGTCGACGACGCGCGCAATCGGCTGCCCGGGCATCACGTTCTCGCCGATCTCGAGCGCGAAGCTCTGCAGCACCCCGCTGATAGGGCTCGCGATCGTGCAACGCTCCAGCGACGCACGCGCCTGGCCGAGCGCCGAGGCGGCCGCCTCCTGCTGCGCCTGGAGCGACGTCTTGCGCGGCACCATCATCCCCAGCCCCTCGCGCAGCTGCGACAGCAGCCGCTCGGACACGAGCACGGCACCGCGTGCGCGGTCGACCTCGCGAGGGGCGATCGCGCCAGCGGCCGCCGCGCTGCTCACGCGCCGCTCGTCATCGCGGGACAGCTCCAGGTCGGCCTCCGCAAGCTTCACGCGCTCCTGCAGTCCCGTGCGCTCCACCTCAAGCGCACCCAGCTGCGCATCAAGCGACGCGAGCTGCTGCTGGGCGCTGTCGACGCTGCGCCGGTAGTCGGCATCGTCGAGCCGCGCCAGCACCTCGCCCGCGGCCACAGGCTCACCCACCTTGAGTCGGGCAGGCACATCGACCACGCTCGACGCGACACGCGCGGAAACGTTTGCAGAGTCGATCGGACGCACCACGCCGTACCCGAGCCACTGGCGCGGAAGGCTCAAGAGTGGCGGCTCGACTACAGGCACAGGGATCGGCGCCCCGCGACCGGAACCTGCAGACGGCAGTGGCCGCGTCATGACCAGCACAACGAAGACGATGACCGAGACCAGCAGGATCGCGAGCGCGATCATGATGCGACCAGCGAGTGGCGACGATGGCGGCGCCTCACGCGGCGCCGT
>CAYPOZ010000002.1:0-18201 GCA_964412415.1 uncultured Isosphaeraceae bacterium | reverse complement strand
TGCCCGCTTCGTGTCCCGCGATGAGGTCCAGCCCGTCGTCCGCGGCGACCGGGTCCGGTGAGACACGCACGGCCTCGCCGGGCGCCGCGCGCGGGCTGTCCATCGTGTCTGCGGTGCGGCTGCTGGCGAGGTCACTCATGGCGATTACCGAACGGAGAAGGGTATCCGCGCATGAGACGCCCTCGCAGCGCCAATCCACCGCGTTTGCGGACCGTTATGCCGCACTAGACTCGCACCTCTCCATGAGCGGCGATTCCCGCATAAGCGCACAAGACGTCCGGCACGTGGCTCGGCTCGCGCGCATCGCGCTGCCAGAGTCGCGCGTCGAGTCGATGGCGGCAGACCTTCGGGCCATCGTGGCGCACATCGACAAGCTCTCGAGCGCGGATGTCGATGGCCTCGAGCCGATGGCGCATCCGTCGGCCACCGTCAACAGGCTTGCGGAAGACGTGCCTGAGCCGTCGATGCCGATCGAGGACCTGCTCCGCAACGCGCCCGATGTCGAGGGCGACTTCCTCGCCGTGCCCAAGGTCATCGGGGGCGACTCCGCATGAGCGCCTCGGCGATCGCCGGATCGGCAGCAGGGCCGCGCGACCTCACCGCGCTCCGCGACGCGATCCGAAGCGGCACCGTCACTGCGCGCGCGAGCGTCGATGCGTACCTCGCGCGCGCCGCCGCGCACGCCGAGCTCAACGCCTACCACGAGACTTTCGCCGACGACGCCCGCGCGGCAGCCGACGCCGCCGATGACGCGATCCGCCGCGGCAATCCCGCGGGCCCTCTCGCAGGGGTGCCCATCGCCGTCAAGGACAACATCGCCACGCGCGCAGGCCACACCACGTGCAGCTCGCGGATGCTCGGCAACTACAGGTCCCCGTTCGAGTCGACCGCGACAGCTCGGCTCCTCGATGCCGGCGCCATCACGCTCGGCAAGACCAACCTCGACGAGTTCGCGATGGGCTCATCGAGCGAGCGATGCGCATGGGGCGTGGTGCGCAACCCGTGGGACCGCTCGCGCGTGCCTGGCGGAAGCTCAGGCGGAAGCGCCGCCGCCGTCGCCGCAGGCCTCTGCGCCGCCGCGCTCGGTTCCGACACTGGAGGCTCCATCCGCCAGCCCGCGGCGCTCTGCGGAGTGGTGGGCTTCAAGCCCACATACGGGCGCATCTCGCGATGGGGACTTGTCGCTTTCGGCTCGAGCCTCGACCAGATCGGTCCGATCGCGCTCAGCGTGCGCGACGCGGCGCTGCTCTACGAGACGATGGCGGGCCACGACCCGCACGACTCGACAAGCGGCGACCGGCCAGTCGAGCGCGTCAGCGACTCTCTCGACGACAGCCCGCGGCTGCGCGTGGGCATCCCTCGCCAGTACCGCTCGGGCAACGCGCCGTCGGTCGATGCCGCCGTCGAGCGCGCAGCGGACTGCTTCCGCAAGGCTGGCGCGACGATCGTCGACGTGGAACTTCCGCTCACTGACCTGGGCATCTCCACCTACTACGTGATCGCGCCCGCCGAGGCCTCGAGCAACCTCGCACGCTTCGACGGCATCAGGTACGGCCACCGCGCCGCCGGCAGCGACCTCTTCGAGATCTACTCGCGCAGCCGCGCGGAAGGGTTCGGCGAGGAGGTGCAGCGGCGCATCATGCTCGGCACATGGGTGCTGAGCGCGGGCTACCACGACGCCTACTACGTGCGCGCACTCAAGGTGCGCAGGCGCATCACGATGGAGTTCGATGCCGCATTCGCCTCGTGCGACGTGCTGCTCGGGCCCACGGCCCCGACTCCGGCGTTCCCGATCGGCGGATGCACCGACCCGCTCTCGATGTACATGTGCGACGTCTACACGGTGAACACCAACATCGCGGGCATCTGCGGCATCTCGCTGCCTGCGGGCACCGACTCGAGCGGCGGGACCGCACTGCCCATCGGCATCCAGCTGCAGGCTCAGGCGTTCGCCGAGCCCACCCTTCTCCGCGCAGCGAGGATCCTCGAGCGCGACGGCGGATGCGCCGCCACGCTCGCGCCCGCGTGAGCCTCTGGCACGCGGGAACGGGGCGCGCACTCAGCCGCTGGAGGAAGCGCTCGCCGACACTGCGGGCGCCGGCGGATCGGGCGGCTCGCGCTTGCGGCCAAGGTCCTTGACCGTCATCCGGAAGTGGCGCACGAGGCGTTCGGCCTCCGCCTTTCGCTCGCCAAAGGCACCCACCATCGCTGTGGCCAGGAACATGTCAGGCGGTGGCCTTCGCACCACCACCAGCGACACAGGCGCAGAGTCGAGCGTGACCATCGAGAACGTCCATGTGTCCTTCGAATCCGACTCGCTCGACGACAGCACGCCCATCTCCGCCTTGCCGGCGGCGATCGACGCAGCGACAGGCACGTCGCTCCAGCGCATGCCATCCTCGGCGCGCGTGAGAGGCTGGGGCGCAGCGCCGCCAGCGACCGTCGACTGCATCGCCGCAACGACCTGATCCCGCTGTGCCGAGTCCATGATCAGCTGCGGGTCATGCCTCTCGCCGGGGAAGCGCTCATTGCTGAGCACGGGATTCTGCTTTGAGGGGCAGCCCGCGAGCGGCGCTACCGCGCACAGCGCGCACGCCACGTATCCGACCCGGCAAGCCAATCCACGTGCGTTCCTGCTCATCACGCCCCCACGGTACCCGCTCTGGGTCCCCGAATCGATCGCGCCGAATCCGGCGCCCGAACGCCTGCGACCTGCAGCACGCGCCTCATGGCGTTCGAGAGGGGCATCTCCCCCACCTTCGACACTGGCACCCACGACCATCCGGGCGCGGCGCTCCGGCGCAGGCGCGACACGGTCGCTGGCAGCGCCAGCCACACATCGATGCGCACGCGGCGGTGACTGAGCACGGCATCCACCTCGCCCGCTCGCTCTGCCCCGCGCCAGGCGCCATCCGAACACTCGTCGCCATCGCTTGCCTCGCGCGACGGTGTCTGCCACATGCCGGCCCACAGGCCCGTGCCGGGTCTCTGCTCGAGCGCGATGCAGCCACGGTGCACGGCCACCAGAGTGCTCATCATGATGCGCACGCGCTGCCGCGCAGCCGCAACCGCCTTCCGCTTCGGCGCGGGAATCGAGTCGACGTTCCCCTCACGCCGCGCCACGCAATGCCGCGCGAGCGGGCACTCCGCGCATCGCGGCAACCGTGGCGTGCACACTGTCGCGCCAAGCTCCATGAGTCCCTCGTTGGCCGCGGACGGGTCGCGCGCACCATCGACCCAATCCTGCGCGCGATCCCAAAGCCACCTCACCGTCGCCGAATCGTCAGGCGCATCGTCCCGCCCATGCAGCCTCAGCATCACTCGAGCGACGTTGCCATCGACGATCGGCTCACGCGTGCCCGCCACAATCGACGCGATCGCGCCCGCCACGTAGCGCCCCACACCAGGCAGCTCGCGCAGGAGCTCGGCTTCCGTCGGCACGGTGCCGCCATGCAGCTCCACGACTCGCTTCGCTGCCGCATGCAGCAGCCGTGCCCGCCGGTAGTAGCCAAGGCCCTGCCAATGCGCGAGCACATCGCGCTCGGAGGCGCGCGCGAGCGCCCCTGGATCGGGGAACCGCCTCACGAAGCGCTCGAAGGCGGGAACCACCCGCGACACCTGGGTTTGCTGCAGCATGATCTCGCTCACCAGCGCGTGCCACGGAGACCTGTTCCGCCGCCAGGGCAGGTCGCGGGCAGCCCCAAGGAACCAATCCTCCACCGCCTGTGCACATGACTTACGGGACCGGCGGGTGGCACGGGAATTGCCTTGCGGAACCGTCGTCACGACCGTAGCGTAGACCTCCCTACACGATGGCAAAGCTCTTCTATACCGCCGAAGAGGCCGCGGCCAAGCTCGGCAAGTCGGTTCAGGAGCTCATGGACATGGCCAAGTCTGGCCAGCTCCAGGAGTTCAAGGACCGTGACCGTTCGCTGTTCAAGGTCGAGGCTGTCGACCAGCTCGCCGACTCCGGCTTCGACATGGACCTCGACCTCAAGCTGTCTGACGGCTCCACCGCAGCGGATGTCGACCTTGGTCTCCTTGAGGACTCGACAACGGGCAGCAGCTCAACCGAATCCTCCGAGATCGACCTGAGTGACCTCGCCCCCTCGGCGAGCGACGGCTCCTCGATGATCGATCTTGGGCTCGATGCGGGTGACGAGCTCGTCCTCGCCGATGACGACGTGGCGCCTGCGCCGGCGGCCAAGGGAACTCCCGCTGACGACCTGCTTGCCATCGATGGTGACGATGACCTCCTCGGTCTCGCTGACTCTGGAATCTCTCCCGCTCCAGCGGCACCTTCGCTGCCCGCGCTCGACGCAGGCGCGTTCGACCTTGATCTTGGGCTTGGCGCATCCGGATCCCATGTGGCCATGGGTCTCGCGGAGTCTGGCGCGCCGACCCAGTCTCCTGCACCGATCACCGCTTCGGATGACCTAGGCGACCTCGGGCTCGACCTCGGGCTTGACCTCGATGAGCCGTCTCCTGCCCCATCGTCGGGCGGATCAGCGGGCGGCATGATCGGCCTCGCCGACTCTGGCTCGATGTCCGGTGCGGGCGGTTCAGCTGCTGGCGTAGCCGGATCCGCGGCAGGTGCCGGCGCGCTCTCGTCCTCGGGCAGCATGCCGGCAGCGGGCTCCCGCGCAGGCAACGCCGGTGGAGGCCTGCTCGACGACTCGCTCGCGGGCAGCTCGATGGTTGGCGGATCGCGCCGCGACGGAAGCGGCATGGGCAACCTGGAGACGGTCGGGTCCGGAAGTGGACTTCTCGACCTCACCAAGGAGTCCGACGAGTCGACGATTGGTGCGGCGCTTCTCGACGAGGTCGTGGAGGGCGATGACGGCGACATGGGCGCGATGGGCGCCAGTGCAATCTTCGCCGACGCAGGAGTTGGCGCGATGGCCGGAGGCGAGGACGTCTTCGAGGCCCCCGCGGCGGCCGTCGGTGGAGGTCTCTCGCTTGGGGCGACAGCCGTCATGCTCCCCGAGACCGTCGATGGCGGCGGCAGCGGCCTCACGGTCGGCCTCATGGTCGGTGCGATGGCCTCGCTCCTTGTGGCAGCGCTCGTGCTGGTGCCGATGGCGCTCGGCGCAGGCAGCCAGCTTGCCGGCACCATTGCTTCGGACATCTGGATGTGGGTCGGTGCGCTCGCTGGAGGCACCGCCTTCTGCGGAGTGGTCGGCTTCTTCATCGGCCGGCAGCTCGAGTAGCCGCTGGTGATCGTGCTTTCGCGCTACGGGTTCAGGGAGTGGATGCTCGCCACCGCAACCGCGGCGCTCTGTGCGCTGCTGGTCGCGTGGCTCGTCAAGAGCGTTCCGGTGGCGATCAGCCTCCATGCACTCATCGGCGTGGCGTGGCTTGCGGCGATCCTCTTCTTCCGTGACCCGCTCGGGCGCACGCCTGCCACCGCCAACGCGGCAGACATGGTCAGCCCCGCAGATGGCGTCATCTCTGCGGTGCTCGACGTGCCGCATCACCGCGCGGTCGGCGGCCCCGCCACGATCGTCCGGATCTTCCTGAGCGTGCTCGACGTGCACCTCAACCGCATGCCGTGCGGCGGCACGGTGGTCGAGGCCGACTACGTCAAGGGCAAGTTCCTCGATGCGCGAAGCGCCGAGTCGGCGCAGGTCAACGAGTACAACCTGATCACGCTGATGAGCGATGCGGGCGACCGCATCGGCGTCCGCCAGGTCTCCGGCGCGATCGCGCGGCGCATTGTGTCGGAGGCCGCGCCCGGCACACGGTGGTCGCGCACGCAGCGCTTCGGCATGATCAAGTTCGGATCCACCACCGAGCTGATCCTTCCGCGGCCAGGCAGCACGATCGTGCGGGTGAAGGTGGGCCAGCGGGTGACAGGCGGAGTGACGATCCTTGCCACGCTGCGTCCCGCGAACGGGTGACGCCCGGCGCGATTGCGCCCGCGTGCGGACAGCCGCTGTCGACGGGCGATTGGGCGCGCGATGCGCTCAGTCCGTTCCGCGCGCTTCGCCTGGCGGCTCCGCGGGCCATGATGGCCTCGCGCGGCTCAGCACCCGTCTCACACGGTCGATCGATGCCCCGAAGGCAGGGCCAAGCGCCTCTGCGGCACGCACGCACTCGGGACCAAACGGCCGCGACGCATCCCGGAACAGCACGACGGCAGCGACAGGATGCGCGATGAGCGCCCCCTCCTGCCCGTAGCAGGCGAACGCAAGCACATGGCGGCCAGGCAGCAGGCCCGACAGCGCAGCCCACCCATCGGGCGCAGGATCCGCAGGGCTGATGCGCACGCACCCTGCGTGCGCCGCGATGCGTGTGCACCAGGTGTCGGCGATGTGGTCGAGCAGGCCGCCCGCGGCGCGGCGTGCAAGGTCATCACGCACGTATCCGCCGAGGCGCCAGCGGTCGCTGTCGAGCACGAAGAGCGCAGCGTTGGTGGCGCCCATGCGCGCCACCAGGTAGTGCCCCCCGATCGAGATGACCGAGTCGATATCCGTCTCCTGCGCCACAAGCGTCCGGAACTCGATCGACAGCGCGGCGCGCTCCTCGCGCTCGCACGCTGCCTGCTCCGCAGCCGCGAGCCCGCTGGCCATCTGCAGCACCTGCGCCTCAAGCTCCGCGCGCTCCCGCGAGAGGCGCCTGCATGCGCTCTCGAGCACGGTGAGCCGCTCGTGCGCAAGCCGGGCCGAGACTGCACGTGACGCATGCGCACGCATGCACTCCACCAGCTCCGGCGAAGTCCAGTCGCTGCATCCGGGCAGCACGTCATGCACGCCAGCGTGCACGAGCTGCGCGATGACCGCCACATCCTCCGGCACCGAGATCACGACGATGCTCGCGCCTGGCGATGCGGTCCGCACGGCACGCGCGACGCGAGGCGTGCGCGAACCGGTCGTCCCGTAGTCGACCAGCACAAGGTCGAACGCGCGCCCGCGCAGCTTGCGGACCGCCGACGGCGCCCTCTCGGCGCGGTCCAGCGCAATGCGCCACCCCGCGCCGCGCAGCGTGCAGATCACCGCATCGGTCTCGTGCGGCGCGCATCCGCAGTCGAGCACGCGGACTGTGCCAAGCGTTCGTGGGCGTGTGATTGGTCCGTGCATGGGAACTCCGGGTGCGGGATCGGCGCACCACAGGCACCACTTGAGGGCACTCGCCGAAAATCGCCAAGTTCCGGAGCCCGCGATCTGGCGCTACCCGCCGTGGCGTGCCTTCCAGAGGGTCACGGCCTCAGGGGCGCGCGCGTACCTCGGCACAAGCGCCATCGCATCCAGCGCCTGCCCATCGAGCCACAGCGCGCTGGCGGCCGCAAGGCACGACTCGGCGGACAGCCGCGGCGCCTCGATGGCCACACCCCGCGCAACCGCAACTGCGCGCGCATCCGCGGGAAGGTGCCCGTCCGCCAGCAGCAGGCTGGCCGACGGCATCCACTGCGACGCCTCGGCTGCGCCCTCGCCCTCCAGGTGCCACCGTCCATCGCGCCACGCGAGGGCCGTGCACCAGAAGCCGCTTCCCTTGCACCCGAGCGCGACCTCGACGCACGGGTGCTGCGCAGGATCCACGCATCCCTGCGCCGCAACCATCGCGCTTGGCACGTCGATCGCGGGAATCGAGAGCGCCTCGCAGATGCCCTTCGCCGTGGCGATCGAGATGCGAAGCGAGGTGAACCCGCCGGGGCCGGTCGACACGGCCACGGCCGTAAGGTTGCGCGGTACCCACCCCGCACGCGACATCAGCCTGTCGACTGCGGGCATGAGCTGGTCCGACTCGCGGGGATCGCCCTCGCCCCGCTCGACGGCGACTGCGCCACCGCACGCACGAACTGCGACGGACAGCTCGCGCTGCGATGCCTCGATCGCCAGTATCACAGGATCTGCGGATGCGTCGCTCATCGTGAGGGGCGGGCTGCGTGTGCACGGCCAGGACGCGCGTTGCCGAACCGCGCGACACCCGAACGCCTCACCCGAGGACCGTACGGTACGCGCCAAGCGGCACCATTGCAGCGACGGCTTCACCCGCAGCTGGCGCATCCGCTTCAAGGTCGAAGGGCACAACGGCGCCATGCTCGTGGTCGCTGTTGAGGATGAGCACTCCGGGAGCCGGCGACGCGGCACCCATCTCCGCCTTCACGTGCCCGAGCACGAGGAGTCCCGCGCCTAGCGCCGCGCGCACGGCATCGACATGCTCGGACTTGTGCACCCTGCCCCACGTGAACCGCCACGCGATGCCGCGCGGCGACGCAAAGTCGCCGTCGGAGAGCTCGCGCTCGAGCTCGGCGGCATCGAAGGGCTCGGCAGGAACCGAGTGCGCGAGGAAAAGCCCGTTGTCGCAGCGCAGCGCGAGCGGCATCGCGCGGATGAAGGCGTTGATGGCATCCGCGACGACCTGCGCGTCGTCGCCGAACACGAAGTCGAGTCCCTCGTCGAACATCTGCACCTGGTCACCCGCACCCTTCGACACCCGCATGCGGAAGCACTGCGCAATCTCGTGGTTGGCGAGCAGCGGATGCACCTGCCCGGGGTACGCAAGCACCAGGTCCGCCACGCGCAGCAGCGTGCGGTACGACAGGTCCATCCGGTTCACGAGGCGGTCGCCGTGGATCAGCTCGTGCAGCGTCACATGCCGGTCCGCGCCCGCGTCGAGGTCGGCGAGCATCACGATCGCCTCAAGGTGGCCCGGATAGTCGTGGATGTCACCTGTCGCGAGCAGCGTGCCGCGGCGCGGGAGCCGTTCGCAGCATCCGTGCCGCCACGGGGAGCCGCGCAGCGCGGCGGCTGCATCCAGGAACGTGCGTTCGACACTGCCCGCGCGTCGCGGGTCCGTCGGCGTGATGCGGGTTGCGCCTTGCATTGTCAGGGCGCTGCCGCGGGCGGTGCCGACGGTTCTGCGATCCCGTACACGGTCATCGTGCCGGTGCCGGTGGCCGTCACGATGTCCACAGGGATCGCGAAGAACCCGCGCAGCCCGGCGCCGGGCGTGACGGAGAGCCGCACATCCACCTGGTCGCGCGCGCCCGGCTGGGTGCGCACAAGCATGACCTTGGCGCGCTGATCGCGCGTCTCGACACGCACCACGTCCTTCCACTGCGGCCTCTGCACGGCGCCCCGCGCCTGCGGGTTGTAGTGCTCGATGGGCACCACAGTCTCCGCAGACGCACCGGGCACCACGCGCCCCACGATGCCGATCGGCTCGGGGAAGAACCACTCGCGCGCGAAGCGGCCGGGATCGGCCTTGCTTCCGGTGCACTCGTGGCGGATGCGCAGCGGCACCAGCGGGCAGTCTGCGCGGTCGGTCTCGATCACCCACCAGAGCGGCATCGCCTCGCATGGAGCGGAGGGCGCAGACCAGCGCAGCGTGTAATCGGCGCGCGGCGCATCGCTCGCGGGGTCAAAGCCGACGAACGTCGGCGCAGACCCATCCACGCCCAGGATCCTGAACGGCTTGCCGTCAGCGCTGCGCACCGCGACGGTGCCCATCGACTTGCCCTTGAGCGCATCCACATACGCGGGATCCACGCGGATCGGCATCACCGACTCCGCCGACAGCTTCGCAGTGAGCGGCTTCGGAAGGCCCTCGATGACGATCTGCACCGTGGCGTCCTTCACGCCAGGCGTGAGCGGCACCTCCATCGTTGCGTCAAACTTGAGGCTGCCGCCCGCGGGGATCGACTTGCCGACGATGTCCGTCAGCGCGGTGCACTTGCAGCTGGGTACCGCGGCGCGGACCGTCATCGGCGACTGGGTCGTGTTCAGCAGCGTGAACGAGCCAGTGTGCGACGACCCCGGCGGCACCGCGCCGAACGAGATCGACTCAGGCTGCACCAGCACCATGTCGGGAATGCGTGCGGTGCCAGGCGGCAGCGCGCCCTGGGCGCCGGAGGGCGCTGCAACCGACAGCATCGCCACAGCGACCATCGCGCGCCCAATTCCTAGCCCAATCGTCGTCAGCACATGGACCTCATGCAGGTGCGCGTCACTGCGCGGCAGGGATCAGCCCCATGCCGCCAGCAGGGCCGCAAGGTCGGTGCCGCTGGTGGTGCCGTCTCCGTCGAGGTCCGCGCAGGGCTCACCCCAGCAGGACAGCATCTGCGTGAGGTCCTGGCCATCCACGCGACCGTCATTGTTGAAGTCCGCCGGATTGGGCGGCGTGCACACCACCTCGCCTGAGGCAGGGATGATCTTGAAGATGCTGCCGCCGTGGCCGATCACGTATAGCTCGCCGTTGTGGTCCTCGGCATAGCCGACCACGGCGCTCACCGACTGTCCGCCGATGGCCGTGCGGAACTCGGCGTTGCGCTGCACGAATCCGGTCTGGGTCGTGCCGTCGTAGCGGAAGCTCCAGTAGTTGTTGCTCACGTAGTCGCAGTAGAAGTAGGTGCCCTGCAGCTCAGGCATCGCGCAGCCGCGGTAGACGCGTCCGCCAGTGATGCTGTAGCCGCCACTGGTGTTGTTGCGCAGGTATGTGCGGATGGGCGCCACGAGCGACGCCGAGTTGCAGGTGCACCCCGAGAGCCCGGTGCACGTGGTGCCCTCCTGGCAGCGCCATCCGTAGTTTCGGCCAGCCGCACCCAGAGGCTGGTAGTTGATCTCCTCCTGAGCGTTCTGGCCGACGTCAGCGATGTAGAGCGCGCCCGTCTCTCGGTCGAATGCGCAGCGCCAAGGGTTTCGGAGTCCGTATGCCCAGATCTCGTCGTCGCCGGTGATCGCGCCAGCGAATGGGTTGTCCGATGGGATCGAGTAGTACGGCGCGGTGTCACCGATCGTCGGCGTGACGCGGAGGATCTTCCCGTGGCGCTGGTTGACGATGGTCTGCGACCGGTTGCCGGGGTCGTTGGCGCTGCCGCCGTCGCCCGTGCCGAGGTACAGGTTGCCGTCGGGCCCGAACTCAAGCCAGCCGCCGTTGTGGTTGCTGAAGGGATTGCTCCAGGTGAGCATCACGACGCGGCTCGCAGGGTCGAGCGTCAGCGGGTTCGACGCGCTGCGCGTCATGCGAACGAGCGTGTTCGCGTTGTTGCTCGCCGCCGTGTAGTAGAGGTACACGTAGCCGTTGCCCTGGTAGTCGGGATGGAAGGCCATGCCGAGCAGGCCGCGCTCGTCGCCGGTGCTGCTGACGGCGAACGAGATTCCGCTCAGGTTGACGAACGGGGTGCTGAGGATCGTCGGCGTACCGCTCGCGGTCTCCACGATTCGCACGAGCCCGTTCTTCTGGACGACATAGAAGCGGGTCTCGTCGCCCGGTGCCTGCGCCATGTGCAGCGGGTAGGTGAAGCCGCTCACGAAGAGCTTTGTGCGCACCTGCTGGGCAGATGCGTCCGGCGAAAATGCGGCGGCGCACAGGAGCGCCGCACAGGCTGTGATGGAATGGCGCAGCATCGTTTTTCACTATACGAGCCGCTTCGCACATCGCCTGCAGAAATGGCGCGTAAACGCGTCAGATCACTTTGTTATTGGACACAAAAGTGCCGCCAACCGATCAGCGACCCGACTGAGCGCCGCCACGCCGCCCTTCAGTTGCTCGGGCCCCTTCGCGTCCGCGATCCCGGGCACCGCGGTCGACGAGTACCCGACATTCCTGTCGGGCGCGATGAACTGGTTCCGGTACCAGTTGCGTTCCGGCAATCCGACCTCGTCCAGCCAAAGTCGGTCGAGCTTGATGCGCTGCTCGAGACGGGCTAGCCGCTCCTCGGCAGAGGCCGGCGCAGGCCGGGCATCCCACTGCGCCGCGCAGGCGCGCAGCGACTCGAAGCGAGCCGCCAGCTTCTCGACGGGCTCGCGCACCGATGCATCCAACGTCCCTGCCAGCGCGCGCAACGCCTCGACCGCCGCATCAACCACACGGGTCGCGCTCACCGCCGGCCCGCCGCCCGCCTCAGCCAGCTCCATCAGCGCACCGACCGCCGCGCGAGTGACCGTGCTCGCACTGGCATAGTCCGTTCCCACGATCGACCTGTACCAGGTGGTCGTGTCATAGTTGGTGTGGTAGCTCGTGCCGGGAGCCCCTGTGGCATGGATCCCCACAACCGGCACTCCCACCCTGCAGACGAACGCCACGTGGTCGCTTCCACCGCCGGTCGGCCTGATCGACTCAGGTGCAAGGCTGGTGCCTCGCGCGATGGCGTTGGCAATCGACGGCGATGCGGAGGCGCCAAGGTTCGGCCCAGCCGCCGCCATGTCCAGGTTGATGTATCCGAGGCACTTCTTCAGCAGCATGTCGTGATGCGCCTCCACCCACTCGGTGGAGCCGATCATTCCGTACTCCTCGGCGCCCCATGCGCAGAAGAGCACATCGCACGGGAGCCTCTCCCCTGCCTTCGCGCGGTCACTCATCAGCTGCGCCACCTCGAGCACGCAGATGAGGCCCGCGATCGGGTCAAGGGCCCCTAGTCCCCACGCATCATGGTGGCAGCCCACGACGATCGTGCCTGCGTCTGCATCGGATCCCGGCAGCCGCGCGATGACGTTCGCGCTCTTGCGCACATCGCGCGTCTGCTCGACAGACACCATCACCTTCAGGCCAGGTCCGCCCTCGAGGCGGTACGGCATCTCAAGGCCGCCTTGCCACGACTTCTCCGGCACCTCACGGCCCGCCATCTGCGACATGATCCTTCCCGCAGCCCCGTACCCGATCGGCTGCACGGGGATCTTCGGAAGGTCAACTGAATCGATCTCGAGCCGCGTCGCGTCTCGCGTGGCCGGCACGCCTGGCGTGAGCGGGTCTCCAGGCCACGCCAGCGTGAGGATGGATCCCCGCTGGATGCACGTGTCGTTGGCCCATCCGCCAGATTCCGGCCACACGCCGCCCTTCCCGCTTCCGGCATCTGCCGGATCGATGTACATGATGAGCGCCGCGGCGCCGGCCTCCTGCGCGAACCGCGCCTTGTAGCCGCGGAAGTTGCCGCCGTAGCGGGCAAGGACCACAGCCCCGGTGCAGTCCACGCCCCACTCCTTGAGCCTGTCGAAGTCGGCGCGCGTGCCGTAGTTGGCGTAGACGACGCGTCCGGTTGCGGTGCCGCTGCCCGAGTAGGCGTTCCATCCCCATGTCAGGTCGGGGTGCGCAGTCTGAGGATCCTCGGCAAGATTGCGCTCGAGGGCCGCGCGGCGGACGATCCCGGTGCGGCCTGAGCCGAACCGGGCAGTGCAGTTGGCGGCACCGGTGCCTCATCCCCCACGATCTCCACGCGTGCAGAGACCGGATGCGCGAGCAGTGCCCAGAACTCGTGGAGCTCCGTCTCGAGCCCCATGGCACGGAACGCGTTCGCGATGCGCACAATCTCGCGGCTGTCGCCGTCAGTGCCCGCGACGTGCGGCTCCGACGAGAGAAGGTCATGCCATGCGCGCAGCCGCGTGGCGTCCGGCTCGGCCTGCGAAGCCGCCAGCGCACCCGCACACGCAACGGCAATCGCGATGCTCATGCGTCAGCGGGGCGAGGCGGGCACGGAACCTGACGCGCCCTTTGCATCTGACGCAGGTGCGGCAGGCATGCGATCGCCGGGCTTGCCGGATGCTGGTGCCGCAGCGCGCGCAGCGGCGAAGACCTTCGGCCACGGGTCACCCACATGGCAGACTCGGCCGGTGCGCTCCACGTAGTCCTGGTGGTAGCCCTCAGCGGGCCAGAACGTGCTTGCCATCTCGACCTGCGTCACGATCGGGCGCGAGTAGGCCCTACGTGCGGTGAGATCGGCGACATACGCCTTCGCCTGCTCGAGCTGCGACGGGCTCGTCGCGTACACGCCAGAGCGGTACTGGTCGCCCACATCGGGTCCCTGGCGGTTGAGCTGCGTGGGGTCGTGCATCGCGAAGAAGCCCTCAAGCAGCTGCCGGAAGGCAATCACGTTCGGGTCGTACACCACCTTCACTGCCTCGGCGTGCCCTGTGACGCCGTCGCACACCTGCTCGTAGGTGGGCTTCTCGACGCGCCCCTGCATGTATCCGCTCTCAGCGCTGATCACGCCAGGTGCCTTCTGGAAGATGTGCTCGATGCCCCAGAAGCAGCCGCCGGCGAAGTATGCGGTCTCGACGGCGATCGGCTGGCTCTGCTCGGGCAGCGGCTTTCCCTTCTCGTGGAAGGTGAGCGCTGCGCTGTTGAGGCAGTAGCGCAGCCCGGTCGGCCGCGGTCCGTCATCGAAGACATGCCCGAGGTGCGCATCGCAACGTGCGCAGAGGATCTCGGTGCGCACCATGCCGTGGCCCATGTCCGACTTCTCCGCGACATGCGCGGGATCGAATGGCGAGAAGAAGCTCGGCCATCCTGTGCCCGAGTTGAACTTGTGCGAGCTCGAGAAGAGCGGCAGGCCGCATACCACGCAGCAGTAGGTGCCGTCCATCTTGTTGTCGGTGAGGTTGCCGCAGAATGCAGGTTCGGTGCCCGCTCGCTGGGTCACGCGGTACTGCTCCGCCGTGAGCGACTTGGCGAGGTCGGCGACGCGGTTGCGCGGGAGCGGCGTGATGTCGTATCCGGATCGCGAGTAGCGGTGGTTCATGGGTTGGCCTGGGCTGTCCTGGTTCTGCGGACCGCGAACTGTCGACGACGTCGGGGGCACGCCGCCTCCATGGGCGGGATTCGAGATCACCGACACCACGGCTGCCGCTGCGGCCGCCACGGCGATGGCGCCGAGCAGGAGCGGCGTCGAGAATGCGGTTCGTCGGATCTGCATGGTGAGGATCCTAGGTCGCCAGACCTTGATGACCGGCGGTCTGCCGCGAAATCCAGTGTGGTGCGCCCTCAGGCGGCCTTGCGGTAGCGACCTACCCGCCCAACCTTGCCGTTGGACGTCAGCACGGGCTTCACCTTGCCTTTGGATCCCCTGAAGCCCAGCACGCACATGGTGAAGGCTCGCTTCGACTCGGCCACCGTGAATCCAGCCGCGCGGCAGACCTCCTCGCGGCTGGCCCAGTCCCGAACGCCACGGCACGTCTCCGCGAGCCGGTCGTACATCTGGTGCAGTGCGGCCTTGGTGAGCCTGAAGCGCTTGCGGCCCGGCGCAGGAAGCGGCTTGCCGACAGGCAGGTCCGCGAATGCCTTCGCGGCCTTGCTCGAATGGAGCGCAGAGATGCCGGAGACGAGTCGCTGGTACTCCTGGAGCAGGGAGTCGAAGTGACGGCGCACGCCACGCAGGTGGGCAAGCTCGGCCTCAAGCGACTCGACGCGCCTCATGAGGACAGACGATGCGGGCACTGCGGTGCGGCTGGCACGCGGGGTGCGGGATGGACGACTGACGCTGGCGCGGCTGCGGCGCGAAACTGGGCGGCGTGGCATTGGGAACGTGCTCTCGGGCTTGACTCTCGAAACAAAGACTCGAAACAGGCGAACCCCGAAACGATATTAATCGTATACTTATTCTGCTCTTTCGCAACCTGGGCCCGAACTGGCTTCGACCGGCCGTGCTTGGCCTGTCGTGGCGCGCCGTGGAGCATGATGGCCACGTAAAAATCATGCACAACAACGACTGCCAATACGCAGCTCGCTCTCGCAGCCTAATTTAGGCTCGACGGTTCCCGCCTCACGCCCGATAGGGCGGAGAACCGACCTCATCGGGCTGGTCCTGAAGGCCTGGCATGCGCCGGATGGACGAGAACTTCGCATGCCTTGGTGCGAGACACGACGCCGCCCAGCGGAGTCCGCACCGAAATGGAATGGGCGGATACGCGCGTAGATGCGGCATGCTGACCGGATCGGCACAGGGGTTCGACTCCCCTCGGGTCCATTTTCTCCCACTGGGACGGCGGTACGCAGGCGCTTCGCTACCCGCCCTGAGCACGATGCTCGCCAAGATCTGCCACTCGACCGATCTCGAACGTGCGGCCGCGGGCAAAGGTGGCCGTCAGGCGCAGCTTCCCGCCCATCGCCTCGATGTACTTGCGCAGCGTGGAGAGGTACATGTCCGCCTCGTTCTCGATCTTCGAGACGCTGCCCTGACCTTGGCCTAGCGCGCTTGCAATCTCGACCTGCGTCAGCCCCACAGCCTTGCGAATCTCCGCAAGCGGCATTCCCTCGAGCGTCTTCCTGACCCGTGCGTTCACACGGGCCTGGGCCTCGCGGCTCATGCGCCCCTTGAGCTCGGACCAGTTGCGTGCCTATCTCATTCGATCGTCCCCTCGTCTCGAAGTTCGCGAAGGTGCTCCGCGTACGCCAGATCCGCACGGCGGATGATTTCGGGGCAGAAGCGCGCATCGCCGGCCGATTGCGGCGAGCACCTCGATGTCGTGGGCGATGGCCTCCTGGGCATCGGCCGGGAGCCCGCCCCACCACCGCTCGAACTCGGGCCGGTACTCGACACTCCACGCGCCCTTTGTTCCGCCACTGGTGCAGGATCTGGGGGCGGCGCGATCCGCCCGGCGGCACCGCTCCTATGCCCTTTCGGCGCTTGCGGCGATGGCCGCGGCCGGCCGCCTTGGCTCACCCGCTGCCCGGGAGGTCGCGCACGTAGTCGGGATCCATCGGCTCGGGCATCGCGATGCCCGCAGCGCCGAGCGTGGTTCCCGTGGCGAACGCAAGGTCCACGAGCGCAATCTGGTACGCGGCGAGAGCGTCGATCTCCCGGCTCTGCGCGTTCGCAAGGCTGAACTGCGCCTCGAGAACCTCGGTGATCGTGCGGAGGCCGATCTCGAACTGGCGCTGCTCGGCCTGCAGCGTGCGTCCCGCGAAGACCGTCTCAAGGCGCGCTGCGATAATGCGCCGCCACGCGGTCTCGAGCGTGTCGAGCGCGTTGAGCGTCTCCTGCGTGATCGCCTGCTTGCGCGATTCGCGAGTGCCCAGCCTCTGGAGGCGCGCCAGGATCGCCTGGCTCACGGCCTGCTTCGCGCGCTCGTTCGTGACGGGCACACTCGCGTTGACCTGCAGGATCGAACCGTCCGCATCGCCCATGTTGCTGAAGGCGCGTCCGAGCGAGTAGGAGTTGCCCTGCAGGTCGTACTGGTAGCTCACGACGAAGTTGGGCAGCGTGTCGTTGCGCGCGAGGTTTACCTGCTCCGCGTCGATCAGGAGCTGCACCTCGAGCTCAAGGAGCTCCATCCGGTTCTCCATCGCCTTGCCCACGAGCTGCGCGCTGTCAAAGCGGAACCCGAGCGGATTCGGCTTCGTGGCCGGCTCGAGCGACGTCACGCTGTCGATCGGGAACCGCGGGTCGTTCATGATCCGCTTGAGCTCGCGCTGGCGGATGCGCACCTGGTTGTCGGCGACGATCACCTGCTCCACGGTCGCGCCCACGCCGCTCTCTGCACGCGTGACCTCGATGGGTGCCGCATCGCCCTGCTGCACCCGGCGGCGAGTCTGCTCGAGCTGCACCATCACGGACTCGTACTGCTTCGCGCGCACGTCAAGCTGGCCGTAGGCGCGGTAGAGGTTCCAGTATGCGCGCTCGGCGTCGGCAAGCAGGCGGATCGTCTGCAGCTTCGTCTGCGCATCGATGATCGCGCTCTGCATCTTGGCGATGCGGATCGATGCGGTGTTGATCCCGATCCCCGCACCGCGCAGCAGCGGCTGCGAGATCGAGAACTCCATGCCTGCGTCGAATCCCTCGGCGCCACCCGGCGCAAACGACTCGTTGCTGTTGTACTGGACCAGCGGACCGAGGCTGATCTGGCCGCCGGTCGCCAGCGGCACTTCGAGTGCAGCGCTGAACACGTCCTGCGCAGCTGAGCTCGCGCCGACCGTGGCAATGTCCGTGATGAACCCGCTTGTGTTGCGCGTGTAGTTCACGCCGATCGTGGAGTCGAACTTGGCAAGCTCCGCACCGAGCCTGCTGATGCCGATCACCGGGTTGAACAGCGCGATCTTGAGGTCGAGGTTGTTCGCGAGCGCCGACGCCCTCACATCCACGATCGACACCTGCACCCGCCCGGGGAAGGCATCCACGAAGAGCCCCCGGTCCTTGGCCGCAGACTCCGCCTCGGCCATCGTTAGGGGATCGGGCTCCGCCTCCGCAGCAGGGTCAAACGGCGCGATGTCCCGCGTCGACGTCTTCGGCAGCACCACGTCCTCATCGGGCCGGAACAGGTCATGATGGCAGCCCGCCACCACCGCCACGAACGCGCTCAGTCCGGCCGTCGCGGCGAGGGGCGCAGCGCGCCACGCGCCGCGATGGCCGCTCGGAGTGACCTCTGCTCTGGTGACGAGGGGCGCAGCGCGCCACGCGCCGCGATGGCCGCTCGGAGTGACCTCTGCTCTGGTGACGAGGGGCGCAGCGCGCCACGCGCCGCGATGGCCGCTCGGAGTGACCTCTGCTCT
>CAYPOZ010000001.1:54876-56015 GCA_964412415.1 uncultured Isosphaeraceae bacterium | reverse complement strand
CAGCGCACCGACATCCGCATCTGGCGCCAAGCGCCAACGCGCATCGGTTGCGCACCGGTTCGCGCCGGTGAGCGTGCGCGGAGCCGTTGGCGCGCCGGGCACCCACGGCGATCCCGACCTCTGCCACGCGGCCAGTTGCGCGGCCGCACCTGGCTCAACTGTCCACGGCACCACGACCGGCGCGAGCGGCTCGCGGAACCGGAAGTTCACGTGCACGGGGCCAGGTGCGCCGCCGTTGCCGTGCGCGCATGCCCACGCTCCCGACGCCGCATCAAGCGCATCGAGCGGCGACGCGCCAGGCTCGTCGGGGCACGCGACGTCAATGGCCGCACGCACCACCGGCGCAAGCATGCCCGCCTGGGGCACGGACTGGTTCGCGCCGCATCCATGCAGCTCCGGTGGCCGGTCTGCCGTGAACAGGAGCATCGGGATCCCGTCCATCGATGCCTCGACCGCCGCAGGAAGGAGGTTGGCCACGGCGGTGCCGCTTGTGGTGATGACTACGGCAGCGGTACCGGTGACGCGCGCAGCGCCAAGCGCCAGGAACGCAGCGCCACGCTCGTCATGCGCGACAAGCACATCGACGGCCATCCCGCCCGCCGCGGGGGCCCGCCCACGCCACGCGGCGGCAGCGGCCGCAAGCGGCGCCGAGCGCGAACCCGGGCACACGACGATCGTGCGGCATCCGCGCCGGACGCACTCCTCGATCGCAACCCGCGCGCAGAGATGGTTCAGGTTGGGGTCGCTCATACGGCGCGGGTCGCGACAGGCACGGACTGCCGGACGCGCGCTCCTTCGCCCTGGGCCGCTGCTGCAGCCGGCACCTGCAGGCGAGGATGGCGAAGCAGCGCATCGAAGCTCTCGAGCTTCCGCGCAGTCTCGAGCCACTCCGAGTCCGCCTCCGAGCCGGCAACGATGCCGGCGCCCGCAAACGCCGTGAGCGAGTCGCCATCGACGAGCGCAGAGCGGATCCCGACCGCAAACTCGCTCGCGCACGCGGTCACCATTCCAACCGCACCCGCATACATCCCGCGCGGGCACGGCTCGTGTGCGGCAATGAACGATCGGGCCTCGCCAAGCGGAAGCCCGCACACCGCAGGCGTCGGATGCAGGCGGCCGAGCACAGTGCCATCATCGAC
>CAYPOZ010000001.1:46251-54866 GCA_964412415.1 uncultured Isosphaeraceae bacterium | reverse complement strand
CGAAAGGTGCTGCACGTGCGCGCACCTGACGATCCGCGGGGACGCCGCCGCCGACAGCTCCGTCGACAGCGGCCGAAGCGCGGACTCGATGCAGCGCGTCACGATGTCATGCTCGCGGCGGTTCTTGTCCGAGGACATGAGCCGCCCTGCAAGGCTCTCGTCCGACGGGCCGTCCGGCCCGCGCGCGCACGTGCCCGCCACTGCCTCGCTGCGCACCGTGCGCCCCGCGCGACTGAAGAGGCGCTCTGGGCTTGCGGACACGAACGCCCGCCCAATGCCGCTCTCCACGAGCAGGTGAAACGCGTCCGGCTCCTCATTGCGCAGCACCGACAGAACATGCACCGGGTCGATCGTGCCATCGCACCGGTAGCGACGCGTCCGCGCAAGCACCACCTTCTCCATTCGCCCTGTGGCGATCGCCGACAGCGCGGCATCAATCGCATCCGCCCAGCGCGCCGGGTCGCCGTCGTCGCACAGGCGCCAGCTTCGCGCACCATCCGACCCGGTGGCGCACCGTGCCGAGATGCGCGACTTGCCCGCTCCATCGCCAGCGCCCAAGCTGGCAGTCCGCACAAGATCCGCCAGCGCCTCAAGCGTCGGCGCAGCTGTGCCGACTCCATTGACCGCCAGCACCGCCGCACCCGGTCCCGCGCGCCACTCGACGGCGGGCACAATCAGGCGAGTCGTCTCGAAGTCCCGCCACTCGTTCCCTGAGGTCCGGCCGCTGTGGAAGGGCTCGAGCACGATCACGGCGGGATCGAGCGGTCCGAGCATGCCCGCATCGGGCGTTTCCGTCCTCTCCTCGGATGCAGTCACCACTCCAGTAAGTGCGGGATGACTCCAGTCATGTGTGCTGAGCGCCCAGCCCGTTCCTGCAAGCTCACGGTCCCCGCCGCGGTTGCGGAAGAGAATCCGCCGTCCCGCAGGCACGCTCGAGAGCCAGTTGAGCGCGACCGATCCTGCATCGCGTGGCCCGCACGGCATTGTCGCGAGGTCCACCACAGCCTCAACGCGGACGAGTCCGCGGCGCTGAAGGGAACCGGCGCCACACATGTCCCGCAGCCGGTTGCGGAGGGCCTCAAGGGCATCCTGGTACGCAAACTCGCCTTGCAGGCGCTCGGCGCACACCGTGGGTGTCAGTCGCGCACGCATCGGAATCGAGCGATCCTACGTGTCCGTAGCCGCTTCGCAGGGCGATCGTTCAAATCAATTTGAAACGCGACTGGTTATCAGACTTAAAGAAGTGTGATCAGATCGGTTTCCTCACCCCGCTACCTTGCATGGCTCGCGATGAACTACCGGCGCAGAAAGCGGGCAATCCACCACGCGGAGGCGCACGCTGACGGCACATCCTCCGCAGCGGCGCGCGTGCTCTCTGAGCCTGGTGTCCCCCAGGGCGATGCGCAGCTCATCGAGAGCGATGCGCAGATCCCGGACGTCGTGGAGCACATCCGGTCGCATGGAGTGTTCGCGTTCGACACGGAGTTCATCGGCGAGGAGACCTTCCACCCGAGGATCTGCCTGATCCAGCTCGCGACGACGGAACGAGTCTCGCTGATCGACCCGCTCCGCATCGGCACCGATGCGCTCAAGCCGGTGTGGGAGTGCGTCTGCGACCCGTCGCTGCTCACGCTGGTGCACGCGGGAGGCCAGGACGTGGACGCGGCGCAGCGCGGCGCCGCCATGCGCGCATCGAACGTCGTCGACACGCAGATCGCATCTGCATTCGTTGGGATGCCCTGGCCCACGAGCCTCGGCAACATGGTGGAGGGGCTGCTCGGCCACCGGCTCAACAAGGCACACACATTCACGGAGTGGGATGCGCGGCCGCTGACGCGGAGCCAGCTCGGGTATGCCGCGGACGACGTGCGCTACCTGCCGCTCGCGTGGACCCGGCTTTCCGAGCGCCTCGCCGAGCGCGTGCGAATGCCGTGGGCGCTCGCCGAGAGCGCCGCGAGCATCCGCGCCGTGGAAGGGTTCGACCCCGAGAGCCACGTGCGCCGCGCGTGCCGAGGCCTGTCGCTGCGCCCGCGCGTGATGACGATCCTCCGCGAGCTTGTCGTGCTGCGCCACACGATGGCGGGTGAGCTCAACAAGCCGCCGCGCGCCGTGCTGCCGGATGGGCCGATGCTCGAGATCGCACGCCACAAGCCGGAGTCGGTCGCGGAGCTCGCCGAGGTCCGCGGGATGCCTCGGCCCATCGTGCAGTCGCATGGCGAGCGGATCCTCGCGACGGTCGCTCATGCAAAGGGGCTGCCTCTCGAGCATGACCGCATCTGGGCTCCCCAAGAGGAGACATCCGAGGACCGGATGCGCATTGATGCGCTCTGGTCAGTGGTGACGATGAGGTGCATCGCGATGGGCATCGCCCCCGGGATCCTGCTCACGCGCGCGGAACTCTCGCGGTGGTACATCGCGCGCAAGGGCGGCTCTGGCGCACCGCTGTTCCCTGCGGACGACTGGCGGCGCGATGCGCTCGGCGACTGGATCGAGCGGTTCGTGGCCGGCGAGGGCACGCTCTCGCTCAGATGGTCCGATCAGGGACCCACCGCGACCTAGGATCCGTTTCCCCATGAGCACGTGGAACCCAGCACCGCCTCCAGAGTCGCCACTTGGCGACCATGCCGTGGTCCCTGAGGGCACCCACCTCGACGGCCGCCACATTGCGCTGCTCGTGACAGGCGGCATCGCCGCGATGAAGGCGCCCGTGCTCGCGCGCAGCCTCCGCCGCCAGGGCGCAGCCGTCACGTGCCTGCTGAGCGACGAGGCGCTGCGCTACGTCACGGAGGACACGCTTGCCTGGGCCTCGGACAACCCGGTGGTGACGCGGCTTTCCGCCCGTGCGGAGCATCTCGGCGATGGCACCAGGTTCGACGCGTACCTGGTCGCGCCCGCGACCTACAACACGATCAACAAGGTGGCCTGCGGCATCGCCGACGGCACCGTGACCGCCACGCTCGCCTCGGCGCTCGGACGTCTTGAGCGCGGGCAGACGAAGGTCCTCGTGTGCCCCACGATGCACGGCTCGATGCACACGCACATCCTCACCGAGAGCCTGCAGCGGCTGCAGCGGCTTGGGGTGACCGTCGTGCCACCACGGGACGAGAACGGCAAGCACAACCTGCCCGACGAGGGACCGGTCGTGGCCGCCGTGTGCCGCGCAGTCAGCACGTCGCCGCTGCGGGGACGGCGCATCCTCGTGACGGGCGGTCCTGTCCCTGCACGGCTCGATGACGTGCGCGCGGTGTCCGCAATGTCGTCGGGATCGACCGCGATCGCTGTCGCCACGGACCTCGCGCTCCGCGGCGCGGACGTGAGCCTCGTGCTGGGCGCAGGTGCGATCGATCCGCCATCGTGGCTCTGCGCATGGCGCGTGGCGGACATCGGCGGCTACCGCAACCTGCTCACGCGCATCCTCGACCAGCAGCCTCACGATGCCGCGGTGCTCGCCGCCGCCGTCGCGGACTTCGAGCCGGTGGAGCTGGCGCCGGGCAAGCGGCCCTCCGACAGCGAATGGAGCGTCACGCTGCGCCCCACTGCGAAGGTCATCGACTCGCTGCGCACCGAGAGGCCTGGTCTCCACATCGTTGGATTCAAGCTCGAGTCCGGCGTGGAGCACGCTGCGCTGATGGCAACCGCATGCGAGCGCGCATCGCGCCATGGCGCCTGCGTCGCCAACCACAGCGAGGACTACGTCGCGCGCGAGCACGGCAGCACGAGGCACATCGCATGGCTTGCGGCGCCAGGGCGCGATCCGGAGCGGCTCGAAGGCAAGCGCGCGATCGCCGAGGGCGTGGCGCACCACCTCGAGCGCACGCTGTCGAGCCACCGCTTAGCATCGACCTGTGGCAGCTCAGTTCTGGGTCACGGCCGACACCCACTTCGGGCACGAGGAGGCCATCAGCCTCTTCTCGAGGCCCGTGCGCGACGTGCGCGAGATGGACGAGCTCCTGGTCGACCGAATCAACGCGCACGTCGGAAAGCGGGACAGGCTCATCCATCTTGGGGACTTCATGGGCCCGATGGCCTGGTCCGGCGACGAGGGCAAGGCGAGCGTTGCCCGCGTGCGCGACATCCGCGAACGCATCAGGTGCAGGCAGGTGGAGCTGGTGCGCGGCAACCATGACCCCGCCAAGCGCAGCTTCGCTCGCATCTTCGACGCGGTGCACGACATCCTCTCCTTCCGCGGTTGGGGCGGAGGCGACGAGCGCATCGTGTGCTGCCACTACCCGATGCGCTCATGGCAGGGCATGTGGAATGGAGCGCTGCACCTCTACGGACATGCGCATGGGGCGGCGGCCGAGGAGGGACGGTCCTGCGATGTCGGCGTTGACTGCTGGGAGCTTGGTCCTGTGACGCTCGACCGCGTGTGCGACATGCTCGCATCGCGACCGGCGCCCTCGCGCGGAGGTGCGGAGTCGCTGCGCCAGCCCCCGCGCACCGCGCTACCCTGAACCGCATGACGATGCGCCTCCCCACGGGTCGACCGGTCCTCGCGCTCTCGCTCGCCATCGCAGCGATGCTCGCCGCGTGCGGCACTGAGCGCAGCGTCAACGTCGAGGGCGACTCCAATGACCGCTTCGCCAGCGTGGCCGGAGGCCAGCGCCAGGGCTACTGGGGCGTCGGCGGAGAGCAGGCGGAGCTGCTGGGCACCAACCTCGCGGACCGTTCCGACGAGGACCCGACGGTGACCGATCCCGACTTCCCCGCGATGGGCAACATGCCGGGCTTTGGCCCCAACTGGTGACGCGCAACGCCACGCGCGGCACGGATGCGGCGAACCTGCTGCCGATCCCGTTCAGCGCTCGATGCGCGTCGCGGGACCGGAACCGGTGGGCATGGCATCCGCCGGAGTGCCGGCCTTCCAGCTCTTGCTGAAGAACGACCCGTCCTCGGTTGGCTCGATCACCGACGACCATCCGTCGGCCCACACGATTCGGCAGCTGTCGCCTTCGAGCTGCCACGTGCCTAGGCGCACGTCATCGATCGACTTCATCGCGCTCCCGTCGGAGCGCAGCGCCATGAAGAGCTCGTAGCGGGAGCCGGGCAGTGCGCCTGGGATCGACCACACGCCGGCGTAGCGCTGCATGGGTCCCTCGACCTTGACCGCCTGCCCGAAGTTCGTTGGCGCCGCGCTCGCCGGGACGCCAGGGCCGTACGAGTACTTCTCGTATCCGGAGTGGCCGCGGCGCACGGCGTCGATCCACCCGTCAGTCCACCGCACGATGAGCACGCCGTTCTCGATCATCCATCGGCCGCGCTCGCCCTTCGCACCTTCGTCGCCCTTCCACCATGTGCTGACTGCGGCACCGTCAGGCTGCAGCACCACGTTGAAGAGCTCGTTCTCGCTGTCGGTGAGGCTCCACGTGCCCACTGACTCCGTGCGGGAGATGGCGCCCGCGGTGACCGGCGAGCCGAGCGCGGGTCCGGAGCGCTGGCTCGGCGGCAGCGACACCGAACGCGGTGCCGGATCGCACGCGATGCACGCGACCGACGCGAGCAGCGCACACGGGAGAGCGAGCCTGGGCATGCGTGGGGCGTGAGGGATCCGTGGTGCGGGGCACAGGTGCATGGGCGGATTCCTACCCGATGCGCAGCCGGTCGGACAGACCCGATGCGCGCGCCACCTGCCGCCCGATCGCCTCGCGCACCCGGTCGGGAGGGCCGACGATCGTCACCGACTGCCTGGCCCGCGTGATTCCCGTGAAGATCAGCTCACGGCTCAGGATTGGCGACGGGCCAGCAGGAAGGACGATGGCCACATGGTCGAACTCCGACCCCTGCGACTTGTGGACGGTCAGCGCGTAGGCCGATTCCACAGCTGGCAGGATCGGGGCGGGCACCGCCCCGTCGCGTCCCGGGAACCTTCCCTCGAGCCTCCCATCCGGCGCTGCGCGCATCACGCCGACGTCACCGTTCATGAGCCCAAGCGCGCGGTCGTTCTCGGTGACGATCACGGGGCGCCCATCCCAGTGCGCCGCGCTGAGCGGATCGGACAGCGGCGCCCCGCTCGCCTCCGCGCACAGCCTGTTGACCTCAAGCGTGCCGGTGACCCCGTGCCTGTGCGCGCAGAGGATTGCCGTGGAGCGTGTGCGCGCTCGGAAGATGTCGAGCGTGGCGCGGATGATCGACTGGTCGCTGCGGCAGTCGACGAGCGTCACGCCCGCCGGCGCATCGGGCGCTCGGGCAGCGCTCGGTCCGTCAGCTGCGCCACCTCCGGCTGCCGTCTCCGCACCAAGGCTCGCAAGCACGCGGTCCGCATCGCCCTCGAGCACCGCTCGTGCAAGCAGGCCGATCGGCGACTCGCTGGCGAAGCGGTGCGACCTCTCCAGCCGGATCACGCTGTCGGCGATCGCCGATCCCGGCTCTGTCATGTCCGCAAGGACCGTGCCTGCCTCGACCGACGCAAGCTGGCTCCTGTCGCCGAGCACGACGAGCGTCGCATCGTTGGCGACGGAATCCACCAGTCGGCGCATCAGCGAGAGGTCCACCATGGATGCCTCGTCGAGGATGACCATCGTGGCACGGCCGAGTCCCCCGCCCTCGCGGCCGAGGAGCGCCGCGTGCACCGTGGTCGCGAGGCATCCGCGCAGCGCCGCGCCATGCGCCTCCGGAAGTGCGGATGCCGCGGAAGCGAACGACTCGCTCAGCCTGCTTGCAGCCTTGCCCGTTGGCGCAAGCAGCCTAAGCGATGCCTTGCCGCCATCCGCAGCACGCACATGCGCATGCGCGGCGGCAATGCGCGCCGCGACAGTCGTCTTCCCTGTGCCTGGCCCGCCTGTCACGACCGTGAGGCCGCGCTCGGCACTGCAGAGCACTGCCCGCCGCTGCGCGTCGTCGAGCGCACCGCTGCCCCATGACGACATCAGTCCCCGCACGACGCCAACGCGCGCCGCCGAGTCCGCCCACACCTTCGCACGCGCACGCAGTGCCTGCGCAAGCGCACACTCGTCGTCGCGGCAACGCGCGAGCGAGAGGAACTCCCCCTCGACGACGAGCGGCGTCACCGCTGCCGCGCCATCGGGCACCTCCATGCGCGACACGAGCGCGCTGCCGCGGCCGGCGGCGCGCATCACGCTCTCGCGGATGGGCGCAGGCACAGCGACCTCAATCCGTTCCGTGCCGTCGCGTGGCTCGCGCGGGGCCAGTAGCACGCGGCCAGCGTCAGACATGTCGATGCGGGTATGCCCTTGCGAGAGCTGGTGCAGCGCAAGCGCGCACGCCGCCGTGAGCGGCGGCGCGTCCTGCCCAGAGTGCTCGCCGCACCGTCGCACGATGCGGGCCGCCACCTGCACGATCGCGGGCGGAAGCAGCCCTGTTCCCACTGACTCAACGCCCATGGCTGCCCCCTTCCGGCTCGACCGACGCTGCCGCACCCACGGCTGAGTCGATTGCCGCAACCAGCGCATCGCCTGGAGACCATGACCACACGCCCACACCGGGCGATTGCGGATCCATGCCACGCACGTAGAGGTAGTGCGATGCGACCACGGCCGACGCATCGCCGATCCGCCGAAGCCAGCGCGCCAGCAGCATCATGTAGAGCGCAGCCTGCACCGGGTAGAGCGAGCTCACGGCCGCATCCTCGAGCGCGCGTCCTGAGTACGCCCGAGGATCCCGGCCGAGGTCGTTTGTCTTCCAGTCGATGATGTGCCACTCGCCGGGCTGCGCGGCTGCGGCAATGTCGATGATGCCGCTCAGCAGGCCGTGCACCCCCGACGCGGAGACGCGCCTGAGCGTGGGCGCGACCCGCTCCCCGACCTCGCCGCCGCATGAGCTGAACGCATCCGCGAGCGCACGAGGGTCCAGGTCAAGCGGCACCGAGATGCGAAGCTCGCGGAGCGCCGCATCGCGGCGCCCTGCGAGCTCGACCACCGACGGGCACCCATGGCCGAGCGGCTGCACAAGCGCGGTACGGAGCGCGCGCGCGGCATCGTGAGCGGCGGTCCGCATGCCCTCTGGCATGTCTCCTCCGGACACAGCCGCGCACTCGATGACGACCTGCGCCGCGAGCCGGTCATGCGCCGCATCCGCAGCCCCGGACACGCCGTCGCGGCCCGCGTCGGCGAGCGACGTGAACGCGGCATCAAGTGCCGCATGCATCGCCACCCCAAGGTCCCGGGAAGGACCGGATAAGCGTTCACGAGGACACCGATGGCGACGGGGTTTACGATTCGCATCGGGTCTTTGTCGAGGGTCTGAGCATCGCGTCGTCGATCGCGCTGGCCGAGCCGCGCTCGACCGAGCCCTCCGCTGCGGAATCGACCGCACCCGAGTCCATGTCGCCCGTGGCGGGCCCCGCATCGGGCTCGATGCGCTCGTCGATCTCGCGACCGTCACCGCGACTCCCGTCGCCAGCGGCCGCATCCGCGTGCGGCACGCCTCGTGACAGCGACGTGAAGCTGACCTCGCGGAGAGGATCCGTCCACGCGTGCACGGCCGGATCCACCGGCGCCATCGCCGCGGCCGAGGGCGCTGACCACGGCGCGCCGCCCCAGGTCGGCGTATCCGTGATGATGCGCAGCGACGCACCGCGCACCGCATCGCCACCGTGAGACGCTGTCGCTGAAGGTGCAGCCACCGAAGGGTGAAGCCTTGCGTGCGCCGCCGCCGAC
>CAYPOZ010000001.1:37693-46241 GCA_964412415.1 uncultured Isosphaeraceae bacterium | reverse complement strand
TAAGTACGCCCAACTCTGATGCGGACTTTTATCACCGGCGGCAAGGGCCAACTGGGCGCGGCTTTTGTGGAGCGCTCCAGCGCCAACGGCTGGGCGTACGCCGCCGCCGACCTGTGTGCCCACGCCACGAGCTGGGCCATCCGACCAGACACTGCAGCGCCGTCGGCGCCGCACTGCGCAGCGAGCAGCTCCTCAAGCGCCGAGGGCCTGACTGACGTGGCAGGCTCGAGCGGCAGGCACACGCTGGTGACGTACCGGGCGCGGGTCGTCGCCACGTACAGGAGGCGGAACTGCTCGAGCCGCTGCTCCTGCTGCTGGCGGCGTGCACGGTCGCCCTGGTGCCGCGAGCCAAGGTCGATGACCCGCGATGCGGTGCCGTCGCCGGAGACCTCCGTCATCCGCACGATCGGCGCCTCCTTGGGCTGACGCGAACCCATCGCGATCGTCGGAAGGCAGACGAGCCCGTACGTGAGCCCCTTGGAGGAGTGCAGGGTCTGCAGCGTGACCGCATCCCTGGTGGCCTGCGTGCGCAGGCGTGCGGTGTCGCCGCCGCCTCGCCCGCCCGAGCGCTCGAGCGCGTCGCGCTCGGAGGCGATCCAGTGCGCGAGCGCAGCCGCGCCGCCGATGCCTGTGCGCTCGGCCTCGCCGAGCAGCTCGCGAAGGTGCTGGAGGTCAACCGCATGGCGCTCGCCGCCGGGCTGGGCAAGCAGGAGCTCCATCGCCGAACGGTCGGCGTCGGCGCCTGCGCGCCCATGGGGAATCGGCCGCTCAAGCAGCTCGACGAGCGCCGCGTCGATGCCGCTGCGCTCCAGTGCGCGTGCGCACGTTCGGATGGCGCCGATCCACGACTCGCGCCTTGACCTGATGTCGTCGGCGGTTGCGCCGAGCGCACGCGTCATCGCGGCACCGGCCGCGAACTGCGCCGAACGCCGGGATGCGCATGCGACCAGGATCGCGTGCATGTCCTCGGCTGCCGGCGAAAGCAGCACCGACGAGTCGCCCGAGTAGACGCTCGGGATCCCGAGCCTGTCGAGCTCGCGCCTCATCGCATCGAGCTCGTCGCGGCGGTGACAGAGCACGGCGATGTCGCCCGGACGCACTGGACGCCGTGGCCCTTCGGGATCGCCATCCCCGGGCACGCTGAGGCCGTACGCCTCTGGCCACGCAAGCCACTGTCGGATCCGCGCCGCAGTCGCACGCATCGCCGACGCTCGCTGCGATGTGACGCTTGCGCCGGCATCGAGCGCGATGACCTCCACGCCCGACTGCGGTGCGCTGTCGCCACTGACGCAGCGGGGGTCTGTGTGCTTGGCAGAGATGGGCGTGAACGCAATCGCGGCGCTGCCGAAGGGGCTCGCATGCGCCGTGAAGAGGCCCTCGACCGCAGCCACATGCGCGGCATCCGAACGGAACGACACCGAGAGCGGATCGTCGGCGGCGGCGCTGTCACGGAGCCTTACGTAGCTCGGCAGGTCTGCGCCGCGGAAGCCGTAGATGGACTGCTTGGGATCGCCCACCACATGCAGCAGGTGGCCGGGCGCATCGAAGATCCTGCTGAAGATCGCCTGCTGCAGCGGATCGGTGTCCTGGCACTCGTCGATGATCGCCACCTCGTGGCGGCTGCGTGCGTGCGCGACGAGCGCGCTTGCGGGCGCCGAGACGAGCTGCCATGTGCGTGCGATGAGGTCCCCGAAGGAGTAGGTGCGTCGCGCGTCGCGCCGCGAGGACAGTGCAGCGCGCGCCCGGCGCGCGAGCGATGCGCGGAACCCTGTGCATGCCGCGCGGTAGTCGTCGTGCAGCCGCTGCAGCGTGCGCACCGCATGCCCGCCTGCCTCCGAGCGAGCCCACTCCTGCACGCGGTTGCGCTTGGCCTTGTGGCCCTCGGCCGGCCACTCCCCGTCGGGCACGGCCCGGAGGTCGGACGCTCCCGCAATCACGGCCTGCCGCGCCGCCGGACCCGGCTGCGATGCGCCGGCCATCGCGCAAAGACGCGCGGCCGCTGCCTTGTTGAAGTGGGGAATCACGTCGGCCACAGAGGTGCGGCACGGTGCGCCATCGCCGGCGATGAGATCGTCGATGCGCCGCTCGAGTTCCGCAATCGCCGTCCACTGCCCCTCAGGCTCGATCCTTGCGTCGGGCTCGCCATCCACTGCACTCACGATGCCGGCAAGCATCGCACGTGCGGACGCGGGGTCGTCGCCAAGCATGGAGATCGCAAGCTGGCTTGGCGCCACGCATGCCGCCCACAGGTCCGCAGTCACCTCCGACTGCAAGTCGCCCGCAGCCTCGTCCGGCGACATCCCGTCGAGCGAGAGGGCGCCTGCCACCTCGGCTGCCTCCTCGAGCAGCCGCGCGCAGAACGAGTGGATCGTGCCGATGCACGCGCCATCGATCTCCGCCACGGCGCGCCGGAGCCGCGCGGCCGCTGCCGCATCGGGGATCGGTGCCTCCTGGTCACCATGCGCCCGCGGATCGGCTGCGCGCACAAGCGCCACCCGCACGCGCTCGGCGAGCTCGTCCGCTGCCGCGTTCGTGTAGCTCGAGAGCACGATGCGGTCGATCGGCGTTCCCCATGACACGAGCTCCACCACAAGCTGCGTGATTCGGAAGGTCTTGCCGGTGCCCGCGCTCGCCTCGATGACGCGGAGCGCACGCCCGGTGCGTGTGCCGCTCATGGGGCCACCCCTTGCGCGCTTCGGGCCCACCCGCACGATGCGAGGATGCCCTCTATGGCGGGCCACACGCCACCGAAGTCCGTGCGCACAGCGGTGACCGCCGACGGGGCACCCGATCCGGCCACCGCACCATGAATCTCCTGGGGCGGATCGACCGCTCCATCGCGCGGGCCACCCAGCACTTCCTGAGCGCCCATCCCTTGCAGCGCTGCACGCATTGCGCGCGCATCCACCTCGCCTCGCGAGAGGTCGTCAACGGATCTCGACAGCCACTGCTCGAGCGTGCGGATGACGGATGCGTGCGCGTCATCGGTCCCCGCCGCGAGCCCTGCCATGTCCGCGTCGGCCAGCAGCATCGGATGGAAGCACAGCGGCACGACCATGCCCGCCGCCGCGATGGCGCGCATCGCATGAAGGGCGCACGCTGCGCCATCGGCTGTGCCGCTCCACACGATCTCCGCCGGCATCCCGCTCTTCGGGTCCGGATCGGGGATGATGACGGTGCGCCTGCCTCCAGCAGCGGCCCACGCCGCCGCGCGGAGCGCGATCTCAACGGCGTGACGTGCTCTCCATGATCCGCCCCGGAAGAGCACCTGCGTACTGGGGTCATCGGCGCTGCGCCATCCGCGCGCCACGAGTGGCCCGCCTTTGCCGCCGACCGCCCACTCGTGCGGCACAGCGGGGCACGCGGCGTAGCCCACGCTGCCCATCACCTCGACCCCGAGCCACGCGCGAAGTGCGCTCGCCACGCTGCCAGCGACAGCGCCGGCCGGCAGCATGCCGATCCGCCGCTGCGCATCGACGACAGCATCCACCGACACCTGCGCGCCGCTGACCGCCTGCTCGACGATCGACTGCTCAAGCGCCCACTGCACTCGCCGGTCGATCGTGCCAGGCTCGCGCTCGTCGGTGTCCGTCTCCATGGACGCGATGCGTGCGCCCATCGCCTCGAGCCACCAGCGCGCAGGATCGCGCATGCACTCCACGATGCGATCGACCGATTCCACACGCGAAAGCAACGCATCGCTGACGTTGACGGGCGACCTTGCCTGGGGGCACAGGACGCGTCGCTCGGCTTCCGGCCCCGCACCGGCACGGCGTGCGACCGCGCACCGCCGCGCGTGCGCGTCGCGCCGGGGGCGGCCGGCGGATGCGGCGGACCACTCCTCCTCGCCGAAGGCGTGCACACCATGGCGAGTGACGCGCGCGGCCGCGCCGCACTGCTCCAGCAGTATGTCGACCAGCGGGGACGCAGGCTCTGCCTCTCCTGACGCCGCATCGACGGCAGTCGAGATCACGATGAGCCGGTCCCCCGCCGCATGGATCGCCTCGAGGAAGAGCGCGCGGTCCTCGTCGCGCGCGCTGCGGTCGCCGTATCCCCTGGACCACCGGCGCGGGTCGATGCCGGAACGCTCGTCGCGTCTGGGGAACACTCCGCGGTCAAGCCCCACGAGCGCCACGATGCGGCTTGGCACACTGCGCATCGGCACCAGGCCGCCCACCATCACGCCACCTGATGCGCCGAACCTGCGCCCGACAGCGCTGCGGTCGATCGCATCGGTGATCTCGCCGCGCGCCACCGCGAAGGGCAGCGGCTCCACGAGGCCCGCCTGAGATGCCGCAGCGGCCAGGGACTCGATCGCCTCAAGGATCGCCGCACGCTGCGCAGGCAGGTCGCCCTCATCAGGGGAACGGCTGCGGCGCTGGACAACTGCGTCGAGAAGGTCCCGTGACCATTCGCACCACTCGAGCATCGTGCGCGACTCCGCCGTGCGCCGCCCGAGTGACATCAGCTCATCGATGACCGCGCACACTCGCGCCATGCCCGGAAGCCTGGTGCCCCCCACATCCTGCGACATCGCCATCGACATCGCAAGCCGCTCTGCGGCGTCGATGACAGTGCCGTCCGGCGCATCCGCACCATCTGGCTCCGCATCAGGAGCTTCGCTGCGCCCGGCAGCTGTGTGCGCCGCCGCCAGCAGCTCAGTTCCACCGGCATCGGCCAGCACGCGGCGACGGTGCTCCGCATCGATGAACCGGCGGGCGCCCACCGCGTGAAGATGCTCAAGGCACTGCACGCACTCATCGACCGACACTCCCGCGCGGTCGGCTACGGGACCTGATGCGACCACCTCGCCGAGCGCATCGAGCGTTAACTCCCCGTCGAGGATCCTCAGCGCATCGCAGTAGGTGCGCACCGCTGCACGCTCGACCCGCGCGCTCCGGTCCGCAAGCGTCACCGGAATCGGGCGCGGAGCGGCTGCACCCATCGCGCGCGCGATGGCGGTGCCGTAGCGCTCGACGTCGGTCGTGAGCACCAGCACGTCGTCAGGGCCTGTGCCCGGCAGCGACGAGAATGCTTCGAGCACCTGGTCGCGCAGCACCTCGCTGGCGCGCGTCGCGCCAGAGACAAGGTGCACGCTGACCGTCCCGTCACCTGCACGCTCCCGTTCCATCGGCACGCCGTCGCGCAGCGAACGCTGGAGCGCGCGGAGCGATGACGTGCCTTCATGGCCTGCGCCGCCGGACGCAGCATCCGTGGCCACGCCCGGGGCGGCATCGCCGCACTCAATGTCCTCGACGTGCGCGAGAGACAGGAGACGCTGCTGCATCGCCATCGGCTGGCGACCGCAGACAGCCAGGAGCCGGTGCCCGCGCGACCAGAGCGAGTCAAGGTGCGCATCATCAGCCTCGCCATCGCCCGGCCGGCCCATGATCGACTGGTCCATGTACTGGTCGGTGGGAGTGACCAGGTGCAGCGTGACGTCGATGCGGCCGCCGAGCGCCGCGAGGAAGTCAAGCGCAAGAGGCGGCAGCGACGAGATGCCGAAGACGCTCACCATCGCAGGCAGGCGCACACGGTCATCGGTGGCCTGGCGCATCTCGATCCGTGACAGCGCATCGCGCCACGCGCCATCGCTCGACATGATGGAGATCGCATCGCGCACCGACTGCCACGACCGGTGCCCGCTCCAGCAGGCCGCCGGATCGGCCTCCCGGCCCGGTCCTGCTGTCCACCACCAGAGCCGGTGCATCCACTCGCAGAGGGACTCAAGCCTCGGGTGGTCGGGCGCATCGCGCTTCAGCCACGGCGCACTGCCAGGAAGCGCCCGCCCTTCGCGCCATGCGACGACGAGCTCGGGGCGCTCCACCTCGAGCGCATCGAAAATGGAGGCGAGTCGGTGACCCGCCGAGAGCAGCGCGTGAGGGTGCGCACGCGATCCCTCCCTGTCGGTGACGAGCGGGAGCACATGCGCGGCGTCCACACGCGGCACGCAGTCGCCCGCATGCGGTGCATTGGCGCCGCCACCTGCGCCCGCGCCCCGCACCGCACCCGCATCACGCACCTGCCCAGGCACTTCACCGCCTCCGCACCGATCTGCAACCTCCTGCGCGATCCGGTACGCGAGCTCAAGCACGTCATCGTGCGCACGCGATGCGGGCAGCTCTCCAGTCACCATGCCGGCGACATCGAAGAGGAACCTGCGCAGGTATGGCGTCTCGATTCCGCCGACGACGCCAAGCCGGCGCGCAAGCCGCCGCCTCATCCAACGCTCGAGTCCCTTGCCCTGCACCGCGATCGCCACGCGATCGAAGGGACCGATGCGCGCGAGACCGTCGGCATCGCCTGCCCACCGCGCTGACAACCGTTGCGCAAGCTCCTCGCACAGCGGTTCCGCTGTCGTGGAGCGCACGACACGAAGGGCGCGCTGCGCGCGTTTTCCCGGGTCGATCGGCATAAGCGAGCCGCAGATCCTACCGGGTGGCGCCCGCTAGGATCCTTGCATGACTTGGGAATCGATGCTCGAGGCCCCGGCAGGCGGCACGTCAGGCGCGCTGGTGGGCGTCATCATGGGTTCGCGCACGGACTGGGAGACCATGTGCCACTGCGTAGACATGCTCGGGGAGCTGGGCGTGCCCTGCGAGGTGCGCGTCGTCAGCGCGCACCGCACGCCGGACCTCCTGTTCCGCTACGCATCGACTGCAGCGAGCCGCGGCCTGAAGGTCATCATCGCAGGTGCCGGAGGCGCGGCCCACCTTCCTGGCATGTGCGCCGCGAAGACGCACCTTCCGGTGCTCGGGGTGCCCGTCGAGAGCAAGGCTCTCCACGGCATGGACAGCCTGCTGTCGATCGCGCAGATGCCTGCGGGCATCCCTGTGGGCACGCTTGCGATCGGCAAGGCCGGGGCCATCAACGCGGCGCTCCTCGCGGCATCGATCCTCGCCAACGAGCGCGAGGCGATCCGCGATGCGCTCGTCGGCTACCGCGCCGCGCGCACGGCTGAAGTGCTCGCCCATCCTGACCCGTCGGCCTGAACGTGAGTCCGGCCAGCGCGACGAGCAGGAGACGTCCATGAAGGTGGGCATCGTTGGAGGAGGGCAGCTCGGGAGGATGCTCGCGATCGCCGGGCTTCCGCTCGGCATGCGATTCAGGTTCCTCGAGCCCTCGGCAGACTGCCCCGCTGCGGCGCTCGGCGAGGTGATCACCGCGCCCTATGACGACCCCGACGGGCTCGAGCGATTCACGTCGCAGATCAGCGTCGCCACCTTCGAGTTCGAGAACGTGCCAGCATCGACCGCCGAGTCGCTCGCGCAGCGGCTCACGCTCGCCCCGGGGCCTCGTGCGCTCGCCGTGTCGCAGGACCGCATCAGCGAGAAGCGCTTCTTCCGCGAGTGCGGCGTGCCGGTGCAGGCGTTCGCGGCGGTGTCGAACGCGAAGGAGCTCGACGAGGCGATCGGGGCCGTCGGCACGCCTGCGATGCTCAAGACTCGCCGGCTCGGGTACGACGGCAAGGGACAGCGCCTTGTGCGCGATGCGGCGCAGGCAGCGGCCGCGTGGCAGGAGCTCGGCAAGGTGCCGTGCATCCTCGAGTCGCTTGTGAGCTTCTCCGCGGAGGTGAGCCTGGTGGCAACTCGCTCACGGCGCGGCGGAAGCGTGGAGTGGGTGTCGTGGCCTCTCACGCAGAACTCTCATGCGCACGGCATCCTCAGGCGAAGCGTGGCGCCTGCGCCATGCGACACAGCCGGCACGCTCGCGGAGTCTGCGCGCACGCACGTTCGCCGCATCATGGACGAGCTCGACTACATCGGCACGATGGCTGTCGAGTTCTTCGTGACCCCCGAGGGGCTCATCGCCAACGAGATGGCGCCGCGCGTGCACAACTCAGGCCACTGGACGATCGACGGCGCGCGCACGAGCCAGTTCGAGAACCACATGCGCGCCATCGCATCGATGGCACTTGGCCCGACTGCGGCGCGAGGCCTGTGCGCGATGCTGAACCTTGTCGGCCGCGCCCCATCTGCCGCGGAACTCCTCGCCGCATGCCCAGAGGCCCACGTGCACCTCTACGGCAAGCACGCGCGCGCAGGGCGCAAGCTCGGCCATGTCACGGTCGTGTCGGAAGATCAGGCGACCCTGGACGCGGCGCTCGCGCGCCTCGAGCCCCTCTGCGCCTGGGCCACCTGACGCGGCGCGGCGCCATTGGCGATCCGCCATGATGCGATGCGCAGCGCCTTCGGGTCAATGTCGATGCCTCGCGCGCTGCGCCCTGACCTCACGGCGGCCACCAGCGTCGTTCCGCTGCCGCACATGGGGTCCATCACCGTGCCTCCGGGCGGGCAGCATGCCTCGACGAGCGTCGACAGCAGCGCCAGCGGCTTCTGCGTGGGCCATCCCGTGCGCTCGAGCGCCATGTTGTTGATCGCCGGGATGTCGAGCACGTCCGTGGCCTTCTTCATGCGTCCCGCGAGCCGCGCGCTGCGCGCTGGCACCATTGGCGGCGTGAAGTGGTAGTCGCGCCCCTTCGCGTAGAAGAGGATGTCGTCATGCTTTCGCGCAAACGACCGCGGGCCCGACCCGCCGAGCCCGTAGT
>CAYPOZ010000001.1:27883-37683 GCA_964412415.1 uncultured Isosphaeraceae bacterium | reverse complement strand
GTGGTTGACGAAGGCGTCCTCGCCGAGCAGCTCGTCGAGCAGCACCCGCACGCGGTGCGACGTGCGCCAGTCCACATGCACAAGGATCGCGCCATCAGGCGCCAGCGCACCGATGCACGCCTCAAGGCGCGGACGGAGGAATGCGATGAACCCCTCTGTGCCCGCGAACCTGTCGTCGAAGCTGAGCCCGGATCGGCCCGTGAGCGTGCGGCCCGTGTTGAAGGGCGGATCGACGTAGACGAGGTCCACCCCGCGCCAGCCATGCGCCGGCACGACGTCGACGCAGTCGCCGCAGTGCAGCGACGCCGACGGTCCCTGAGGGGATCCCTCCTGAGTCGCGGGCATTCGCTCGATCAGGACGCTTCGGCGCGCGGGTGCGTGCGGTCATATGCCTCGCGCATGCGTGCCGTCGTGAGGTGCGTGTAGACCTGCGTCGACGACAGCGACTGGTGCCCGAGCAGCTCCTGCACGGCGCGGAGGTCCGCGCCATTGTCGAGCAGGTGCGTCGCAAAGGAGTGGCGGATCGTGTGCGGGCTGATGTCGGGATCGAGCCCCGCCATCTTGAGGTACTTGGCGACCTTCCGGCGCACCGATCGGCTCGAGAGTCGCGAGCCGAGCTTGTTCATGAAGAGGGGCGCCGCGGGCGCGATCGCGCCACGCTCGGCCTCCGCGACCGCGAGGTAGCGGCGCACTGCATTGGCCGCATGCGACCCGACCGGCACCACCCGCTCTCGGCGACCCTTGCCGCGGATCCTGAGCTGGCCCGCGTCAAGTTCGATGTCCTGGCGGTTGATCGCGACGACCTCGCTCACGCGGATGCCCGTCGAGTAGAGCACCTCAAGTATCGCGCGGTCGCGCGCACCAAGCATGTCGGAATCGCTCGGCGCCGAGAGCAGCTTGTTGATCTGGTCGACCGTGATCGCCTTGGGCAGCCTGCGCGGCTGCTTTGGCGTGCGGATGAGCGTCATCGGGTTCGATGAAACGAGGCCGCGCTTCTCTGCCCACTTGTGGAAGCTGCGAAGCGTCGCGATCTTGCGCGCCGTCGTCGCTGCCGAGTAGTTCTGGGAAGCCATGTGCGCAAGGAAACCGCGCACGAGCTCGACGTCCGTCGCGAGCATGCGGCCCGTCACCGTGTCCTTCGCGGACGCATCCTTGGCCTCGAACACCTTGGCCTCGCGGTCCATGTTGACGCTGATGCCTAGCTCCTCAGACGCGAAGTCGACGAACTGTCTCAGGTCGAGCCCGTAGCAGCGAGACGTGTACGGGCTGAAGTGACGCTCGTCGATGAGGTAGTTCAGGAAGCTCTGGATGATCGGAAGGGTGTCGCTCATATCGGTCCTCGGTGGGAGACATCGGCGGATTGGCCCGGGTCCCTGAACCGAAGGTTCTCGGAATCCAATACTCGCAGACGTCGGCTTTGGAATCAATGGAATTCGATTCGCGGCACAAACTCTCGGTACAGCGCGACTTGCGGCTGTAAATTGCGTTAGAATGTCCAATAAAAACAAACTTTCCAAATTGATAACTCTCGTGCGGCGAGATATTCGGCCAATCTCGCTAGAATCGATCCCCTTCCTCACCGCCGTCTGATTGCGTAGCTCAGTTGGTAGAGCAGCGGCCTTTTAAGCCGTAGGTCCTGGGTTCGAGTCCCAGCGCAATCACTGGCCCAACCCCGCGGAGCGCTGCCGAACGGATGCGAGTGGTCCACGCGAACTGGTCTGATGGCGCCCTCTGCCTGTGGGGAGAGGATGCGGACCGGGCTCGCATATCGATGGCGGCGGTCCCAGGCAAACACCCATTTGCGACTGACGCGAGGGACCTTGATGCCGCGCTCGGGCCCTTCGCTCCGCATGGCACGACGCACGGCACGATCACGGTTCTGCTTCCGCATGGCCAGCTCCACCAGGCGCGGTGCACGCTGCCTTCCGTCCGGATGGCTGCGCTGCTTGGCATCATCCCGCCAGACGAGGATGCGCTGACACTCGAGCCAGTCGAGGTGCCGTGCCTGCGCGTGCCCGCAGTTGAGGCGATCCCGTTCCTGCTCCGCGTGATCGATGCTGCGGAGGCGCCCGGCGCACGATTTGCGACTGGCCACATGATGCGCTGGTGGCGTGCGCTCGCGCGGTTTGCGGTCGACCTCATCGCGGACCAGCGGGTCGTGCCAAGCGTCACCCAGCACCGCAGCGGCACCTACTCGGGCTCATGGCGCGCGTGGCTCTCCGATCCAGACACGAATACGCGGCTTGCATCGCTGCTCTCGAGCATGCCGGCCGCCGCGCGCGCGGTTGACGGCGGCGACGGTCGCGCGTGGCCCGTCGTGGAGTCGTTCCTCGCTGAGGCCGTCGATGCGACGGTTCGCGCATCCATCGTGGAGGAGTCGTACGCCGACGCGCTCGAGGACCGGGATCCGCTGAAGGATCCGCACACGGCGTGGCTCACCGGGCTGCTGCGCGCAACCGACGCGGTCGACCTCCCCTCCCGCCACGAGTTCAGCCTGATCCGTGGTGCGCGATCGTGGCTCTCCCTCCTTGACGACTCGCGCCAGTCCCGCGGCTTCAAGCTGCGCCTTGAGGTGCACGAGCCCGAGCTCGACGCCAGCGATGATGGGGTGTCTGCGCGCTGGACGGTTGGCTTCGGGCTCGTCGACCCCGAGGACACGAACCATGTCGTCGATGCGGAGAGCATTTTCGCGCGGCGTGGCGGCCGGCGGCGCGGCGGCAGCGGCGCCCACGACGAGGAGCTTGCGGAGATGCTCCTCAAGGAGCTCGGCCGCGCCAGCAGGATCTGGGCGGACCTCGAGGATGCGCTCGAGGATGAGGCGCCCACCGGCATCGAGCTCGACACGGCTCGCGCATACCGCTTCATGCGCGACGTGCGGCCAGTGCTGCTCGAGGCAGGCGTCGAGGTCGTCGTGCCATCGTGGTGGGGCGACCCCGCGAGCCGCATCGGTGCGCGCCTGATCGTCGAGAGCCCCGATGGACCGATGCCGACTGGCGCGGCCGATTCCACAGCGGGCGCCGTCACTGCGGGCGTGGGCCTGCAGTCGCTCGTCGACTACAGGTGGCAGCTTGCGATCGGCGACCGCACGGTGCCGGTCGAGCTTCTCGAGAAGCTTGCCACGAGGGGCGCGCCGCTCGTGCGTGTCGGCGGGCAGTGGGTCGACCTGCGGCCTGAGGACCTCGAGACTGCGGTGCAGTTCCTCAAGGAGCACCCCGGCGGCGCGATGAGCCTCCTTGAGGCGCTGCGCATGGCGCACGGGCTCGACGGCCCGCCGGAGGCGCTGCCGATCCTGGGCCTCGAGGCGACGGGCTGGGTGCGCGAGCTCCTGTCCTCGACCGACAGCGAGCAGATCAAGCTGATCGAGCCGCCCAAGGCGTTCCGCGGGACGCTGCGCCCCTACCAGCGCGTGGGCGTGTCATGGCTCACCTTCCTCGACCGGCACCGGCTCGGCGCATGCCTCGCGGATGACATGGGCCTCGGCAAGACGATCCAGCTCATCGCGCTGCTGCAGCATGAGCGCGAGCGGGGCGATTCCTCTGGGCCCACGCTTCTCGTGGCGCCGATGTCCGTGCTCGGCAACTGGAAGCGCGAGCTTGAGCGCTTCGCGCCCGAACTGAAGGTGCACGTGCAGCACGGCCTCGAGCGCCCCGCCGGCGAGCGGTTCCTTCGCGCGGCCACGGACTCGGACATCGTTCTCACCACGTACGCGATCACGGTGCGCGACAAGGACCTGCTGAGCCAGGTGTCTTGGCGCCGCGTGGTGCTCGATGAGGCACAGCACATCAAGAACCCGCCGACGAAGCAGACGATGGCGATCCGCGCGCTCAAGGCCGAGCACCGCGTCGCGCTCACCGGTACGCCCGTGGAGAACCGCCTTGCGGAGCTGTGGTCGATCATGGAGTTCTGCTGCCCCGGATACCTCGGCACCGGCGCGGACTTCAGGCGCCGCTTTGCGGTGCCCGTCGAGCGAAACCGTGACAGGGCAACAGGCGACAGGCTGCGCGCGCTTGTGCGGCCCTTCGTGCTGCGGCGGCTGAAGGTGGACCCGAACGTCATCAGCGACCTTCCGCCGCTCGTCGAGAGCCGGCAGCACGTGCCGCTGTCCGAGGAGCAGGCCAAGCTCTATGACGTCGTCGTCAAGGACATGCTGGCGAAGGTCGACAGTGCGGAGGGCATCCGGCGGCGCGGGCTCGTGCTCAGCGCGCTTGTCAAGCTCAAGCAGATCTGCAACCACCCCGCGCACTTCCTGCGCGAGGGAACCGGCGCGCTTGCGCTGCCGGCACTGAAGGCCAAGGGAGCGAAGGCGGATCTGGCGGCCGGCCCGGAGCTCACCGCGGCAAAGGCCGACCCGTCGGTGGAGGACGCCATCGACGATACGCCGCTCCCGCCGGAGGCGCTCGCCACCGCGCGCAGCGGAAAGACGCAGCGCCTGATGGAAATGCTCGATGAGGCGCTCGCCGCCGGCGACCGCGCGCTCATCTTCACGCAGTACCGGCAGATGGGCCACCTCCTGGTGTCGATGATCCGCGCCGACCTCGACGTGGATGCGCTCTTCCTCCACGGCGGCACCCCGCAGGCCAAGCGCGATGCGCTCGTCGACCGGTTCCAGTCGCAGGAGCCTGTCGCGCCGATCTTCGTGCTTAGCCTCAAGGCAGGCGGGGTCGGACTGAACCTGACCGCCGCGAACCACGTCTTCCACTTTGACCGGTGGTGGAACCCGGCAGTCGAGAACCAGGCCACGGACCGCGCGTTCCGCATCGGGCAGACGCGCACCGTCAACGTGCACAAGTTCGTGTGCAGCGGCACGCTCGAGGAACGCATCGACCAGATGATCGAGCAGAAGACCGAGCTTGCCTCGCAGATCATCGGGTCCGATGACGCGTGGCTCACCGAGCTGTCCACGAACCAGCTTCGTGACCTGCTCCTGCTGCGCCGAGGCGCCATGGAGGGTGACGAATGAGCCAGTGGTCACGGGGACAGCGCGAGGACCTTCAGCGGCGGCCCGAGCATCCACGGCGCGTTGTCGGCGGCTACAGGCTTCGCCGCAAGACCGGCATCGAGGGGCTTCCGTGGCTCGCGCACGCATGGCTCGACCCGATCCTGGCGTCGGCGGACTCGACGGCGAAGATCGAGGGCCTGCAGTACGCGCAGGGCGGGCAGTGCGCCAGCATCGTCGTTGGCGCAGGAATGGTGGACGCGTCGGTGCAGGGACGTGCGCCGCGCCCATACGAGACCCGGCTGGCGGTGAGCGCATGGACCCACGAGCAGTGGGATGCGGCGATCGCGGCGCTCAGCGCGGAGGCCGTGCACTCGGCGCGCTTCCTCACCGGCGACGTGCCGCCTGCCGTCGAGCAGGTGCTCGCGAAGGTTGGCCTCGTGCTCGTGCCGAGCCGGCCGGGGCCTGCCTCGACGGGAAAGCGCGCATCGACCGCCGATCCGGGGTGGAGCTGCACGTGCGGCGATCCGCTCCCATGCAAGCACGTGGTGTGCGTCGCGATGCTCGTCGCTGAGCGGCTCGAGTCGGAGCCCATGCAGGTCTTCCAGATGCGCGGACTGCTTCCGGACAGGCTGCTTGAGCGCATCCAGGAGCAGCGCGCGCTGAGCACCCGGGGCGAGAGCCAGGCGCACCCGCTTCCGCCATGCGCCGCAGGCGCAGACCTCGCCGCCCCGCTCGAGCGGAGCCTCGCGGACTTCTGGCGCCCGGGCCGCGCGCTCGCGGACCTCGAGTCGCAGGGCATCCCTACGCACACGCCGCATGCGCTGCTTCGGCGGCTCGGCCCGAGCACGCTCGGCGGCAAGTTCCCGCTTGTCGGGCTGCTCGCATCGATCTACGACACGATGCGAGCGCGCGGCATCGCGATGCGCGACCGCGACCAGGCCGGTCCCGGCAAGTGAGCCCGATGGGCAGCCCCACGCACCTCCATGCGGACCCGGCGCTCGACCGCGCACTTCAGCAGGCGCAGCGCGGTGACGTGAGCGGGGCGATGGCATCGGTGCAGCTGCTCCTTCGCGTGCAGCCAGACAACACCGACGCGCTGCAGGTGCTCGGCATGCTGCTGGCGAAGTCCGGCCGCGCTGCCGATGCGGTGCGGCACCTCGAGCGTGCCGTCGCTGTGGACCCCAACTTCGCCACCTACCGCAACAACCTGGGCAATGCGCTGATGGAGGTGCGAAGGGCAGAGGATGCCGTGGCTCAGTTCCGCGCGGCGATCGCGCTTGACCGAAGCTATTGGCGAGCATGGCAGGGGCTCGTGTCGGCCCTCCAGAAGCTCGACCGGCCGGAGGAGGCGCTTGAGACGTGCATGCAGGCGCTCTCGATGAGGCCCGACTGGCCGGCGATGACGGCCGACATGGCTGGCTGCCTCGAGCGTCTCGGCCGCGTGGAGGCCGCGATTGACACGCTGCGTGCGGGAATCGAGCGCGATCCGAAGTACTTCCCGCTTCACGCCGTGATGGTGTTCTTCATGAACTACACGGGCATCGGCGCTGACGTGCTCGCGGACGCGCACCGCGCAGTCGCGCGTGCCGTTCCCCAATCCACGCGGCCTGCGCGCACGGCCCCCGACCCGGGGCGGCGCATTCGCGTCGGCCTCCTCTCCGGCGACCTCCGCACGCACTCCGCGGGCTACTTCGCGCTGCCGATCGCATGGGCGAGGCCAGACGACGTCGATATCGTCTGCTTCGCGACGAACCCTCCCGCCCTCGGCGACCCCGTCGCTGCGCAGTACCGCGCGCTCAGCTCGTCATGGGTGGAGTGCGCCACGATGAGCGATGAGGGACTGGATGCCGCCATCCGCGCGCAGCGCATCGATGTGCTGCTCGACCTTGCGGGCCACACCGGCATGGGCCGGCTCAGTGCGCTTGGGCACAAGCCTGCGCCAGTCATCATCAACGCGATCGGGTACCCCAACACGACCGGACATCCATCCGTCGACTACCGGATTGTCGACTCGATCACCGACCCGCCCGGAAGCGAGCGCCTCGCCACGGAGCAGCTGATCCGCATCGATCCCTGCTTCCTCAGCTACGTGCCGCCGAGCGAGTCGCCCGCACCATCGATGCCTGCACCTGGCACGCCGCCCACATTCGGGTCGTTCAACCTCGCCACCAAGATCGGCGACACGGCGGCGCAGCTGTGGGCTGGCGCGATGGCGCGCGTGCCCGAGTCGAGGCTGCTCATCAAGTGCGGAAGGATGCGCAGCCCGACAGCACGCGAGAACCTCCTCTGCCGCCTCGAGCGCGCGGGCATCGCGCGCGCGCGGGTCGAGATCCTCGAGCGCACGCCCTCGATCGGCGACCATCTTGCGCTCTACAGCCGCGTGCATGTCGCGCTCGACCCGACGCCCTACAACGGCACCACCACCACATGCGAGGCGCTGTGGATGGGCGTGCCGGTGGTCACCATGACCGGGGACCGCCATGCGTCGCGCGTGAGCACGAGCCTGCTGTCGGCGGCGGGGCTCCACGAGTGGATCGCGCCGGACGCCGAGAGCTTCGCGCGGATCGCATCAGGACTCGTGACTGACACCGCGCGGCTGGCGGCGTTCCGCGCCGATGCGCAGCGGATGCTGCAGGCGTCGCCGCTCCTCGATGGCCACGGCTATGCGGCACGCGTGCATGCGGCGATCCGCGAGCGCTGGCAGGAATGGTGCGCGGCGCAGGCGGAGAAGGCCTGATCGTCCCATGCGCACCACGCGTGCGCGCGACATGCGCAAGCCTTCCACGACCGCTCGACGCGGGCGTGTGCCGCGCCGGCCTCACGCGGCAACCTGGCGAGCGGCATCGCGCCGACGGCGCACCCACAGCATGAGCGGGACCATCGCAATGCCCGGCAGGCCCGCCACCACCGTGATCCAGTAGTAGCTCGCCATGCCGCTGCGCTCGGCGACGAAGCCGCTCGCGGCGGATGCGACCGCGCCTCCGAGGAACATCAGCCCGGACAGCAGCGCGTACTGCGCGGCGCTGTAGCGGTGGTCGCAGAGCGACATCAGGTACGCCGTGAATGTCGCAGCGACGAGGCCGTTGCAGCTGTTCTCCACCACCACGGCAATCGCAAAGTGCAGCATGCTGTGCGGGACCGACGCAAGCAGCGCGTATGCGCCGTTGCTCGCGGCCTGCAGTATGCCGAACACCAGCAGGCACCGTGCGATGCCGATGCGCGCCACGATCCACCCCCCCGCAAGCGCGCCCACGATCGTCACTGCGAACCCCAGGTGCTGGCGCACGAGCGCGATCTCCTCGAGCGTGTAGCCGCGCTCCTTCAGGAGCGGCGCCACCATCCGGTTGCCCGCCAGGTCAGGCAGCCTGTAGAGCAGCACGAACACGATGACCGCCGGCAGCCACAGTCCCCACGCGCGCGCAAAGCTGCGCAGCGGGCCAGTGAGCGCCTCGCCGAGCGTCGCGGGCGCGCCGCGCGTGACTGGCTCCGATGCGAAGAGCGTGGCCACCATCGTGAGACCCATCAACACGCCCATTCCCATGAATGCGGCTGGCCACCCCGCGCGCGCCGCGACCAGGAACATGAGCGATCCGCCCGCCATTGAGGCGAGGCGGTAGCCCGCGACGTACACGCTCGCGCCGGGGCCGTACGCCCATTCGGGCAGCGCATCGGTGCGGTATGCGTCGACCACGATGTCGAGGCTTGCGCTGATGACGCTCAGGCTGAGTCCGAACACCGCAAAGGGAAGCCACTTCCACGAGTCCTCGAGGTCACCCGCCGGTCCCGTCATCGCCAGCGTCGCGAGCGCCGCCGCACACGCCACCTGCAGCGCAACGAGCCATCCGCGCCGCCGGCCGAGCGCCCCAAGCAGCGGTACCGGATAGCGGTCAAGCAGAGGTGCCCAAAGGAACTTGAGCGCGTAGGGCATGGTGACAAGCGCAAGCAGCCCGATCTGCTCGAGAGGCACCTCCGCATCCGCGAGCCAGAACGCGATGCCGTCGGTCACCAGCATGTAGGGCAGCCCGCTCGCGAACCCCAGCGCGCTGACGGCCACCATGATGCGGCCCGCGCCGCCGCGCGCGAAGGAGTACGACCGTCGCTGGTGCGGGGCTGCGGCATCCATGCCGGGTCGGACGCTACCACGCGCCTGCGACATCGCGCGCCGTGAGGCCGCGCATCGACGTCGATGCGCACGGCAGCATGCCACAGACCCATAGGATGCGCCGCGATGCCACGCTCACGTTCGCTGCCAGATCCCGACATGGTGTCCGCCTGCGCCGCTGCGCTCCCTCGCATGCTGCTGCTTGGCGAGCGCGACCGCTCCTCGTGGTCCGCCTGGATGGCGATGCTCGAGCGCGAGACTGCGGTGGCGTTCCGCGCGGCGCGTGCGCCGCGACCGGAGGCGAAGGCCGCCGCCGCATGCCGCACGCTGCAGCGGAAGCTCGGCGGCATCCGGCGCTCGATCCGCAGCGACCTGAAGGCCGCCTACGACCGTGACCCCGCCGCGGAGTCGATCGAGGGCATTGCGCTGTGCTATCCGGGACCGCGCGCGCTGGCGGTGCACCGCATCGCGCATGCGCTTCAAATGGCACGCGTGCCGCTGGTGCCGCGCATGATGTCGGAGTGGGCGCACGCAGCCACCGGCATCGACATCCACCCTGGCGCACGGATCGGCGACGGGTTCTTCATCGACCACGGCACGGGCGTCGTGATCGGCGAGACCACGGTCATCGGCCGCAACTGCACGCTCTACCAGGGCGTGACGCTCGGCGCGCGCAGGTTCGACCGGCACGCCGACGGCTCGCTTCGGCGCGGCGCGAAGCGCCACCCGACACTGAAGGATGGCGTCACCGTGTACTCG
>CAYPOZ010000001.1:9564-27873 GCA_964412415.1 uncultured Isosphaeraceae bacterium | reverse complement strand
GCGGGCGCTGCGACCGGCGCCGGTTCGGGGCTGGCCACGATCGGTGCAGGCGTGTGGGTGCAGGACAGCGTGCCTGCAGGCGCGACCGTCCGTCCTCCCCCGACGCGCTGACGCTGCGTCAGGTCGTCGGCTGGTCGCCGCCGCCGCCACCGCCGCGCATCGACCTGAACATCTCGCGCCGCTCGTCGGTGTCGATCATGCCGTCGTTGTTCTTGTCGAACTGCTTGGCGCGCTCGCGGAACTGCTCGGGCATCTCCTCGATGCGACCGGTGCCCCAGGGCTGGTTGCCCATCTCGCGGCCGCGGGGGAGCGCCGCAATCTGCTCAGGCGTCAGCATCGACTTGATGCGCTCCACCGTGGCGTTGATGTACTCCGCGCGCTGGTCGAACATGTCGTTGACGGGGTTCGGCCCGTCGTTGCCGAAGCCGCCCGGACCGAACGCCATGCCGCGCGTGCCCGACATCATGCCCACCACCCGCTCGATCTCGGAGCGGCGCTGCGATGGCTCCTCCTTGCGGATCGCCGTCAGGAGCCTGCTGTTCCACTGCGCCAGATCCTGCGCGTAGGTCGCCTGCATCTGCGCGAGGCCCTCCGCCACCGTCGGGTCGAGTCCATCCATCGCAAGGGCCGCGACGAAACCGCGCGTCGCCTGGTCCTCCCGGTACACGCGGCGGTAGCCCTGCGCCATCGCCGCACTTGTGAACCTGGCGCTGTCGCTGGCCGGCATCGTCGCGCCAATCCTCTCGACGAAGGTGTCGTTCACGTCACGCACCTGTCGGCGCGCCGACAGCTGGCGGTCGACGGCAGCCATCGCCTCGCGGTCGTTCGCTGACACGATCGCCTTCAGCATCTGCGGCTCGGTGGCGTCGAGCGTGTCCTCGCGCGACTTGAGCGCCGAATCGAGCGCGAGCTCGTACTCGTCAAGAGCCTTCCTCGCCGCATCAAGCGACGCCTGGGGCAGCTGCGCCTCGTCAAGCGCAAGCAGGAGGTTGGTGCCCTCACCCGACAGGATCGCGTCATCCATCGTCTTCTCGCGGCGGAGGAAGCGCTCGAAGGCGGGCCAGCGGGCGCCCTGCTCCTCTGTCAGCGTGGCCTGGATGCCGTCGACCACCGCCGCCTTCATGCGCTTCTTGGTCGCGAGCCACTGCGTCATCCCGTCGAACATGACCTGCATGGTGGCGCGCATCTCGGCGTCCTGGCCGTTGGCCTTGCGCTCGGCCATGATCTCCTCTGTCACCTTCTCCATGCGCTCGCGGAAGTAGCGCCGGCGCGCCTCGTCATCGAGAGGGGCCCCGCCCTCCTTCTCCATCTGCTCGAGGTCCGCCTGCACGCCCTCCATCACGCCGCGCATGCGCTCGCGGAAGTCGCCGGTCATGAAGCTGCGGAAGATCTGCATCATGGAGTCCTGCATCTGCTGCCGGATCTCCTCGACCTTTGGCTGGAACTCGAGGTCGTAGTCGTTGATGAGCGTCTCGACGATCACCATCTGGCCGCCATCGAGGCCGAGCTGCTCCTGGAAGAGGGGCACGTCACGACGCATGAAGTCCGGCTGGAAGCGCGTCATGATGCTGCTCATCGCGCCCATGCCGCCGCGGCCGCCGCCCATGCCGCCGCGGCCGCCGCCGCCTCCGAACATGCCTCCCATCCCGCCACGACCTCCGCGGCCGCGACCGGCCTCGCCACCCTCGTTGCCGCCGTCACCACGGTTGCCGCGCTCGCCTCGGCCGCCGTCCTGGCCATCACCGCGGCCCTGGCCGCGACCGCCGCCGCCGCTGGCCCCACCACCCTGCCCACCCGCGCCCTGCTGCGTGCCATCCTGCGGCGATGCAGCTGCCGATGCGCCAAGCTCAAGCGACATCACGCTTGCGGCGAGACCAAGGGCACCTGCGGCAAGAAGGGATCGAATCGAGAGCGGACGGGTAGCGGATGGACTGTGCATTGGGTGCTCCTGTGTCATTCCTGGCGTGGCCAACGGTACGAGTTGACCGGGGGCGACCTCCCCGAGACCGCAATTCACGCAGGAAAGTCGGTGATTCGGCAGGAGTGCAGTCTAGCCCCCCAGCTGCCCCCCACGGAACTGACTACTGACCGCCCGTGGGCTTCACACGCTCCTGAGCGGGCGCCGCGGCGCCACCCGCAGGCACAATCGCATAGATCGCGCCCGGCCCGTCGTGCGACTTCTCCGTCCCGCACACGTAGAGCGCGCCGTCCGTGCCCTCGCCGAAGCTTGCGGGGAAGAAGCGGGGCCTCTTCAGGATGACGGTCGGTCCCGCAGTCAGGACTCCACCCTTCGCACGCAGCCCCCAGAACGTGCCGTACTCGTAGTCCGCGTAGATGTAGACGCCATCGAGCTCTGGGCTTGCAGGATCGCGGCACACGTAGCCGCCGGTCACTGACACTCCATCGCGGTGCGGGTACTCGGCGATCGGGTCGATGAAGGTGCCCTTCTCGTCCGCGCGGTCAGGCACACCGCGGGTGCCGTGGAACCCCTCGCGCGGGCGCCACCCGTAGTTGCCGCCCTTCACGATGAGGTCGATCTCCTCGTAGGCGTTCTGGCCCACGTCCCCAGCCCAGAGCTCGCCGGTCTTGCGGTCGAAGCTCATGCGCCAAACGTTGCGGAGCCCACTCGCCCAGATCTCAGGCCGCGCGCCTTCACGACCCACGAATGGGTTGTCCGCCGGCACCGCATACCCGCGGCCACCATCATCGCGCGTCACGTCGATTCGGATGATCTTGCCCAGCAGGGTGCCCATGTCCTGGCCGTTGCCCCATGGGTCATTGCCCGATCCGCCATCGCCGATCGACACGTACAGCATGGCATCGGGTCCGAAGATCGCCGTGCCGCCGTTGTGGTTCCACGCGGGGTCGTCGATCTCGATGATCGGCTTGAGCGAGTTCAGGTCGAAGGTGCCGTCCTTCGCGAGCAGCACGGATGCGAGCACGTTGCGATCGGCCTTCCCCTCCGATGCGCCCGCGGTGAACCACAAGTACGCGGTGCGGTTCTCGGCGACGCGCGGGTCGAACGCAAGCGACAGCAGCCCCTGCTCGTTGAACTTCGAGTTCACGGCTGATGACGGGAAGTCAGCAACCGTCCTGCTCGTGGGCTCGTCGCCTGATGCGTCGATCTCGACGATCCGTCCGCGCTGCTCGACCACATAGAGGATGCCCGGGCGGTCAGTGCGCGACACCACCTGCACCGGACGCTTCAGCTGCACGTCGCGGAAGACCTGGTTGAGCCTGATGGCCGGGATTGGCGCAGCGTCCGAAGCGGGCTGCTGCCCTGCCGCCTTCGCCGCGCCCTGTGACACGGAGGGCGACTCGACTGCCGCGGCGTCGTGCGCGGCAGCTGCAGGGGCAGTGCACAGCAGTGTCAGGCAGAGGGCAGCGGCCAGGCGAAATCGTGTCATGGCGCCGGGAGCGTAGGCGAGCCTTGCGGCTTCGGCCCACTTCCGCCCCGCGTGCGGCCCACATGACCGCCATGCCGTCCGAGCCACGCGCGACCAAGCCGCACGCACTGGTCCGGCGTCAGCATCGTGCAGAAGTCACGCACCTGCCCTGCCTCAAGCCGAAGCCGCTGGCCCAGGATGTCATAGCGCTCCTGCACAAGCGCGCCGATGCGCGCCCTGTCAGGCTCGCTCGACTCGAGCTCGCGCACGAGGGCTGCGGTGATTGCCTCGAGGCGCTCGTGGAACTCGGCGACCTGCGCGGCATCCCGCTCGCGGATCGCGTTGAGCGCCGCATCCTGGGTCGGCGTCAGGATGATGCCGCGGGTGATCGACATCGGTCCAGCATCCGCAGCCGCGCCGGCGGTCGACAGGCGGGCCACATCGGTGGACATCGGCGGCACGGCGAGATCCGCCGTTCCCATCCACCATGTGGATGCGCTGCCCGCGACAAACGCGAAGAGCGCCGCGGCAGCGACAGCGCCCCACATTGCAGCGTGCCGGCCGGCGGCGTGCATCCAGCGTGAAGATGCACGGACCGGCTGCGCACGCGCGTCTCCGCAGCGCGCATGCGCCACGGCATTCCTGCATGCGTCGCACGACGCGAGGTGGCGCTCGATGCACTCGCGGCTCGCGACGCCTCCCGCGCCATCGATGTACTCGGCAAGCTCAATCGCCCCCGGGCATGCTCCGGCCTCGGGCACCTCCACGAGCAGGGCATGCCTGATGTCCTCCAGCGGATCCACGCCATTTGACGCAGTCACGGGATCCCGCGCATCGCCGCTCATGCGCCCTCCACCCCTGAAGCGGTGCGCAGCGCAGCGCGCGCTTCAGCCGCATCGCCGACACCGCGCTCGCACATGTACTCGCGCAGCCGCTCGATCGCCTTGTGCTTCGTGCTCCGGATCGTCTGCGCATCCACGCTGAGCATCGCAGCCACCTGGTCCACGGGGCGGCCCTCGTCAAAGAGCAGCCTGAGCACGAGCAGCTGACGTCCGGTCAGCAGCGACGCAGGCACCTGGATCGGCGCGTTCCTCTCGGCAGCGTCGATCGGGTCCTCATCTCTCACGGCGCCGATCGCCGACGAACCGGCGTGATCGAGCGTGACCATGATGTGGCGGCGACGGCGGACGAGATCGAGCGTCACGCTGCGCGCGACGAGCGTGAGGAACGTGCTCATGGATGCGCGCGACGCGTCGAAGGTGCGCAGAAGGCGCGCTTCATTCGCGAACAGGCGCGCGAAGGTCTCCTGAACCGCATCCTCGACCTCAAGGTGACGGTGGCGCGCAGACACCGGCCCGGATGCATGGCGCTCCATGCCCAGCGTGCGCCTGACGCTCGCCGTCACGAGCGCCGATGCCTCCGACATGAACCCCTCGGGGTCACCGCCCAGATGCGCGGACAGCTCCGCATCGACCGGTGGCCTCACGAGCCGAAGTGGCTGTGCGGCAGGTGAGGGGGCGCTCGCCATGCATGTGTTGTACGGCGGGACCTGTTGCCGCATCACCCCAATTCCGCCTCGCGCTCCGGATGGTGGGCGGCGTTATCCTGACATTCCATGCGAATGCCACACCGCACGCGCCTGCCTGCGGCCACTCGGGGGAGTGCATGGCGCTTCGCCGCCCGTGTCCTCGCGAGCTCCGCGGCGCTCTCCGTGCCGCAACTTGCCGCGAGCCAGTCGACCGGCACCCCCGAACCGCCGGCGGGATCACCCGCGCCGCCCCCCGCTGCGCCGGCTGCTGCGCCCCCCGCTGCACCGGCTGCTGCAGCCGCCGCAACACCCGCGTCCGCCACATCACCCCTCGAGGAGGGATTTGCGTGGCTGTTCGACGGCTCCACGCTCAACGGATGGATCGGCGATACCGCTGGCTATGCGGTGGAGGATGGCTCGATTGCATGTACCCCGTCGGGGCGCAACCTGTTCACCGCGAAGGAGTACAGCGACTTCACGCTCAGGCTCGAGTTCATGCTGACTCCCGGCGCGAACAACGGGATCGGCATGCGCGCGCCGACCGATGGCGACGCCGCCTTCGAGGGCATCGAGGTGCAGGTGCTCGACGATGCGCATCCAAGGTACGCGTCCATCAAGGCGTGGCAGGCGAATGGCTCCGTGTACGGCGTGGTGCCCGCGAAGCGCGGCGCGCTCAAGCCAGCCGGCGAATGGAACGAGCAGGAGATCGACCTGCAGGGCACCCGCATCCGCGTGACGCTCAACGGCACCGTGATCGTCGACGCCGACCTCTACCGCCATGCGCACGACGGCACGCTCGACGGGCAGCCGCACCCGGGGCTTCGCCGCGCAAGCGGCCACATCGGGTTCCTCGGACACGGCGACCGCGTGCTCTTCCGGCGGATCAGGGTCAAGGAGATCCCGTGATGGAGCCGACCGCTCCAGCGCCGGTCTCCGCGCGGTCCCGCGGCGCGGACATCCTGCTGACGATGGCCTCGCTTGTCGTCGTGTGCGCCGGAATCTCTGCCGCGTCGAGCATCGTGGTGCCGGTGCTCGCGGCCGTGTTTGTCGCGGCGGTTGCGCTTCCGCCCATCGTCGCGCTTCGCACGCGCGGCGCGCCGACATGGCTTGCCGTGGCGATCGTTCTTGCTGTCGTTGCCGGCGCGCTCCTGCTCGCAGGAACGGTGCTCGCGCGCACAGCGGCGAGCTTTGGCGAGAACTTCAACGAGTACCGGACGACGCTGCAGTCGCAGGTCAACAGTCTTGAGGCCGCGCTCGCCGCGCGCGGCGTGGACATCTCCGAGCAGCACCTGAGCGACCTGCTCGATCCGAGCCGACTGCTCTCCCTGGTGAAGGGCACGCTCACAGGCGTGCTCGGGGTGCTCCGTGACGGCGCGTTCGTGGTCGTCATGGTGGGATTCCTGCTCGCGGAGGCTGCGGGCCTGCCCGCCAAGATCAAGGTGGCCTTCAACATCGACGACGGCACCCTCGGACCATGGCGGAGGATCCTCGACGACATGACCGGGTACCTGGTCGTGAAGACCAAGACGAGCCTGCTCACCGCCCTGCTGGTCACGGTGGCCATGTGGCTGCTTGGGGTGGACTACCCAATCGCGCTTGGGCTGCTCGCGTTCATCCTCAACTTCGTGCCCGTCGTGGGCTCGATCATTGCAGCGGTTCCGGCGGTGCTCCTCGCGCTGATCGCGTTTGGACCTGCCTGGGCCATCGTCGTCGCTGCGGTGTACGGTGCAGTCAATGTGTCGATCGGAAGCGTGCTCGAGCCTCGCATGATGGGCGAGCGGCTTGGACTCTCCGCGCTCATAGTGTTCCTCTCGCTCGTGTTCTGGGGATTCCTGCTTGGGCCTGTCGGCATGTTCCTGTCCGTACCCCTCACGATGCTGGCGAAGATCCTCCTCAACAACGCCGATGACCTGCGGTGGCTCGCGATCATGCTCGGGCCTGCACCGACCGGTGCGCAGGTTGCGGCGCGAAGGGGTGAACGCACGTGAACGGGACCGGTGCCGTATCGCGAAGGTTGCGTGACGAGCTCGCACGGCTCGAGCCCGGCCTCGCCTCAGGCGGGTTCCTCGTGAGTGCGGTGGACGTGGTCGACGAAGGGACGTGGGGCCGTCTCGACGCCGCAGTCGAGGGGCAGTCGAGCGGCGGCAAGATCCAGATCCACCTCTCGAGCAAGGGATCCGTGAGCGTCGTGCCCCAGGGTGCCGCTGCCGCAGGCATCGCAGGCGCGCTTGGGCTGCCGGTGCGTGCGCGCGCTGCGGCGACGGCGGCGGTATCCGCCTCGACGGCACCGAGGGCCGCGGCCAGTCGCGGTGCAGGCACAAGCCAGCCGCGCGCGAGCCCGGGTGCCGCCACATCCGCGGGCAACGCGACCTCCACCGGCCGCCCTGCGCCTGCGGTCCGCCCTTCGCCCTCGACGCCGAGCGCACCGCCCGATCCGCGCGCGCCCGTGATCGTCGACTGCTCGAAGTTCGGCAAGCACCTCATCGGTCCCACCGAATGGCGCGGCGTGCAGCGTTCGGCCAATGGCGGCTTCGTGGAGGTCTTCCACAGCGGGCGCTACGCGCGCGGGCACAACAACCTCGGCGAGTTCCTGGCCATCGTCGATGCATGCGAACGGATTGCGGACGGCAGGCTCGCGTGCTCTGGCATCCGCTCGGACAGCCGTACCGCCATCAGCTGGTTCACCAAGCGGGTCATCAAGACCACCCTCGACGTGGATGCCGTGTGCGACCCGGATTTTGCCGCCGAAGTGCGCCGCGCGCAGGCGTGGCTCGCGTCGCCCGCACGCCAGGCGTGCACAGTGCGCCTCACGCTGTGGGACACGAAGCGCGAGGGCGAGAACCCTGCCGACTTCGGCCGCAAGTGACGCTGGCTGCGCCCAAGGCTCAGTTGTCGTCGAGCGCGGGGCCCAGCGGATCCCAGATGAGGCCGGGCTTGTTCCAGTCACCGTCGGGCTGCGACGGGTCGCGCGACTCCTGGATGCTCGTGGTCGCATCTGCATTCTTCACGAGCGCGATGTGGCCGTCAGCGAAGCAGATGTGCCCGCCGTCGAAGTGACGCGCCGCGAACCGCTTCCAGTCGCTTCGGTGGCGCCTGAGGTCGCGCCCGAAGTGCACGTCGTCGGCGGGGAGCTCCTCGGGCGTGGCGCGCATCTCGAGCATGAACACCGTCTCGGCGGCGCTTGGGATCATCGACATGCTGAGAGTGCGGTTGGGGGAGAAGTCGGCAATGTTCCCGTCGGCCTGGAAGGTGTTGTTGAGCTGCGAGTTGGGCACATAGCAGAAGAAGAACGTGCGCCGGATGCCGTTCGCTCCCGAGGGACCGAACTCCCACGGCGCGCCCTCCTGCGCCTTCGCGGATGGATCGAGGAAGATGTTGCGCTCGGGCGGAATCGGCGCGCGCCGCTGCGCTGCAAACGCCTCCTCGACGAGCTCCGTGTACGGGCGCTGGTCGGCGTACTCGGGGATCGCGTTGGCCCAGTACGTCGACTGCGCCAGGTTCGCCTGCATCTGCGCAGCGTCCTTCAGCCCCTCCCACGGGAGGCGCTCCTTGTTCGCGGTGGTGTACTGCACCATGCCACGCCCCCACTGCTGCAGGTTCGACTTGCTCACCGTGGCACGGCTGTTCCTCTGCACCGACGAGATCGCAGGGAACAGCAGCCCCACGAGCACAGTGATCACGCCCACGACCACGAGCATCTCGACGATCGTGAAGGCGCGCCTCCCTGCACCGAGTTGCGTCCGCATCATCCTGTCCAGCCCCCAAGCACGATCGACAGGTCGAATGCGTTGACGGTGCCGTCGCCGTTGAGGTCGGCGCTCGCCTGCGACGATCCCCACGCGCTCAGCACCGCCGCAAGGTCAAGGCCATCCACGCGGTTGTCGCCGTTGACGTCGCCCGGCCGCGCCGGCGCGCTGCATCCGCCAAGCGTCTGCGTGAGAGGCTTCGGTGGAGGGCACGTACCCGGAGGATCGGGAATCCCGTCACCCGTGCAGTCGACGAGCGGGCACGGCGTCCACACGTTCGGTGCACCGAAGGTGCTGTCGGTCGACGTGTCGTCGTATGCCGAGCATGGCGTGACCGTGCCGTCGACGTTGGCCTTGAGCCGGCACACGTTCGTGCCGCTGACCCGGCCGTGGTTGTAGTAGATGCTGCCCTCGCCGGCCCAGTCGGCCACCACATCGCCAGCCGAATTGCGCACGCGCATGCGCCAGTCGTCATTGCTGGCGCTGAACTCGCCGCTGACATGGCCCGGATCGCTGCCCGTCGTGAACGCGACCACCGACGTGTCGGAGGAGTTGAGGTTGATCCAGAGGTAGCCCGTCGCCGGGTCGTAGGTCAGGTCGGTGTCGAGCCCGCCCTCCGCCGTGCTGTCCTCGATGATGGTGATGATGGTGCCGGCCTCAAGTCCGGCGAGCGCCACGTTGTCCGCCAGGCGAATCGAGCCCGACGTGCCGTCGCTCACCTCCTGCCACTCGATGGTCCATCCTCGGATATCGGCGCCATCCTGCTGCACGACAAGCTCGATCCAGTTCCCGCCGTTGCCCTGCACGCGGCCGAAGAACGAGTCCGATGCGGCGCCGCCATCCTCGTCAGCGCCTGCCGTGCCCCCGTTGAGCCATCCGGCCCCTGAGACCGCGTTGTACTCGTTGAGCACGAGCGGGATGCACGAGGCGCAGAGCTCCGCGCGCACCGCCGCACGCAGCGGCTCGAAGTCCTGGTAGGTGCGGCATCCGGTGAAGTCGTCGTTCCAGCTGTTGGGCTGCCCGCACGTGGAATTGTTGGCGTCCTGGTAGTTGGAGCTCGGGGTGACCGATGGGCTCGGGTTCTCCTCGAGCTTTCCGACCTCCTTGCTGTTGATTCCGGTGCCAGCCCAACCTGGCGCATTCTCGCCGACGAGCCCGATCACGATGGCACCCGTCTCGTCGATGATGCGCGCACGCCAGTTGTCGTTGCCGACGTCGAGCGGGTCGTCGTACTCGGGGGTGGTGGGGTCGAACACGTTCGCGTTGCAGGTGACGAGCGACGCATCGAAGCAGTTCACGTTGATCCACCAGTCGCCGCCGCAGGGGTTGAACGAGGTGTCCGTGTCCAGCCCGCCCGCCGCCGTCGGGCGCTCGATGATCGTGATGATGGTGCCCGCGCGAAGGTCAGCCCACAGGGGCGACTGCGAGAACGTGATCTCGCCCTGCGGCACGTTGCCGTTGCCCCACCAGATGTTGGTGCCGTCGGAGTCCGATGCGCCGAGCTCGATCCACTGGATCTTCCATCCGCGGATGTCGGCATGGTCGGCAGTGACCACCAGCTCGATCCAGTCGCCTCCGTTGCCGAGCCGGCGCCCGAAGAGCGAGTCGTCGTCGTCCGCGCAGTTCACGCCCTCAGGACCCTCGGGGTTTGCGCACGTTGGCGTGGCAGCGTCCGGGTTGTTCAGCCACTTGTTGCTGCCCACGCAGTTCCACTCGTTCAGGATGAGGTCGGCTGCGGTGGCGTTGGCGCCCAGGGCGGCAGTCGCCGCGGCGCATGCGGCGGCCAGTATGGGGAACGTCTGATGGGCGGATCGGCGCATGGTGGGAACCTCTCTTGTCAGCGTAAGCGAGCCGGTCGGGGGGACCAGCTTCACGAATTGGCAACCTAGTCCGCACCGCCCCAAACCCCTCACAAGGTCATGTTCAAGTTGTGCAAGGATTGTGTGAAGGGAAACGGGCGCACTAGCCTCGCCCCTTCCCATGGACTTCCTTGCGGCAACGCTTGTCTCGGCGATCACTGTCGCGGAAGGCGCACCGCCACTCGCCGGCGTGCGCGCCAGCGACCCAATCCAGATGCGCGTGGTGGGCACGTGCCGCACAGGACCCTTCGATGCATCTGCATGCGAGATCGCCGCGTGGCATCCGGCATCGTCGCGGCTGCTCGTCACGAGCGCATCAGCCGGTCTCGTGCCGGTCGCGGTCGGCACCGACCTGAGACTCTCCCCATCTGACGCACGTGCCATGCGCGGCATCAGCAGCGTCGCCGTGCACGGCGACATCGTGGCCATCTGCGGGAGCGGAGCTGACGCGTCCTCGGTGGGCGAGGTCATGATCCTCGACCCCCTGATGAAGGAGCTCGCGTCCATTCCGGTCGGCCATGGCCCTGACATGCTGACGTTCACGCCCGATGGCCGCTCGCTGGTGGTCGCCAACGAGGCAGAGCCGAGCGACGACGGGTCGGTCGACCACCCGGGCACCCTGTCGATCATCGATCTCTCGAAGGGCGTCACCCAACCCTCCGTGCGGCACGTGACCTTCGAGTCCTTCGAGCCTCAGGCCGACGCGCTCCGGGCGCGCGGGCTGCATGCGCCTATGCCGGGGCGATCCCTCGTCCAGCAGCTCGAGCCCGAGTACATCGCGGTGAGCCCCGATGGACGGTGGGCATTCGTCTCGATGCAGGAGGCGAACGCCATCGCCATCGTGGACATCGCCAACGCGCGATGCATTGCGCTCGAGCCGCTCGGGCTGAAGGACTTCGGCGCCGTGGGCGTCGGGCTCGATCCGTCTGACAAGGATGGAGGACCGGCGATCGCACGATGGCCCATCCACGGCCTCTACCAGCCAGACACGCTGGCGTGCTTCATGCACGGCAACGAGCTGTTCGTGGCCTCCGCAAACGAGGGCGAGCCGCGCGAGCACTCCTTCTGGAGCGAGGTGCAGCGCGTGTCTGAACTGACGCATCGCGACGGTGGCAGCACGCCTGCGCTCGATCCGGCGGCGTTCCCCGCGGAGGCCCCTGATGGTGCCGGACCGGAGCTGCGGCTGCGCACGCCGGCAAGGCTCATCGCTGCCGATGGCGCAGGACGCCTGCAGGTGTCGCGCGCGGCGGGCGACGCCGACGGCGACGGCGACTACGACAGGCTCATCACATTCGGTGGCCGCAGCGCAAGCCTCTGGCGCGTGCGCTGCGACAATGTGGGAACGCCACAGGGTCTCGAGCTCGCATGGGATTCGGGCAGCGCCATCGAGCGCACCATCCTCGAGCGCATGCCGAAGGCCTTCAATGCCGACCACGACAAGGGCAACTCTGCAGATGCGCGCAGCGATGTGCGTGGACCTGAGCCCGAGGGACTCGCGGTGGCGGACATCGGCGGCCGCCGCATCCTGTTCGTCGGGCTCGAGCGCCCGGGCGGCGTGATTGCATGGGACATCACCGACCCCCATGCGCCAGCGCTCGCGACGTACGCGAATCGGCGAGACCCGCAGGCCAGTGCCCCCGATGCCGCCGGGGACCTCGGCCCCGAAGGACTCCTGTTCGTCCCGGCGGCCACGAGCCCCAACGGCAAGCCCCTGCTCGTCGTCTGCAATGAGGTGAGCGGCACGCTGACGGTGCTCGAGATTCTCGGCCCACACGCACAATGACCCATAGGCTGACCCGGCCTTCACAGACGCTGAACCGATCCTGAACGCGCCAATCCGATCAATATCCGCAAGGGCATTCGCATGCGGACCCGCTTCAGGACAGTCTGGATCAGCGACACCCACCTGGGCACGCGAGGCGCGCAGGCGCAGGAGCTTGCGTGGTTCCTGCAGCACGTCCAGTGCGACTACCTCTACCTCGTCGGCGACATCATCGACATGTGGCGGCTCAAGCAGCGATGGCTGTGGCCGGAGTCGCACAACACGGTCGTCCGCAGGATCCTCAAGCACGCCACACGCGGCGCAAAGGTCACGCTGATCCCTGGCAACCACGACGATGCGCTGCGACCGTACGCAGGCCTCGACATCGGCGGCATCCGCATCGAGCTCAATGCCGCGCACCGCACCGCAGACGGCCGGAGCCTGCTCATCAGCCACGGCGACCAGTACGACCTCGTCGTGCAGCACCACCGCGCGCTGAGCATGCTCGGCGGATGGGCGTACGACGGCCTGCTGCGCGTCAACCGCGGATGGAACATGGCGCGCTCCGCGCTGGGCCTCCCGTACCACTCGCTGTCGGGCGCGATCAAGTCCAAGGTGAAGGGCGCATGCCAGTTCATCAGCCGATTCGAGGACGAGCTGGTCGCGGAGGCGCTCCGCGGCGGGTTTGACGGCGTCGTGTGCGGCCACATCCACAAGGCCGAGTCGCGCAGCCTCGGCGTCGCCTACTACAACTGCGGCGACTGGGTCGAGAGCTGCACGGCGCTCGTCGAGGACGACACCGGCGCGATCCGCGTGCTCGACGGTCTCGCATTCAACGCCGCGCACCGCAGCAGTCCGCACCAGTCACCTGCAGTCACCGCACCGATCCATGATGTGCCGCACGACGACGGCGACGAGTGGGTCGCGCCCACGCTCCCGTTCCCGCTGCCTGCGGTCCCTGCCCGCGCGAGGGCTGTTGGCGAATGACCTCCTCCAGCCGACCGCGCATCGCGCTGCTGACCGCCAGCGTCGGAAGCGGGCACACTCGCGCAGCGCAGGCGGCGGCCGCTGCACTACGGGAGCAGTCGCACGCTGACCGAACGACCCGCGCGCACGACGTGCGCATCCAGGTGTTCGATGCGCTCGAGGACTCGAACGCCGCGTTCCGCACGCTCTACCGCGACGGGTACCTCGCGCTTGTGAGGCACGCACCACGGCTCGTGGGCATGCTCTACGACGGCACAGACCGGGCGCGCAGCGGACCCACCGATCCCGTGCGGCGCGCGATCCAGCGGCGTGCGCTGAGCCGCTTCTCCGACAGGCTTGCCGCGTTTGCGCCTGACCTGGTGGTGAGCACGCACTTCCTGACCTCGGAGTGGTTCGCATGGATGCGGCGCCGGGGAGCAATCGACTGCCCGATGGTCACGGTCGTCACCGATCTCCACCCGCACGCCATCTGGCTCCACGGGCCGTGCGAGGCCGTGTGCGTGTCGTCCGACAGCGCTGCCGGAATCGTGCGCGCGGCTGCGCGCGCTGAGCGTGCCGAGGTAACGGGAATCCCCATCGACCCTGCCTTCGCGCAGCCGATGTCGCGCGAGGAGGCGACGCGCATCGTGGGCGACGCGCGCCACGGTCCCGTGGGCGGGCCAGTCGATCCCTCGCGGCCGCGCGTGATCTTCTCGACAGGAGGCTGCTGCGTCGGGCCGGTTCGGCAGATGTGGGCGTCACTGCTTGAGCTGCCTCGCGACATCGAGCTCGTCGCGATCTGCGGCCATAGCGCCAAGGCGAAGGAGAGCCTCGAGGCGCTCGCACGCCATCACCGAGCCGAGGACCGCGTTCGCGTGATCGGGTTCACCGACCGCATGCATGCGTGGATGGCGGCATCCGATGCGCTCGTCGGCAAGCCCGGCGGCCTCACCAGCGCTGAGTGCCGTGCGCGAGGGCTCCCCATGGTGATCGCATGCGCGGTGCCTGGCCAGGAGGACCGCAACGCGCACTGCATGGAGCGGTGGGGCTGCGCCCTGCGCTGCACGACGCCGGCCGATGCAGGTGCCGTCGTGCGAAGCCTGATGTCGGATCGCGGGCGCCTGAAGGCGATGTCGGAAGCCGCGCTCGCGCACGCTCAGCCCAACTCGGCACGTGCCGTCGCCGCCGTGGTGCAGCGCATCGGCGGCATGATGCGAGCGGCGCCTGCGCACCCGCGCGAAGTCGTCGCGGCCTGACTCACCTACCTTCCCGCTCGTGTACGACGACGGACGCGCGCCGGCGCCCCACCGCCCTTCCCGCCTCGCGCGCGTCGCGGAGGTGTTCGGCACCTTCGCCAGCCTGGGGATGACGTCGTTCGGCGGCCCTATCGCGCACCTCTCGCACTTCCGCGAGCGATGCATCACTCGGCTCCGGTGGATTGACGATGCCCAATACGCGCAGCTCGTCGCCTACTGCCATGCGCTGCCGGGACCCACGAGTTCGCAGGTGGGCTTCCTGCTTGGCTGGCTGCGCGCAGGACCAGCGGGCGCCGTCGCCGCGTGGCTCGCGTTCACTGCGCCGAGTGCAGCTGTGATGATCATGCTCGCGGTCGCGCTTGGTTCGGGCGCAGACCTATCCACGTCAGGCTGGATCGCGGGCATGAAGGCGATCGTGCCGGCGGTCGTGCTGCACGCCGTTGCAGGCATGGCGCGAACGCTGTGCCGTGGGCTGCCGAGGATCGGCATCGCGATGGCCGCTGGCGGCATCGCGCTCGCGTGGGACCACCCGCTTGACCAGATTGCGGCGATCATGACCGGCGCACTGGCCGGCGCGGCCATCCTTCGGCGCACAGACGCACGCGAGCCGATGCCCGATGCGCATCCGCTCCGCATCAGCCGCGCTGCGGCGACCGCATGCGCGGCCCTGCTGGCGTTCACGCTCATCGCAGCGCTCGTCGTGCACAGCGACCGTATCGGGCCGTACGTGGGCGCCGGCGCCCTCGTGTTCGGTGGAGGTCACGTCGTGCTTCCGCTGCTTGAGGCTGACCTCGTGCCCGACATCGTTGACCAGTCGCGTTTCCTTGCGGGCTACGGTGCCGCGCAGGCAATCCCAGGCCCCCTGTTCGCCATCGCCTCGTATCTGGGTGCGTCGTCGGCGGTGGGTGCAGGCGACGCTGCAGCCATCGCGGCGCTGTGGGGCACCGTGGCCACGATCGCCATCTTTGCGCCGGGGCTGCTGCTGGCAGCGTGCGCGTGGCCAGTCTGGGCATCGCTCGCACGCGTCGCTGGCGCGATGCGCGCACTTGCCGGCGTGCAGGCTGCGGTCACCGGGCTCCTCGCAGCAGCACTCATCGAGACGGTGGTGCCCGCATCGGTCGCGCCTGCGGGTCGACCAGACCTGTGGCTATGCGCCGTGGCAGCGCTGGCGCTCGTGGCCCTTCGGCTGGGCGCTCCCACCTGGCTCGTGACGGTTGGCGGATCGCTCCTGGGGGCCGCCATCGCAGCGCTACGCTGAGTTCATGCGCTGCACGCTTCCCGGAACCCTCGCCCTGCTGGCCACGATCGCACTCGTGCCTGCCCTCGGATGCACCACCGTATCCGGCAGCGGCCGCTCGCAGCTGAACATGCTCTCCGGGTCTGACGAGCGCAGCCTTGGCGAGCAGGCCTACGCCCAGGAAGTCTCCGGCGCGAAGGTGATCGCCTCGGGTCCCGACTACGACCGAGTGCAGCGCGTCTCGCGCCGCATCTTCGAGAGCGCCAGCCGCAACCATGCCATCGCACGCACCTTCGCTTGGGAGGTCGTGCTGATCGACGACCCCAAGATGGTGAACGCATGGGCGCTGCCAGGCGGCAAGTGCGCGGTCTACTCGGGCCTGCTGAAGGTCGCGAACACCGACGACATGCTCGCCGTGGTGATGGGTCACGAGTGCGCACACGCGACGTCGCGCCATTCGGGCGAGCGCATCACGCAGCAGCTTCTTGGCGAGGCGCTCATGAACACGGCATTCGTGCTCGCGGACATGCCGCCGGCGGGGCAGCAGGCTGTGATGGCGGGCATGGGGCTCGGAGGGCTCGCCTTCAGCCGCAGCCACGAGACCGAGGCAGACGAGATTGGCCTCATCATCTCGGCCGACGCGGGATACGACCCGCGTGCCGCCATCACCCTTTGGCAGCGCATGGACGCCGCATCGCCCGGAACGGTCGAGTTCCTCTCCACCCATCCAAAGGAGAGCACCCGCATCGCACGCCTGCAGCGCATGATGCCGGAGGCCATGCGCGTGTACGAGGCCCGAACGCGCGCACCTGCGCCTCCCGCATCCTGAGCAATGGGCCCGGTGGGAATCGAACCCACACGCCGGTGTCACCCGGCCGCGGATTTTAAGTCCGCTGCGTCTGCCAGTTTCGCCACAGGCCCAACGCACGCAATCTAGGCGTTGCGCCAAGTAGGCTCGATTGCCCATGAGCGACTCCTCCCCTCCGCTGGCCGGCGTCACCATCGTCGATCTTGGCCGCGTGCTCGCCGCACCCTTCTGCACGAGCGTCCTCGCGCACATGGGCGCGCGCGTGATCAAGGTCGAGCGGCCCGGCACCGGCGACGACTCCCGCGCCTACGGGCCCTTCAAGGGTGGCACGAGCATCTACTTCGCGTGCGTCAACTGCGACAAGGAGTCGATCGCCCTTGACCTCAAGCGCCCCGAGGACCGCACCATCTTCGAGTCGATGCTCGACCGCGCCGACGTGCTCGTCGAGAACTTCTCGCCGGGCGTGATGGACCGCCTCGGCTACGGATGGGAGACGCTGCACGCGCGATGGCCGCAGCTCATCGTCGGCGCACTGTCAGGGTTCGGGCAGAGCGGACCGATGTCCGGCAAGCCCGCATATGACATCATCGTGCAGGCGCTTGGCGGGCTGATGAGCCTCACGGGACATCCCGGCGGACCGCCGACACGCGTTGGCGCCTCGGTCGGCGACCTGGTCGCAGGCCTCTACCTGGCGCTCGGCATCTCGAACGCGCTCTACCGGCGCACGCGCACTGGCGAAGGATGCATGATCGATGTGGCGATGCTCGACTGCCAGATCGCATTCCTCGAGGCGGCGATCGCATCATGCAGCGCGACTGGCGTGGTGCCCGGCCCTGTCGGGACCCGGCACCCCTCGATCGCGCCGTTCCAGGCCTTCGACACGGCTGACCATCCCATCGTGATCGGCGCCGGCAACGACACGCTGTTCCGCACACTGTGCGGGGCAATCGGCCGCGGCGATCTTGCGGCCGACCCGCGCTTTGCCGACAACTCGAGCCGTTTCGCGCACGTGGATGACCTGCAGCGGGAGATCGAGCGCACGCTTCGCACCAGGCCCGCGAGTCACTGGCTCGCGGCGCTTGATGCCGCCGCGGTGCCTTCGGCGCCAATCCAGAACGTTGCGGAGGCGATATCGATGCCGCAGGCGCAGGCGCGCTCGATGGTCCTGCCGGTCGAGTGCCCCTCGATCGGCACCTTCAAGGTGCCCGGCAATCCTGTGAAGATCAGCGACGTACCCGAGCGCGGCATGCGCAATCCGCCGCCAGCGCTTGACGCGGACCGCGAACGAATCCTCGCCGAACTCGTTACGTCGCCGCGGATGCACCCAAGTCACTGAGCGCCAGGCGCACCCGGATAGTGCAGGAACCCCAAATGCAGCCGGCAGTGGCCCGCGTGCGGAGAAACAGGGTCGCCACCGCCCGCACGAACCAGGGCGCGCTCGAGGGGAGCCCGTCGAGCGCGAACTCGACGAGCTTCGTGCAGTGGTCAGTGTTCTCGCCGGGTGTCCAGTTGCCCGTGGTTGTCAGCGTGTGTGCGGCATGCGCGGCCTCTATACGACCGAGCTCGGCGGCGATGCAGTTGAGGCAGTGGAAGCGGAGCGCCCTGCGGCTCGATTTCCGGGTGCGTACGGGACTTGGGGCGCTTCGCGTCGTTTCCATCCGGCGCCAAGCCTAGGAGCCCCGCCCAGCAACGGCGACTTCGATGCGGATCCGCTGCCTCGTCCTCACCGTCGACAGCACCACAAGCACAAGCGTGACCCCC
>CAYPOZ010000001.1:8093-9554 GCA_964412415.1 uncultured Isosphaeraceae bacterium | reverse complement strand
ATGGCATCGTGGCCACTGTGCCCCTCGCCACCGCCGACGTGCACGCCAACATCCCCCCAAACAGGCAGTTGAGGCCGACTCCGACCCATTCCAGCAGCGCGCGCAGGGATGACAGCGACCGCACCCGCGCCTCGGCAGGGAGCGACATCCACAGTGCCTTGTCCGGCACGTTCACGATCCCGGGCATGTGACGGGCGAGCAGCCCTACGCACAGCGCGGCCCCGCCCATCATCACCGACATCACGCTGCTGATGATGGGCATGCCAAGCCAGTTTGCCACGCTCGGTGCGCCCCACCGGTCCGGCACGCCGTGGAAGTCGAAGTGGAGAGGGATCCGATCGGGCAACCCATCCCACATCATCAGGGCGATTGCCCAGACCACTGCGTTTGCGACCAGCACTGGGATGGCGCGCCACACGAGTTGATGGTAAGGGCGATCGCTAGACTTCCACGCAGGAGGTGGCGCCATGGAAGGCGAAGCACGGCCTGAGGTTCAGCTTTCGATCGACTACATCGGTGACGGCCACTACGCGCTGTTCCGCACGCGAGAGGAGCATCGCACGGTCGAGCGCGTTGCGCGCCGCGTGCAGGACCTGTTCCGCACGGTCGCGCTGCGCTGGGGCACCGAGACTCCCATCGAGATGAGCTTTGCGGCGCATCTCGCGTTCCAGCTCGAGACGGGGCTGCCGCTTGATGCGGGCCTCGACGAGCATGGGCAGCCCACTGCATCAGCGCATGATGGTGCCGTGTTCGAGGTGCCTGACCCTGACTCCGACCGCTCGGCGGAGGCTGATGCGGCACCTACCGCGGAATCCGATGACATGCCTCGCGACGACGGCGACGGGATGGACCGTCCGCGCCGGCCCCGCAGGCCGCGGCAGTCCTAGCGCGGAGCGCGCTGCGCCACCAGCTGCTCGCCAACCTTGAGCGCATCCGCCGCGGTCGACGCGTAGCCATCGGCGCCCACCACCTGCCACAGGTCGGGCACGATCCTGAACGGCGTTCCCCCCACGATGATCGACACATGCGCTGTCGACGCGTGCGACCTGACCGCCGTCACAAGGTCCGCCATCGCGCGCACCGCGAGCGTCGTGCTGGCGCTTGCCGCCACCAGGTCAGTCGAGTGGCCGCCGCGGTCAGGGTCGATGGCGTCGACCAGGTCCGCCGTCGGCATGTTCGCGCCGAGGAACTCCACATCCCAGCCATCGGCATCGAAGAGATCGGCCACCATGCGGATGCCGACCTCATGCAGGTCGCCGCCCACCGCAGTCGCCACTACGCGCTTGCCGCGCGACGGCCTCGTCGGCACCGCAGCACGGAGCCGCGCCATGATCATCTGCGTTGCGCCTGTGCAGTAGTGCTCATCGGCGATCGTCGCCTCCTGCAGGTGCCACATGCGCCCAATCTCGCCGAGCGCGGGCGTCACCATCGAGATCCGCGACTCGAACTCGACGAGCACGG
>CAYPOZ010000001.1:2644-8083 GCA_964412415.1 uncultured Isosphaeraceae bacterium | reverse complement strand
CCTCGGCGAGGGCCGGCATCAGGATGCGCTCGTACACGTGACCGAGCGTCGCACCGCCCGCAAGCGCGGATGACGCGATCTCGGCTGCGCCCTCCCGGTCCCGCTGCAGGAGCCGAAGCAGGTAGAGCCGCGCATCGCGCGCGTCGGGCGCCTCAAGACCGCTCGCGAGCGCATCCCCCGACGCGCCCGACGAGCTCACGGACTGGATCCTCTGCGACGCAAGCGCGAGCATCGGCTCCGCACGCGACCACACCGCGCCCGGCACCTGCTCATGCAGCGTGAGCCCTAGCGCGTCGATGCTCGCGCGCAGGTCCGCCTCGGCCATCTCGCGCGCGATGAACGCAGTGCGCGACCAAGCCGCGTTCGACACGAAGAGCTCGGCCCGACCGGCCGCTATCGCCTCCACAAGGTGACTCAGACGCGACTGCATCTCCGACCGCCACAGGCGGCGTCCCGCCGTGCCGTACCGCTCCTCCATCGACGGATCCGCGCCAAACAGGGCATCGGTCGACCACGCGGCGACAGCGCGCGAAACGGCCTCGAGCGCATCCGCTGCTGCACGGTCGTGCGGATCCATCATGAGATCCAGTTCGGCGGCGCCGAGCGCTCGGATTCAGCGCCGGGAATGAGGGCGAGCCGCAGCGGCCTGGATTCGCCTTCGGACCAGCAGTATCAGCGGCGGTCGCCGAAGATGAGGGCCAGCCGGAAGACCAGCTGCAGCGCCTCCCAGTAGATCCAGATCAGGGTCGCCATCAGCCCGAAGGCGAGGTACCACTCCATGTCCGCGGGGACACCCGCGCTCACGGCCTCGTCGACCTGCCTGAAGTCGATGATCAGCCACAGGGACGCGACGAGCATGATGAAGACGTTGAGGCCAAGGCCCACGAGCGCCGGCGTGCCGCCCTGCAGCGCGCTGCCGATGCCGATGAAGGGAAGCGTCACGCCGAACAGGCTGAGCGCGAACGAGGCGATGTAGGTGATCAGGATGCCGATCGTCAGCACCGTGAGTCCGCGCTGGAACGTGGCGCCGCCCTTGAGCAGCCCGGTCTTGTAGGCGAGCAGCATCGCCGCCACCATCGCCATCACGATGATGAACGCCTGCAGCGCAAGCCCCACGCCGACCTGAATGCCCTGCGCGCGCAGAACGGCCTCGAGCATCACCGCCACGCTGCCCATCGCGACGCCCTGCGCCGCCGAGTAGATCACCAGGAGCGTTGCCGCCACCTTCGGCGACGACCGCACCGCGAACATCGACACGATCACCACCAGGAAGGACACGATCATCGCGATCGTGGTGATCGCGGGGAACTGTGCGCAGACCGCCGCACCGATGCCGCCTGCGATCGCCGTCACGAGGGTGCAGCCGGCGACCTTGTTGATGACGCCGTTGACGCTCGCCGTGCGCTTCGCCGTGAAGCCGCCCGCGTTGGCCGCGTTGCTGAGGGAACTGTCCGCGAGGATCGGGTTGCTTGACTGGAGAAGGCTCATTGGTGTGCTCCGTGTGGCGGGAATGATAGGCGCAACGCCCTCCCATGCAACGCACGCATGGATCCTGATGCCCCTCCGCCGCTCCGTGCCGTCACCGCGACTGCACGGCAGCCTGCGCCGACTGCATGCACCGCTGCACCTGCGCGATGACCGTCGCCTGGTGCTGCGGGTTGTGGACAAAGTCGAAGGCCATGCCGGCATAGGTGCGCTGGGCGCTGTCGAGGTGCGTGTGCGCCAAAGTGGCAGATGCGACGATCGGCACCGGCTGCCTGGCGCCGAGCGGGATCCGGAGGAAGAAGGTGCGGTGCCTGCCGAGCGCCGACGAATCCTGCGGCTCGACGCGCAGGCCCACGCCACCGCCGCCGAGGTTCATCAGCGTCGCAGGAAAGGATGGGCCCACCTGAGGCATCGGCGCATCTTGCGCTGGCGCCGAGGGAGATCCGCCTGCCGCGTCAGCGAGCGCCACGGCAGCGAACGCAGCCTCGTTCGCGCGCTCCATCGGCACGACGGACTTTGGTTCAAGCAGCGGCCACACCTCCACCTGGGGAAGCGCGAGTCCTGCCGTCTCAAAGCGCGTGTGGCGGCGCATGCAGCGCTCGACCGCGTCGGGAAGCTCGAGCCGGATGCGCGCCGTGCGTGTGCCCCCGGCATCGACGTCCGACACCTTCACCGAGCTGAACTTCCACCTGTTCTGGCCCACGGTGATCGCGCCGACCAGTGGCGTGCCGTCGGCAATCGCCATCAGCTTGCCGAGCGCCACAGGCGCCTCTACGACGACATGCTCATCCTCGAGATCGGTGACGCGCAGGCGCCAGACGAGGTCCGCAGCGCCAGCGGACTCGACCGGGTCTTGCAGGCCAGGGCGCGCGACGGCCACCTCGATGGTGCCGCCACGCTCGAAGACCTGCTGCATGCTGCGGCGCCACTCGGCCGTACGGGAACGGGATGCGGGCATGTGTCGATGCTAGCCGTCGCGACTGCGGGAAGCTGCACGAATGAGGTCGCGCACCAGCTCGCCATCCGCGCGGCGCGCCTCTGCATCCGGCCGCCGGTCGCCGAAGCGGATCTCGTAGAGCCGACGCGCGATCCGCTCGAGCGCCTGCGCGACCTCGGGACGCGAGTCGTGCAGGGTGCCTGCCCATGCAAGAGGCGTGAGCTGTGCGGGCCGCCGGATCCCTGCGCGCCTCAGCGCCTCCACCGAATCGACCCAGAACCGCGCATCGCGCCGCATGCGCCTTCGCTCGTCCGCCACGAGCGGCCCAAGCGCGAGCAGCGCACGCTCCCTGCGCCGCGCGCGAACCGCGCTCACGCCGGTCCATGCGCCGAGCACCGCCACCGCACCGAGGCTGCTGAGCCAGATGTAGCCGGAAGGCCCCAGCAGGAACGCGCTGTTCACGCGCTGCGCCCACTCGCCGATGCGACGGGCGACACCACCGAGCGCATCGGACAGCTCGCGCGCCGTGGTGTCCATCAGGCGCGCCTGCCGTGCGCCATCGAACGCCACGACAGACCTGGTCCACGCAAAGTCAATCGGGTCGTAGAGCCAGCGGAACGCATCGGCCCAGGTTCTCCCCGACTCGTGGAGCGCGATCAGCTCCGCCGCGGGGGTTGGGTCGTACATCGACCACTGCGCAGGCCCCGACAGCACCTCGACCCACGCATGCGCGTTCGACTCGCGAACGACATAGACGCCCGCGAGCTCGTCGTACTCGAGCGCCACGTATCCCACCACCACGCGCGCATCGACCCCCACCGACCGGCATAGCGCCGCCATCGCGCTCGCGTAGAGCTCGCAGTGCCCGAACCGGTAGTCGCGAAGGAAGAGGTCAATCGGGTCACGACCTTCGCGCGCGATGAACCGCGAGAGGTCCGTCGTGTACCTGAACCTTGGAGGCTGCATCCACGCGTCGAGCGCGTTAGCGATGCGGCGTGCCCTATCCCATCTGGCATCGCCAGCCACGGGCATGTCCTGCGCATCTGCGGCAAGGCCAGACTCGGCAAGGATCCGCAACGCCTCCTCCCGCACCTCGGGAACGGGAAATCCCTCTGGCTGCAGCTCGGGCTGCTGTCCCCACGAGAGGCTCTCGATGACCGATGCGCCCGGGAAGGGCTTCACCTTTACCTGGTAGGTCGAGTACCGGCCTGCGTCATCGGCACCGAGATCGCGCAGCGTGCCCGTCCCCGGCTCGAGCACCACAGTGCGTGGAGCCGTTGCCGACACTGCCACTGGCGCCCATGCGGTGAACATCGTGTCGGTGACGAGCGCGCGCATCTCCACCACCTGGGTCCACGTGTCGACGCGCGTGTCGATCGGCGGGTTGCCGAGGTTCGCGAAGGTCCCGGGCTCGGCCCGGAAGGTGATCTGCACGGGATTCGAGCTCGACGCGCGCCAGCGCGCATCGACAGGCTGGTAGGAGTCGAGCACGGCACCGCGCAGGTAGGGAGTGCCGGCGAACCGCACGGCCTGGCCCGCCGAGTCCAGCCACCGAACCACAAAGACCTCTCGCCTGCTCGTTGAGATCCGGTCCCCGGTGCGCAGGCGGATCTCGGGCGCGAACCCTGTGGTGCCCGGACCTGCCCTGCGGAACAGGCCGGGCGGATCGCGCCAGAGCCGAGGGAAGACGAGGAACACGACAAGCGCAACGCCGAGCACGAGTGCGCTCGACACTGCCGTCACCCCGCGCAGCGAGACGCTGCTGCGGAGCGGAAGCTCGGGAGGCGGCGCAGGCGAGAGTGCGTGCGACGGCATCTTCCGCGCCTCCGCCGCGCGCTCCGATCCGGTCGCGAGCCTGTATGCGGTCACCGACATCACCGCCGCGACTGTCGCTGCCGCAACCGCAACACCCACAAGTAGCGCGGTGCTCAGCATGCACGACGCAACCAGCACGCCGGCCGAGAGCGCGATGACCGACCGCTCGTCCGCCGTGCCGCGCCTTGAGAACATCATGACGACGAGCACCGCGCCAAGCGCACGGCCTGTGACCGCAATCAGCTCCGCGAGGCCACGCGCGTCAAGGCCGACGATCACGGCGCCCACCACCACGGCCGTGGAGAGCACCCCAGCGACCCACCTCGGCAGCGGACGGCCCCTCGGCCCCTCAAGCGCGTACCAGCTCGCCGCACACAGGAGCAGGCTGCCCGCGAGCATCGGAACGCTGCGCTCCGCGAGCGAGAGTGCCGCCAGCGAGAGCGCCGCCAGCGCAAGTGACCTCAGTCGGCAGCGGCGGAGCAGGTTCATGGCTGCCGCATCTCCGCCAGGTGCAGCGCCGTGAGGTGCATCGCGCCCGGGCCGCCAACCGCAAGCTCGGCACGCGCAGGATGCACCACGATTGTCACGGCCCCACGCACGCTGTCGGGCTCGGCATTGTGCGATCCCTGCGTCCGGCCCGCACCGCGCGTCACGCCGGCAGCACCCTCACGCGACCCGTCAAGGTCGATGGCCGCGAGCATGCTGTAGAGCCGCTCGAGGTGCCAGGCCCCGCGGCGGAACGCCGAGCTTGCGGGACCCGACGCCGACTCCGGCGGCATCCCGGCCACGCGCAGCGACACCTCCCATCCCTCGCGCTCCGCGTGCGACAGGAGGCTCGCGCACAGCGTGATCGCGTCCTCCTCGCGCTCACGCGCATCGGCGCCCACCTCGATCATCCGCGCGACCTCCCCGGTGGACGCCACCAGGTCCAGGATCACGAGCAGCCGGCGCGGCGCCGGCGTCGACCGCTCGACCACCACCGGATCCTCGAGCATCGCGCTCCTCTTCCACGCGACATGCCGCTGCGGGTCGCCCGGCACGTAGGGGCGCAGGCCCCGGAAGTCGTCACCGCCGCCGCGCCCGTCCGCCACGCGCTGGCCCTGGCCAAGCCCTGCACGCACGAGCCGCGAGAAGGCGATCGGCCTCAGCGGCACCGTCTGCGGATGGACAAGGATCTCGCGCACCTGCGATGTCGTCACCGA
>CAYPOZ010000001.1:0-2593 GCA_964412415.1 uncultured Isosphaeraceae bacterium | reverse complement strand
GGCCGAAGGGGAACTGACTCGACGCAAGGGTGGCCTCAAGCCTGATGCGGCCGCGCCGAACCGGCCACAGCACGCCCTCCGTGTGCACGGCCTGCCCGGCGCCGCAGCGTGCAAGCCACGCATGCGACTGCGTTGCGCGCGCCGAATCCACCCGCGCCTCCGCGATGCGCAGGTCGACGATCGGCCACAGCCAGTTTGCGTTGGCGACCTCGTATCGGATCACGAGCGGACGGCCGACCGATCCCGGGCCCGGCTCGAGCCTTCGCACACGCACACCCATCAGCATCGCGCCAGACACCACGCCGGACACCAGGATCCACGCCACCATCGCGCTGAAGACCCACACGAGCAGGTTCCCTGCGCGGCTTCCCGCAGCCACGCCTACCACAATCACGAGCGCAAGGAACAGGATGCCGGGCAGCCCGATGCGGTAGCGCCTTCGCACGTGCATCGGCGGCCGGGGCGGCATTCGTTCTCAGCGCGGGAACGCGCCGGGCCCGCTGAAGCTGTCAGCCTGTCGGCGCAGCGATCCACCTGACTCCGGCTCGCTGAAGGGCACTGCACGTCCCCGCGTCAGGGTGCCCACCATCCTCCATCCGTCCGGGGAGCCCGGAAGCTCGATCGACTGCTCTGCGCCCTTGTACCCGTTGCGCCGGATGCGCACGAGCCAGCGCTCCTCCATCCATCCGGCGCCGAAGTCCTGAAGCGCCATGGTGAACTCGCCGCGATCATCGGCGCGCGCAGTGCCCACAAGCTTGCGCTTGGGCGATTGCGGGTCGCGGTACAGCTCAATCATCGCGCCGGCCACAGGTGCGCCGCCGACATCCTCAGCCTGGCTCCGGGGAAGCATGTCGACGCTGTCGAAGCCGCCCTCAACCACGCGGCCGGAGAGGTGGTAGCCGCACCCTGACAGCACCGCGACGAGCGCAATCGCGCCAGCTCCCTTGACGAGCGCCGCGCGGATCGCACCGATGAGCGGAAGCAGGATCCCCGCAAGCACGAGCGCCACGGCGCACCACAGGCCGATGCGCGCGATCGGCCTCATCGCCGCTGCGCCCGGCACGCCCCGCGCCGCGTGGCGCACCTCGGGATCGTCCTCGGGCCCGATGTCGACGCTGTCCCAGTCGACCGAGGAGCCCTCCTCGCGCGCGGACGCGAGTGCCTGCTGCGCACGCTCCACGTCACGCTCACGAACCTGCAGGCGCACAGTGCCGATGATCCCGCCTGAGCCGAGCACGCAGCTCTGGATGGACGGCACGTTCACCATGCACGGGATCCCGGAATCCTCGAGCACCACTGCCGCTGCACGAGCCTCGAACTCGGTGCGCGTCTCCAGGATGGTCGCCAGGTCAAGACCTCTGTCCGCATCATCATGTGCGCTCATCATTCCCTCTCCGCGATGCCCCGCACGCGGTCGACCGCATGCAGCAGCGCGTCGCTCTCGTCGGGGTCGTACACGTGCCCATCAAGTTCCACCCGCCAGTCGGTCACGTCCTTGGAATTCAGCATCACCATCGATCCCGCGTCGAGATCGGGCCGGGTCACGGGACGCGACGACGTCATCGCATGGATGCCATCGCCCGCGATGCGGCGCACATGGAACCACGCCTGCTCGATGCGCGGTCCCGAGTGCCCCTCGGGCGGAGGAGGCACTGCGGCCTGCACCTGGAACGCATCCTCGGCCATCTTCTGCCAGTCAGGATGGGTGGGGCGCGCAAGCGACGCGAACGCTGTGGCGAACGTAGGCCAGGTCGACTGCGCACGCTGCGTCGCCGCCTCCACCGAGTGGCGTGTCATGAACAGCACCGCGTTGCCGGAGGCGATGCGCTCGACCGCGTCCTGCGGCCACATCCACACCGGCTTGTAGGCGCCGCGCGGCTCCGTCCCGCACACCGCAGCGCGAGGGAGCTCGAACTCGACGAGCCCGTGCGAGCTCGCCACATCGCGCCATGCGCGCGAGCCGGGCGCACCCTCCACGAGGTGCGCCGCGACCTCGTCCGCACGCTGCAGCGTGATGCGGATGCCGTCGCCGATCTCCATCTCGAATCCCGGCGGCGGCGCGGGCGACTCAAGCAGCAGGCCCGCAAGGGTGTGGAGGAGCACAGCCGCGGCATCAGCCTGCTCGCGGGGCACTTCGCACATCTCAAGCTCGGGAAGTCCGCAGCGCGAGAGCCCGCATGTCCCGACGAGCACCGTGGACGCGTCGCCGTCCGCCAGCGCCTCGTAGCGCCCGAGGCGCCACAGCACGCGGTCCATCGGCTTGGCGCCGTCGGCAACGAAGAGCCGGTCAAGCGCAGCGCGGTCGTACACCTCGCTCGTCACCACATCGAGGAGCGCGACGATGTCGGGGAGGCTGCCCGCAACGAGACCGATGGCCATGAAGTAGTCCTCCGCGGCGTCGGGCGCATGGAGCACCGTCTGCACCCGGATCACCCACTTCGCGCCTGCCGCAGCATCGCCAAGCTGAGCCCGCTCAGGGCCAGACAGCACGCGCGCCGGCTCGCACCACACGACCAGCGCGTGCGTGATGCCAGGCACATGGACCGCGCAGCACCAGTTGGCCTCGCCATCGGGCTCGAGTGGCTGCACCTTG